>CALZJV010000524.1 GCA_945787595.1 uncultured Desulfobacterales bacterium | reverse complement strand
GAGGAACTCGAGACCGATCCTGAGATCGCGATATCGGGTATTGATGAAATCAGATACTTGGAAGATAATATAATGAGGGGTGTGGAATTACCAGGATAAGTTAACGTCTCGGAATTTCTACAACATATTGAGTTTATATGATTATCAGGGGCTAGATCAAAATTTCAGCCATCTGGAATAATGGAATGTTGGAAATATGGAATATTGTGTAATAAAGTTGAATAGACCATTTATAATAGACAGAATTCCTTCAAACCCATCATTCCACCATTCCATCATTCCACCATTCCATCACTCCACTTTTCCAATTGGGGCGAAGCCCCTAACTTGAAAGTATTCGAATGTGAATAGAAACAAGGAGGACAAAATGCCCATTAAAGTTATTATTAAACGTAAATGGAAGATCGAACAACCCGAGGAACTGCTTCCGCTGCTCAGCGAAATGCGGTCCCATGCAAAAGAACAGGCCGGTTATATTTCGGGTGAAACATTAAGAAGCCTGGATGATCCCGGAGATTTCATGGTCATCAGCGAATGGGAAACGTCCGACGACTGGAAGAAATGGTCGCAAAGCCAAGAAAGAAGAGATATTCAGCACAAAGTAGATTCTCTGATCGGAGAAAAATCCTTTTACGAAATTTATGAAACCTTGAGCCATTAACAGTCAAAAGCCCGTTAAAAATCTGACGTAAGAAAGAGGCAACCCAACCCTTTGAGCCGGATTGCCCATGAACTTTTTGCCCGCCGGCTATGTTTTTTAGGCGGTACGTGGAAAAGGCCGATGACATTTTCACCGGCGGCATTCTCTGTATGAGTTGGATCAAGGGATGCCTTCAGCATTACTCGGAAGCCCTACTTTTTTAAAGGAAAATTATTATGCGGATTAAAAAGCTATTAGATTCCATTGGACGCGATGTGGACACCGTCGCGCCGGATGAGACAGTTTACGATGCCCTGGCGCTGATGGCGAAAAAAGAGATCGGTGCACTGGTGGTGCTTGAAAAGAAAAAGATGGTGGGAATTATTTCCGAGCGGGACTACGCCCGCAAGGTGATCCTCAAGGGCAAAAGCTCCAAGAAAACCCTGGTGCGGGAGATCATGACCTCAGATGTCATTCACATCAGCCCTGACATGAAAGTGGGCAAGTGTCTATCTTTGATGACGAAAAAGCGCATCCGCCACATGCCGGTGCTGGAGGAGGACCGGTTGGTCGGATTGCTGACCATCGAAGAAATAAAAGGGAAAATGTAACCCTAAGCCGGATAAACCGGAAATAACAAATTACAAGCACCAAATTACAATATCTAAATCCGCCGCCGGATTAGTGATTGATATTTATTTCCGCGAGCCTTGCTTCAGGCTGCCTCCTTCATGGCGACTTTTTCTTCCTCTATTTCAACGACTGTTTTGGCCATGCGTTTGGCGTGATAGTAAATCCGTTTGAGCTTTTCGATAATGTCGACTTCCACGCTATAGGCCTCGAATTTTCCGGAATCTTCGGAAATGAGCCGCTTAGCCTGATGTAAGTCGGCCTGCTCTACCAGACGGTTCATATCTGATTTCATGGAGATGACCCGCGTGGCAAAAGCATCGTCTTCATCGACAACCGCCCGCACGGCGCCTTTGAGCGCATCGGATACAACATGATAGACGGTGTTGATCACCTTTTGGGTCTCCTGGCTTATCTTGAATCCTTTTTCAATCCGTCGCTCTCCCAGGCCCACCATATTGACTTCTATCAGGTCGCCGATGTGATCCAGATCATTGACGGCATCCATGAGTCTTATCATTTTTTGGGTTTGGTATTCATTGAGCTTCAGCTTGCTGACGTTTGCCAGATATGTGACAAGATGTTTGTGTAAGATATCGACCTCCTCATACATTTCCCGCACTGCCAGCAGCGATTCTTTGTTGCCGGTCAATACGGCCGGCAATTCATTAGATCCACCCGTTTGCCCATCCGTTTGATTTCATGCCGGGCGGCATCCAGGGCCAGACTGGGTGTATGAAGCAGCATCTCACTCAAATATTTGGGCTGGATTTCTTCAACCTCCGCCAGGGGCTTATCGGGCACCAAGCGGTAGACTATTCGGGCAAAATAAGTGACAAGCGGAAGAAAAACAAGGGCGCAGGTGGCATTGAAAATGGTGTGGGCGTTGGCCACCTGGCGTGGCAGCACCGCGGCGGCGGCCTGTAGGCCGGTCAGTCCTTCGGCGGGCGAGGGGGAGATGGAAACCACGAACCTGACAAAGGGCCCGATAAAGGGCAAAAAAATCAGCACGCCGACCACATTGAAGAGCACATGTACGACGGATACGCGCAGCGCCTCACGCGGTTTGCCGATCGAGGCTAAAAAGGCCGTCACACACGTTCCGATATTGGCGCCGAATGACAAGGCGATGCCCGCCTTCAGGCTGATCAACCCCTGCATCGCCAGGACGATGATCACCCCCGTGGTGGCGGAACTGGATTGCACCAAGGCCGTAAAAAGGGCCGCTACCAGAATACCCAACACCGGGTTGGACATCTGGGTCATCAAATCGAGAAAGGGCTGGTAAGCCCTTAACGGTTTCATGGCCTCGCTCATCACTCCCATGCCGAAAAAAATCATTCCCAATCCCATAATCATATAGCCGTATTGCTGGATTTTTTCTTTTTTAGACGCAAAAAGCATTCCAAAGCCGATGGCCACCAGCAGCAAGGCATATTTGGTCACCTTAAATGCCACAATCTGAGCTGTGATGGTGGTGCCGATGTTTGAGCCCATAATTACGCCGATGGTTTGAGAAAGCGACATCAAGCCGGCGCTTACAAAACCCACCAGCATCACCGTGGTGACCGAAACGGTTGTTCGACAACAGTCCCAGGATATCCTTCATTTTTTCCCCGGCCACATTCTTTAAAGCGTCGCTCATTCTTTCCATCCCATACAGAAACAGGGATAGACCTCCGAGCAACCCGACAACCAGAAAAAACCAGCTGATTTCTTTGGATTCTGAAGCAGCGGCGGCCTGGGCAGGCAAGGGTGAGAGCAACATGAGAAAAAATAATCCGATGAATCCCAGCAACAGGGTACGACGAGAATCGAGCGATTTCATTTGATATCTCCTTTATACCGGATTGCAAAAATTTACATTCCCCGGGGGGGTTTTGACGACCGTTACCGGGACGGGTGACAGTTGTACCACCCGCTGGACCTTTGAACCAATCAGCAACTGGGCTAACCCGGTGCGACCGTGACTTCCGATGATAATCATGCCAACCTGCTTCTTTTCGGCGACTTCCACAATCCGCGTTACCGGTGTGCCGACCACCAATAGCGGTTTGGCTTTTTTAATCGGCACTATGTCGGGATGGGCTTGACGCATTTTTAAAAGAAATTCTTCCATCATTTCTTCGGCGGCTTCTTCCATGGATTTGAGGAATTTTTTCTTTTTCCCCTTCTGAGCATAAAAACCGGGTGCTTCGGCAGGATCATGGATAACATGGAGAACCAGAAGCTGGGCCTTTAGTTTTTCCGCCAGTTGGCCGGCAAAACACAGGGCCTGCTCTGAATAGGGAGAAAAATCTACCGCCACCAACAGGATGTCTTTATCTGCTTTTTTTTTAGCCATGTTCACTCCTCCTATCGTTAAAAAAAACCCCTTTTAGGCCCTTAAGGGCCATTATCTGACAACATGTTTGCACATGCTTTATGCCATAGCCAGATTGAATATTTTAGCCTCCGGCTCGACTCCGTCCCGTAGGGGACTGTGACTACGCCCCGGAGGGTAGATCCTACAGCTCGGAGAGGAATGCTATCGATTTTAATAGAAAAGACAGAGCGAAGCCTCCGGCTCGTAGGGGTTGCAGCGCCTACGCCTCGGAGAGCGATACCACAAATCTTTCCGCCTCCGGCGGATCGATATTCAATTCCGGCTTGTCCGGGTTGGATTTCGATATATGTAGAATGATAATGATTTATAACGATTATTAGAAAATGAGAATCTTTGTCAAGCTGAAAATAAGCCGTCTTTTCATTAACTAATTAAGGTTTGACACTCAATTGCATATTCTTTATCATTTGGAATACCTTTGACGGTTTCGCTAAATGTCAATTTGGCAACGTACGAATTCCCCAGGTTTCTAACTCCATTCATAAGCCACCCCGATCTATCGGGGTAGAATTGAAAAGGTTCTACCGTTACCGGGGGGTCATTGATCCAAACCTAAACGATGCCGGTGGCTTATGAATGGAGTTAATCAAAAGAATTTTGGCTCATTTTTTTCGACTTGGTTAGATATGCCGGCAGCGTAACCTTGACCACATCAGGCGGTAAAACAAGCTGTATGCAAATGATGGAAGTGCATTGGCTTATCAAAAAAGACAGATCAGATAAAAGCGTGATCAAAAAATGATATCCAAAATTAGGACGGCGCGCTATATCAGGATACAATTAACATGAGGCCAAAATTCTTTTTACAAATCAGCGACCACCAGCAGAGCGTGGCCCCTTCTAGGGGCCTTCCTCATACCCTCAGCTCTGCTGGTGGTCGCTGATTTTAGGAGTTGATTGTTATGAAGGTCAAGAAGTTATTGGAAAAGCAAAAACGAGAAGTGGTTACGATCTCTCCGGATGCCACGGTTTACGATGCCTTGAAGCTGATGGCAGAAAAAGAAATCGGCGCACTGGTGGTGGTTGAAAAGGAAAAGGTGGTGGGGATCCTATCAAAGCGGAACTTCACCCGTAAAATGATCCTGAAAAAGAAGAAATCCAAAAAAACACTGGTGCGGGATATCATGACCGCAAAAGTGATTCAAACCACACCTAACCAGAAAGTGGACAAATGCCTCTCTTTGATGACGAAAAACCGCTTTCGCCATATTCCCGTGCTGGAGAAGGATCGGCTGGTCGGAATCCTCTCCATCGAAGATATAAAAAGTGTACTGTAATAAAATGTCTCGAAACTACCACAACCTACTGAGAATATATAGGTTTTTTGGTTTTTCCGAATTTGCCTCGGGAATGGAATATTGGAATGGTGGAACGATGGAATATTGGTTTTCAAAAGGATATTAGCTATTTTAATTTTATCGTCAATCTCTCAGGTGGCGGGACCATTAATCCAACATTGCATTATCCTCTCCGGGCCGTAAGCCAGAACCCATTATTCCACTATTCCATTGTTCCATCAATCCAATTGTGAACGAAGCGAACTGACTTATGCCTTTGACGACTAAAGAAATTGAACACCTATCGGATATCAAGGGTGTCAGCTTCCCTTACGGGGAACGGTTTCGGCGGATCATTATTACGGGGCCTCCGGGCAGCGGAAAATCCACCCTTATTAACAAACTGGGCGGGTGGCCGATGGAAGGCTATCTCGATTTGGCCCAAAAAAATTGGTGGCGCAGCCACATCCTTTTCTACCGCCCCAGAGAAGTGCATTTTGGATTTCCGTTCGAGGGACACAAGGTAAGTCGCGCAGTCTATGAGCAAGAATGGCTTGAATCTCCCACCCCGGTAAACCTGGACCGTATTCAAATTCCGCCGCAAAAACGGTGGTTGCTTGGCACCGCCTGGAAAAACAGATACACATTCTACTTTCAACTGCCTCCGCCCCGTATGACCTACGTCATGCGCTCGCTACGCGCTAGACTCGGCAGTCACCACGTGGATGACCTTTTAACCCAGAAAATTGTGGAAAAACAGATCACAGCCTATGAGATTTTGGCCTTGCATTTCCATTATCATGGCCTGAAGGTATATATACGCAACAGCTTCGAGGGCAGACCGCGACGCATCTTAAACCCCAACCCGGACAAGCCGGAATTGACGATTGTGGATGTCGCTTCGCTCTGCTCTTTTTAACAAATAAAATAGAAAGAATTCCTTAATTCGACATTCGTCAATCGACATTCGACATTTGTCATGTTGGAGTTTCTTTTCCGATCAGACTGGCCGTTTTATTGGCCGGCGGCTGGGCTGAAACCTGACACCCGACACCCCTGGCCCAGACCTAACTTTGTAAGAATCTGGAAGATAAGACATTATTGGGATCTCCTACAGCGAACAGTAAAATTTCCTCATATCGCACTCTCCGAGGCGTAGGCTACGAGCCCGCTTCTTTCCGAGGCGTAGGATCGTGCCGCTACGAGCCGGAGGCCAGCCCGTAGGCTTCCATAGGCTTACAGGCCGGCTTCCGGCTCCTAGAGCCTACAGCTCGGAGAGAGGGGAGGCCAGGGCGGACTGAAACCTTAACTTACAACATGTTGTCAGATAAAGCCCGATAAGGGCCTAAAGTTGCATAAAAAACAGGACGAAAGATAGCAAATATATTTGGATAACATTCGTTCCTTGAAGGGGCACGGATGGATGGGAGCAGAAACATGGTTCGTTTCCTTAACAACCTTCGGAAACAGTCCCTGTCCGACTATCAAAGACTTTTGGATGTTTTTGAAGCCAAGAAGAGTCTCACCTTGAATATCGAACGCTTTATGTTGGAGGCTCGCCGAGCGGAAAAGGATTTTTTGATCCATAGACAAGAGGCAGCCACCGACAAGGTCACACAGTATGTCGGCCGGATCCGGCAAGAAGCAGTCAAATTAAAGAAAATCGACGCCGATGCGCAAGCCGTCGCTGAACAGATTTCCAAATTCACAAAGACTTACCATACCCGCTTTGAGGCCCTTGTGGCGGCCTGGCGAAAAAAGGGGATGGACCATAACTCCGGTCTGCAGGGAAGATTTCGAGACCGCGCGCATGATCTGGAAGACCTGGCCGGTAATTTCAAGGTTGGGTCACTTTACCTTCAACTCTTACAGATTCGCCGAGGGGAGAAAGATCTTGGACTCAGACGGGAAGCGCAATATTATGATACGGTCTTTGAATTGATTAAAGAATTCAAAGAAAAAGCGAACATCTCAGAGTTGAAAAAGGATTTCAAGATCCGGCTCCACAAGGAGATGGACGTTTACCGTGACGCTTTAGCCGACTACGCGCAAGATGCACTGAACGGTAAGGACCTCAAGGGCGGCAAGGGCCCGTTTCGGGATGCGGCTCACGGGATCGAGGATTTGCTCGAGGCCCATTATGTACCCGATCTTGAGAAGAATATTCTCCAACTGCGCCGCAGGGAAAAAGATTATCTATTGCGCCATGACAAGCAGTATGTACGCATGGCCCAAGAGGAGATTCAAAACCTGCGCTCACAAGTTGCCCAATCCGGCATCTCTCCCGGCAACAAACAGAAGTTCAACGCGCTTTTAGAAAGTTACGAAACCGATTTTTTTGCACTGGTGGCGCAAAACGATATCATTGACCGGCTTGCCATGGAGATGAATGATGCGGCTCGTCAGATTACACAGATAGTGGAGCATAATGTCGAAACGTCGGATCGCACCATGAAGGAGACAACCGAAACCATAAATGCCAACTCGCAAACCAATTCCCGCTTGATGTTGATCGTTGTTTTTGTGGCGTTGCTGCTGGGCATTTCCTTTGCCGTATTTATCACCCGGTACATTACCCATTCATTGCATCGAATTGGGACTGTTCTAAGCAGGATGGCCCATTCCGATCCTACGGAGCGTGTACCCGTCACCGGCGGGCGCGATGAGCTTGATGCCATGGGCGCTGCCGTCAATACCATGAGCGATCACATGGAGCGTTTGATTGCGTGGTCCATGGCCACCATACGAGAGGATGCTTCCCACGTGCGCAGTTTGGTATACAGCATCCCACCGGGCCTCTTTATAGTCGACAAGGATGGTATTATTGAAATCCTCAACCCGGAGCTGGCAAACATGCTCGGATATTCACCTTTGGAATTGATTGGGAAATCTTTTTTCAGCCTGTTTAGCACGACGGCGGGTCCGGATCAAGGTCTGTCATTGTTTGATCAGATCGAATCCCATGATATCCCGCGAGTCGCCGTCGGCAGAGAAATGATCGGATTGTCAAAAGACAATCGCAAGATACCCCTTTCCCTTATCGTCGGTAGGGTGGGAAGCGGTGATATCCGGCGCTATGCCGGGCTGGTTATGGACATCACATTATGCCGAGAGACCGAAGCGAATTGGCACCAGGCCATGGATGAAAAACAGGAACTCTTAACCCTGATGAGTCATGAGATTTATTCCCTCATGGACAGCATCATCAGAATGGCCGATGACCTTGCAGAGACTGACAGCGCCGGCAAAAGGCGCAGTTACGCCGAAATAATGAAACAATCCGGACAATGGGTGCTTGACATCATAGACGTCATTTTAGGCTACTCTAAGGTCCACACGCAGTGGTTGGAACTTAACGAAACAGATTTTGATTTGCATCTTCTGATAGACAATCTATCGGTATTTTTCAGTAATTTTGCCCGCATAAAGGGCCTTGAATATAGAGTGCAGCGCCCTGCTAACCTGCCCGTAACCGTGCACGGTGATTCCGGCAATTTGAGCCTAATTTTGATGCATTTGCTTTCGAATGCCGTCAAATTTACTAGAACCGGTGAAATCATTATCAGCATGGAACTTATTTCTAAAGATGAAACCGGCTATCAGATTCGCTTTTTGATCCAGGATAGCGGGATCGGCATCGATGCAGCCAAACTTGAGCATCTTTTTGAACCCCCGGGTCCGGTAACGGATGCCGATACATTTGAGTACAAAAGACCTTTCCAGGGACTTGTCATTACCAAGCAATTGGTTGGACTTTTGGGTGGCGTGATCGAAGTGTCCAGTAAACTGGGGAAAGGCACGATTTTCACAGTTAATCTGCCCCTAAAAAAGGTGTCATGAGTTTATTTAAAAAGGTAAAATCCTTTTTCGCCACCTCAAAGCGCTATGAGAGTGTGGAACTCAGCGGAACAAAACACCTCAAGGGAGAGGGAGTCCGGATTCCGTTTCAAGGGTTGCCACTTCAGATCTGCCTGGGATCCAACGATGATAAACTGCACCTTTTTCCGGACCGTCTCTTCAAATCATCCCGCCCGGAAGAGTCCCCATCGGGTTTTGTGCTCTTCAACCCCGCGCATTATTATTCCCGGATTAGTGGTTTTCTCCGCTTGGAGCGAGGTAAAAAACTGATTCTGGGCAGGCGCGATCCTGAACAGACAGCGATCCTCTCCTATTCAGATAAGGTCAACGACCGCCATCTGGCCGTTACCTATCCGGGTGATGCCCTTATTTTCAAGGACCTTCATTCCGACACGGGTACCACCCTATCCGTTTTAAAAGCGCCTGAGGAGATCGAGGGACTCATCCGCCGACGGCAGGAAAAGCTTTATCATCTAAGGGAAATATTCGGCGGGCCGATTCAACCCTTGCCTTTATTAGAAGCCCAATCTGATTTGGAAAAGATTAACCAGATCATGGCTCAAGAGGTCCACCGTCCAAAAAATTCCCAGGGTAAGCCGGGCCCCTTGATCAGGCTTCCTGATGAGGTAACCCCGATTCTGATCGGCGACCTCCATGCTCAGATCGACAACCTGATGAAAATCCTCTCCGAAAATCAATTCTTAGAAAGCCTTGAAAATGGTAGCGCCTGTTTGATCCTTCTTGGGGATGCCGTCCATTCGGAGTTGGAGGATCAAATGGAAATTATGACCGGCTCGATGCTGATGATGGATTTCATTTTCAAGTTGAAAACCAGATTCCCGAAACAGGTATTTCATATCCGCGGCAACCACGATAGTTTTGAACCGCATGTTTCAAAGGGGGGTATCCCCCAGGGACTCTTATGGGAAAAGTATCTTGTAGATGAACGGGGTGCGCGCTACAAGCAGGAGATGGAACGCTATTACGACCAATTGCCCTATGTGGTCCTTGCCAAAGACTTTTTGGCCTGTCATGCCTCGCCCCCATCCCGTAAGGTTAACCTTGAAATGCTGATCAACGCCAACGAACACCAGGGTCTGATGGAACAGTTAATTCATAATCGTGTTAAACGGTCCGGCTATCCCGGCGGATATACGTCCAAGGATGTAAAACGGTTTCGCAAAGGGCTTGGGCTTGGCCCGAATTTTCCCTTTATCGTCGGTCATAATCCCCTCAATGAAACCGAAACCCTATGGCTGAATGCCGGCGATATTGTGAACCATCACATAGTCTATAGCGCACACCTTCACGCCATCGGCGTATTTACCTGTATTGGCGATGGCATGATCCCGCTGTCATATAAAGCTGAGCCTTTACTGGAAGCTATCAATGCCCTGCCTGATATGTAGATATAGGCCCTTAACAGGCATTATCTGACAACATGTTGTAGGTTGTCGAAGGTGTCAGCAAATCACAGATACCATTGATTGAAGATTGTCGATTGAATATTGAAGATTTAAGGTCCGCCTTCGGCGGGATCGATCAATTAAAAAAAAATTTAAATGGCAGAGCGCAGCGACATCCACAAATCTTCAATTTTCAATCTACAATATTAAATTTGCTGACCCGCAGGGGCTATTTCTCTAAGCTGAATGACAAGGTCCGGACAGACAGATCTAGGCCGATAATTCTAACTAAATATCCCCTTGAGGGTAAAATAGAAAAGCATCGCCATGATTCCCCCAGCCGGCAAGGTTACTACCCAGGAAATAATTATATTTAAAACAACCCGTAGGTCCAATGCCCCTAAACCACGGGCCAGACCAACACCCAATACAGCGCCCACCAGAATGTGAGTGGTGGATACCGGCAAACCGGTGCGGGAGGCGATAACTACCGTAGACGCCGCCGCAAGCTCAGCGCAGAAGCCGCGCGAGGGGGTCAGTTCGGTGATTTTTTTACCGACCGTCAGCATTACCCGGTAGCCGAGCGTGATAAGGCCCAATACAATTCCGGCACCACCGAGCAAAAGGATCCAAATCGGCAGCGGGGCTCTCTGAGGCAAATGCCATCGAGCAGGCCGTAAACAGCATCATGGGTGCAAACACCTTTTCAACGCTGGCAAATTGAAACGTCCGGTCGTCATCTTCATGCTGCTTGACTTTCCTGATGAATAACCATCCGATAAAAGCGGTAAGAACCCCGAAACAGATTGCCGCAAAAATGCTTCCCCCGATGGACAGGTCCAGTTTAAGCTGTTTTAATCCCTTGAACATGGTCACCAGGGAAATAGTAAATCCGACCAAAAATACGTAAAAAGGAGCATATTTTTTTGCATTTTTCAGCGGGGTCTCCGTATCCAGAATAAGCTTACGCGTGCTCATCACCAAAATGAAACTAATGACGCCTCCCACCGCCGGTGATATGACCCAACTTATCACAACGCTCAGGATTTTATGCCACTTGACCGCTTCGGGCCCGATGCCCACAATCGCAAACCCGACGATAGCGCCCACAATGGAGTGGGTTGTCGAAACCGGCCAACCTTTGGCAGAAGCAATCATCAACCAAACCGCTGCGGCCAACAGCGAAGCGAGCATTCCGAAGACCAGTATCTCGGGATTGCTGATAATTGGCGTGGGATCGATGATCCCTTTGCGAATCGTTTGGGTTACATGCCCTCCCGCCAAGACCGCGCCGAGGAATTCAAAAATGATGGCGATTCCGATGGCTTGTTTGACTGTAACGGCGCCGGCGCCGACGGAGGTGCCCATGGCATTGGCTAAATCGTTGGCACCGACACCCCAGGTCATGAAAAGCCCGAATATC
>CALZJV010000523.1 GCA_945787595.1 uncultured Desulfobacterales bacterium | reverse complement strand
GCCTGAAACCTGACACCCGACACCTGAAACCCATGCTCGGAGAAGGTTTCATCACGCCCGATAATGTCCAAAAAAAAGAGCTATTTTCATAGTAAAATACGAGATCTGTTTAAAGACTTATTGGCACCTTTGATGCCTGACACCTGAAACCCGACACCTGAAACCTCATTTTTTTTAACAAGTTGTCAGATAAAGCCCGATAAGGGCCTAACGAGGAGAAGATATGAGTGCCGAACATCCAAATATCCTTTGCATTATGGCGGATCAGTTAACGGCTCCGGCAATGCCGTTTTACGGACATCCGATCGTCAAAACACCCCACCTCTTCGCTTTAGCTGAAAAGGGTGTTGTTTTTGAAAATGCATACTGCAATAGCCCGTTGTGCGCACCATCCCGTTTCTCAATGCTGACGGGAAAGCTGCCATCGCGCATCGGTGCTTACGACAATGCTGCGTATTTCCCCGCAGACGTTCCAACCATCGCCCATTATCTGCGCGATTTGGGGTATCACACCTGCCTGGCCGGCAAGATGCACTTTGTGGGTCCGGATCAACTCCATGGATTTGAGGAGCGATTAACGACCGACATATATCCGTCTGACTTTGGCTGGACGCCTGATTGGGAAAATTTTGCAGAAAGGCCGACATGGTACCACGATATGATGAGTGTGGTACAGGCAGGTCTGTGTGAGACAAGCAACCAACTTGACTTTGATGAGGAGGTTGCCTTCCATTCACAACGCAGGATATATGATCTATCTCGGCGTGGAAATGATCAGCCGTTTTTCATGACCGTTTCTTTCACACATCCCCATGATCCATTTGCGATTACAAGAAGCTTCTGGAATAGATATAATCACAAATTATTACGGTATGATCAGCTACATAGATGATAAGGTCGGGCTGCTTTTACAGGCCCTGGAAAACACCGGTCTCAGAGACAACACCATCATCCTGTTCATTTCCGATCATGGTGAAATGCTGGGTGAACGCGGTTTGTGGTATAAAATGTCTTTTTTTGAATGGTCCGCCCGGGTACCAATAGTTTTCCACGCACCGGGAAGGTTTGCTCCTCGACGGGTAAAGCAGCCTGTTTCTCTCGTCGATTTACTGCCGACCATCACTGAAATTGCATTGAACGATAAATCGCCGACCTACTCCGACACACTGGATGGCCATAGTCTGCTGCCATTACTTGAAGGCAAGGATGTCGAGAATTCCGGTACCGTTTACGGTGAGATGCTCGGCGAAGGGGCTGTGGCCCCGTTGTTAATGATCAGGCGCGGCCGTTACAAGTACATTTACAGTGAACCCGATCCGGAACAGCTTTTTGACTTGGAAGATGATCCGAATGAATTACACAATCTTGCCGACCGGCAAGAATTTCAGGAATTGTGCCAGGATTTTCAGGTCGAATTGTTGCAGCACTGGGATAAAGAGGCCCTTCACAAGCAAGTGGTCGCTAGCCAGCATCGCCGGCGACTGGTTTACCGGGCATTGAGAAGCGGCCGGCACACGCCTTGGGATTTTCAACCCTATCAAGACGCTTCGCAGAAATACATGCGCAATCATTTGGACTTGGGTGTTCTGGAACGTACAGCCCGCTTTCCCTCGCCTGAAGTGCCGCAACCGGATGGACCGGCGGTGTTAAATGAGTAGAAGACATCGGGTTTCACGATCCATTTTAGGTCTTAGTTCACTCATTTTGGGGTCAAAATAAGCCTGCAAGCAAACGATGGTTAAAAGGCAGCACAAAAAACATTATCGACCCGCACACATCTGGCACTCCCCAGATAAATCCTGAAGAGATTGATTATGAATTATTTATCCATATTTCAAGTTCATCCTCATGAAGTGCAATCCAGTGCATCAAGCCGATATTATGGTCGATGAACGCATAATACTCGTCATCATTCGGTTCCGGCGTATCATAAAAATCGATCAAATCCCAATTGAGCACATATAGATTGGCAATCGACAGCATGGGAACCAGGTATCTGCGTTCCTGCTTGGTCAATGGGTTGATGTGCGTGAATCGACGGCAGGCTTGATTGTAAGTGCTTAGGAAAAGGGTAAATTTATCCGGTTGAAGTCCGGTTGCCTGGTCGTCCCAGATGCTGGTAAAATAAACGAGGCTAAGGGCGACATCAAACAGCCGGTAATCTGTTTTAGACCAATCAAAATCAAAAATGCCCACGCCCTTTTCATCGCGATATTTCAGGTTTCCGGGATGATAATCACAATGAATCGGTAATTCCGTCATTCCCTGAAACCTGACATCAAAGGAAGCAGCATAATCCAGGGCCTTACAGATCGGTTCAAAATTATCTTTGAATAAGCGGTCACAGCGACGATCATCAGCTTGCTCCAGAAAGGCGGAAAAGGTTTTTTTAAAAGTGGCAATAAATTCCATGATCCGGGGTTGGACGCGATCCGCTCCAGGCGGTTTTTTGAATCCATGGCCGCAGTGGTGAAGATGGGCCAGGATTTCAGCGGCGCTGATGAACTCTTTATCTGTCAGATCGGTGCAGGTCCAGGAATATTTGTCTTCCCCGTCAAGAAACTCGAATAATGCCCAAATCGCTTTTCTTCCCCGGTGATTTTCAGGTGGTGAGGTGTGTACCACCGTTGCCCTGTTTCGGCATGGAACAATGGCTGCCGCCAGCGTGAATCCATTTGATCTCAAATGATTCAGCAGGGCGTGTTCAAACAGGATTTCATTTTCGATGACATTGGGATTATACAAGCGCAGAAAATACCGATGGACGTGATCGTCGGCCAATATCCATACCGCATAGCTTTTATTGCAATACCCGCCTGTAATCTCCTTGACACGAGTCAGCTTGCCAAGATCGTAGTTTTCTTCCATTAAACTGCGAATAGTTTCTGTGAGACGCTCACTGTTCAGGTCTGACTGCAGTTCCATCTTTTCTCGACTTTAATTTAATTGCTAATATAAGGGATCCCTACGGCATCACCCTATGCCCGGGTAACGCCGTCTGGATTATTCTCGAGCTCATCCGCATCAATGACGATGGGTGTTTCGCCGGTGATCTCCTTGACTTTAGCAGATTTAGTGCTATGCAGAAAGTGAGATGGAAATGACCACGAATATAATGATTAACCAATTGAATTTCGAGGCAACACTCTTCCTGTTCATGCGGTCTCGCCCTCCCGACGATTCAAAATAAGACATGTGCAATAAAACAAAGAATGCTTTGCAGTTGAATGGTTAAATGATATGGAATTTTCCCGTTTTCGTCAATGTCAAAACGATGTATCTTTATTAAAAGCGAATCGGAGGGTTCTGATAATCTTTCTCATAATTACCTCCAATAGCATTTTAATGTTCAATAGTGTTGAATCTTTTAGCTTCTAACGAAATTAAAAACCATTGCACCCCTGGGTTCGTCAAGTGAGAGTGGCCGCGTTTGATTTCCGGGCAGATCCAAAACAACTGTTAGGGTGTCGCTGTTGATTTCATAAATTCCCAATATCGTCTTGCCATTTTGCGATCGCGCATGGGCATCACTGATTTGCAGATCGATTTTTTTGAGGATGCAGTTGTTATTCAGATTAAAGCGGCCCTTATACCAGATACAGGAATCTTCCCGGATCAATTGAAACTGATTACCCTGAATCTTTAGGGTCCAGTCAACAAGCGGTTTTCGGATATCACAACCGACCCAAACCCCTTCCTCTGACGGATGCATGAACTAAAAATCGTCAGGCAGAAGCATGTTATAATGATAATATTGCCTGCTCTGAATCTCATGGCTCCTCCTTTTTTTAAGGCTTGGCGACCAGTCATTGATTAATGAAAATTTGTATCAGGCGGCTTTTGCAAAGGGCTGGATCGTATCAAAGGCAACTCTCATTCTCAGGTTCTGATTCAATCTCTTTAGGTATTCTGCCTTTCTGCCCCCAAAGCTGTCTGACAGATCCTTCGCTATGCAGATATTCAGCCGTGCTTTATCTCGCCAGGACATTTTACTAGATGGATGAAGATGAACCTTAAACATGATACTACCCCTTATCTTCATTTGAGATTGAGTTTAACGAAACCTGCCTTCTATAATAGCAATGGGTGTGCCAGAATTATCAAGTTTGGTGAGTGAAGAAGGATAAAATGAAAAATTTCAGACAATCTCTCAAGTTTATCGAAAAGTTGATATTTTCGAGACAGGGATTCGCCGCAAGGCAGCGTTATTCGGGCAACGAGGAAGATAAGAAAGTTTTAAGGTTGAAAAATGGGGCAGGAAATTTATCTTTATTTAATTGCCGCCAATAGCGGCATCTTTTTAAACGTTGAAGTCAGTCAATGACAGTGTTCGTTATTGTTACAGGCGGTGTTCGTTATCGTACAAGTATGGTGATTGCTCGCTTCTCTACATTGAGGTCGGCGGGAATTATTTTAAGAAAAAAATGAAGAATGGGTTGTCCGACCTTTTTAAGGAAGCTTTTATCAACGGCAATCCCCATCAAAATTGAGATAACGCTTTTGGTATCTGATTGGATGGGGTGCATATGATTACGGTGCGTTCCATAAAAGTATTCCTCAAGTGCAAGCTTGCCATTTTTGACAAGCAATACGATACGGTTAGGTTAAAAAATCAGCAGGCCCAACTCGTAATAATCAAAACCCGCGCTGCGACCCCCAAGATGTTCGGCGAGGAAGTCTTCCATTTTACGGATAAACACCAACACGGCCATTTGCAGGGCCGCCACCATTTGATCGGATTCAAGTTGGGTGCTCCGCACGTCATTGGCGCCTTGAACAATTAAAAGCGGTCGGGTAATCCGATCCACCCGAAACAATGGGGATTTGGCTTCCATTTTACGACGATCTTCAGGATTTCCGGGATCGCCGACGTATTTGTGCCAAAATGACATCCAAGGTTTCCAATATTCAGGAAAGTTATCCAGTAAAGATACCAGATTCGACGGTCCGAAAATATCCACGCCGCAGGCAAAGGTATCCGGGGTAAAAGTAAGCCCCACCAAGGTGGCATAGCCTCCGTAGCTGCCGCCTGCGATGGCGATACGATCAGGATCGGCAATCCCTTTCGCAATGGCCCATTGAACACTGTCGATCAGATCGGTATGCATTTTACCGGCAAATTCGTCGATCGCCGCTTCCATAAACGTGCGACCATAGCCCCTGGAGCCTCGATAATTGATTTGAAGTACTGCATAGCCTCGATTGGCCAGAAACTGAACCACGCTGTTATATTCCCACCAATCGCGATTCCAGGGACCGCCATGGACTAAAAGCACCATTGGAAGGTGCTTGCCGGAGGTACCGCGCGGCAGCGATAGATACCCGTGCAGGTCAAGCCCGTCGCGACTTTTTAAAGAAACCGTTTGAACGGTGGTCAATGAACCCGCATATTCAGCAATCGGGGCTTCCCCCAAAAACTTCTTTTCTCCGGTTTCCCGGTCTAAAAGGTAATGCGCTATACCTTTGTCGTTATAGAGAGAATATGTGAATTGGCGTTCCTGATGATCCATGCTTTTTATGGACAAGCCAATGGGTTCCTTTTGCTGAAGATCCTCAAATACGGCTTTCAACTTCGAATCAAAAAAATGGGTCTTCGGGTAATCCGGGCCTGAAAATGCCCAAATGGGCTCTTTTGTCAGATCACTGAGGACCACCCCGGCCACATCCACCTTTTGGTCGGCGTAGATTAATACTTCTTTACCGCTTTTAAGGTCCAGCCGAACGAGATTAACCCGTTCCCGTCCGCGGTTGGACAGCAACCACATACCACGATCATCAGGTGTAAATCCCAAAATCCGCACCGAATCGTTAAAATCCCAGGTTATCAAGGCGTTCCAGGTCTGGTGTTGTGGATGAAGCAGTTCAAGAGCCCAATTATCAGTTTGGATTTTTCTGACTCGCGCCCGCAGATCGCCTTCTTGATCTGTAATCCACGAAACTACATCACCGGGGTTTTGGACCAGCAGCGTCTGCTGGTAGGTGCTCAGGTTGACCCGGTATAGATCGAAAACGGTTTTATCGCGTTGGTTGTGAACAATCAGGATATGGTCCGGATCGGATCGAATGATCTGATGAATCCCTGCTCTGGTACTGCTAAAGGGAGTCAGGTCAACCGGCTTTTGATCCGGATGCAATGTATCGACCAGATAAATGTGATGGTTTTCGTTACCCTCCTGATCCTGCATGTAAAGCAACCGTCGACTATCCTGCAACCAGTGATGATTGTAGATACTGCGGCGTGAGTGGGTGTCAATGGCTTTTGTATTATTTTGTCCAACGGTTCTAAAGAAAATAGTTCTGCGGAATTTCTTCGGGGCAAACCAGGCGAGTTTCTTACCATCCGGCGAGATTTTGTAGTCATAATTTGTCTTACCGCTTAAAAAGAATTTCCGGACCGGAATTAAATCAGGCAGGTCAGCCTGTTGTAAGGCCGGGTGTTTCGGGGCGGTTGCACAACCGGATATCATGGTCCCGAAGAGGATCACCAATACGACGTAATGATTGATTCGTTTCATTTCTCTTTAATCCTTCGTTCAGAAGTAATGTTGACCTCATAAGTTTATCAAAATGATGACCAGATGATAGAACCTAACGGCATTAAAAAATGTTGGGTCGGATATTACTAATAAAAAATGGTGTTTTTTTTGTCACAAAATTCTTACTCAGCTTATTTACTTCTATGATCCTCATGGGACTTCTTCAGCTTTTCCCTTAATTCAGCATACTCCTGCTTCGAGATAGCGCCCTCATCCTGGGCTTTTTTCAAATCTATTAGTTGTTGACCCAGGGTGGGTTGATTTTCAACTTTTTTGCCCCCCGCGCCCACGGCTATGCATGATGCCATTATGGTTAACATGGCCAGCATAAGTATAACACAGATGATTTTTCTCATTTTAATCTCCTTTTTAATTGTTTTCGTACTTTCGAGCTTTCTTGTTAATTTTTCGTATTTAAGTCCGCCCTCCGGCCATGCAGAGGGGTGCGGACAGGTTATACAGGGTTGGGGATTACAAAGGATTTTCAACCTGGACCCTTTTTCTGGAGGTAAAAAGAGTCGCAAGAACACCGCCAAATCCCAGCACGATAACAGCGGCTTTAACGAGTGATCCCAGCAACGGCACCCAGCCGATAAGCCATAGCGCTAAAAGCCCCATCACGGTAAGCCAAATTACACCAAGTGCAGGTCTTTTCATAAGCGCTGCTATCTTATCCCCGATGAGCTGGGCGATGGCGATGTACCCCAACAGAAATGCGATTCCAACTAAAAGAACTTCCAGCGCAATCAGTGGTATACCAACGATCGAAATTACCAAAAAGAATGCCAACGGAATGAGTACAACCAGCCCCAAAACAGCCCAGAGAATTACCTTTCCCAAATTTTGTTGCACATTGTTGGAAATCAAATTAAACGGCTTTGGCAGTACTGCGACCATCAAAACAGCAAGTGCTAGGAATCCGAAAAATATAGTGATTTTAAAGGTCCAGAACCAACTTGAAGATGTGTCTTCAATAAAGAATGGTATTATTGCAGAAACACCGGGAATATTCACCTCGACTACATCACCATGTATTTTAGAGCCATGCTCTTGTTTGACTGCGCCTCCAACCGAAACCACATCTTTTCCCACCACTGCGTTGTGTCCTAAAATTACCGAACCACCGACCGCGACAACAGAATCCCAGACCTTGCCATTTACGGTGACGCTACCGCCCACGGCAACGGCATCTTTTACTTCGGTTCCTTCATCGACGACAACATCACCTCCAATTCGAACCTTATCTTTCGCAATCACGTTTCCAGGCGTAAAAAGCGTAATAGACAAAATGACAGCAAATATGTAAAAAATCCCCTTTTCCATTGTACTTTCTCCTTCCCTGACCGTATATTACCTGCAAAATTCAGGTATTCAGGTCAAAATAACTTTTGGCGTTAACCGATTTTATTGAAGGTTATGTTTGCCAAACCAAAATGGGCAATTACCTGATTGATATCTCCTTTGGCATCTTCAGTGAAATCCAGTCGAACATCGCCATAACCTTATGTCTCTCTCGCTCATTAATTCAGAGGATATTGAATTTATATTTACGATCAAAAAATCACAAATAACGAATAACTATTCCATTAATAGAGCAAGGGGTGTGCCAATCATCTCCAAGATTGAATATGATATTAATATTGGTTTTATAATTTTGAATGATGTTTGAAAATGGAATTTAAGGGGAACAAAAAACTTTTTGATTACAGTATCTTATAGAAAATATAGGCTACCGGCCAACTAATGATGCATAGTCTTTTTTAACTTTAGGCATTTATAACTGGTGTTCGTTACCGTTACAGGTGGTGTACGATAGCGGACATTTAAGCAAGTGGGGGCCTTGAATGAACGCCGGCGAACAGTTGCGGTGCAGTTTTAATATCGTGCGATTTCACCTGATCCGTCGAAAGGGGTGAAGTTACAGAGTTGCAGGTTGACATAAAATCTTAATTTTGCCACACATTCAAATCTTCGCGAACTAAACTAAATTGATTGCCCTTTATTATTAATGTCCAATCAGTGAGAGGCTTTCGAATCTCGCATCCAACCCATGCCCCCTCCAGCTCTGTCCGATAGTCGCAAGAGGTCAAAATCAATGGAAGCATGCTGAGGATTAAAATTATAACAAACCCTTTGGATTTCATAATTTTAGAGTATACTCTAGCCGGCTTTTGCCAAACAATTTGTTAAATGAACAGAGGTTAAGGCGATATTCATTCTCAGCTTCCGATTTAGTCTTATTAAATAGTCAGCTTTTCTCCCACCAAAACTATCAGCCAGGTCTTTTGCAATGCAGATGTTCAGCCGTGCTTTATCTCTAATAGATGCTTTGCTGTTTAAATTGATTGGCACAATTCGCATGGCAAAAGCCCCTGGCTTTTTCTAGCTGACACTATAGTAGTTATCGCTGGCTTCGTCGGAACAGCTTAGGTCATCCTGTGAAATATCAGATAGCCATTCTGAAACAGTTGAGCTTTCATGATGATCGCGCAAAGCCTGGCAGTTAAGCAGTACTCCTATGTCTATCTTTGCAATCAATGTTGAAGATAAACGCTGAAATTTTGTTTGCTTTTCATCAATGTTTGGCATTACATTTTCTCCCAAGAATGAGTCATATTGACTTTTAACCTACCATTTTGCAAGCCGTATGCCAGATATCTCGCAGATGATATAAATCGTTAACGATTGTCTGGAAATTTCTTTGGAAGAAAGTGGGAGTAGGAGAAAAATCGTCGTGATGCCAATGACTTACAGGGCAGGAGGAAGACAGGGAAAAGAAGGGGTGTCATTCCCCTATAAAATTAGGGTACTTTATTTCAACCGT
>CALZJV010000522.1 GCA_945787595.1 uncultured Desulfobacterales bacterium | reverse complement strand
ACAAACAAATGGAAGCGTCACCCTGTCACCAATTTTCCATTTGAGGACATCTTTTCCGATGGCTTCAATCACTCCGGCGATTTCATGCCCGGGTACATGCGGCAGGGTAATGTCAGGATCATGGCCCATCCATCCATGCCAGTCGCTTCGGCACAACCCGGTTGCCTTTACCCGAAGGACAACACCATCTTTTCTAGGGGTTGGGTCAGGAACGTTTTGAACGGTCGGAAGTTTTGCAAATTCTTCATAAACGGCTGCTTTCATAATAGATTTCCTAGATAAAGAATATTTCCAACGAGTTGTAAAAATTCCGATAGGATTGCATCGGCATTTATAATCTCATCATATTTAAACATACAACGTTGTTTGTCTCTCCTCGACTGAGTTAGCTATCTAATATTGTTGTCTGGCTTTGGCTCCCTGGGCAGGCGATCACTGGTTGCTTCCATCGCGGAGGTTTTATATTTTTTATATAAGATCCGAACAATACCATCGGCCAGGCCAATTTGAGGAACGTAGATTTTGCGGATATTCGACCACTTCATTATTTTTATATAGATATCCAGGGCTGGAATGATGACATCGGCACGGTCCGGCCTTAAGCCCAGTTCACGGATGCGTTGTTCTACGGTAAAGTATTTTAAAAACCGGCGAACCTTAATCATTTTATTGTCTGACAGAGGTTTGCCTATTTTAGAGTTTGCCAGCCGGAATACCTTGTTGATATTTCCGCCGCTGCCGATAGCCGCAATGGAGGAATAAGGTGCCGTGTAGTTTTTCAGCCACTGTTTCATTTTATTCCAGTATGCTTTTGATACCAGGTCCTCGAGCAAGCGTATCGTTCCGATGTTGAAGGATCCCGACGTTATGTTGCGGCCTTGAGAGAACAACGTAATTTCCGTACTGCCCCCACCGATGTCCACATACAGATAGGCGTTGTTGCCTCCGAACATATCACTGCTTTTGTTTTCAAAAATTATTTGGGCCTCTTTTTTACCGTCGATAATGTCCACATTAATACCGGATTCATTTAAAATCTGCTCCCGTATTTGCGGTCCGTTTTCCGCTTCACGCATGGCCGACGTCGCACAGGCCATAAAATCCAGGGGTTGAAAGGAATCGATCAGATGTTTGAAGCCGACCATTGTTTTTACAAACTGGGTGACTTTATTTTCCGAGATATGCTTTTGAGTAAAAGCGTCATCCCCCAGCCGAATCGGCATTCGGATGAGTGACATTTTTCTGAAGGTCGGTGAATGACCGTCTTCGAATACGCCGGACAATAATAATCTAACGGCATTTGATCCGATATCAATGGCTGCGAACTTTAATTGAGAATCCATAGGAATTTTTTGCTATTTCAGACCTCGTTGATTAAAACATGAAGTGTCCAATTAATTTGCAAATATGGGATAAATCCATATTTACAACCACTTAACCAATCAACTAATCAACCAATCAACGATATCTGTATCTATACTATTTTAAAGCTAATTTAGGGGTACCCGAACCAATCACTCGCGCTGAATGAATGCAAATAATTTGCGCTGGATGATTCCGCTAAGTTCCCGACGGCCGGCATTAGGTCCATTCGTATACTGCAATGCCTTGCATTGTCAATTTGGGATCTTATTTTCTTAAAAATATAAAGCTTATACATAACTACCTCTGAGAAAAAGTCAAAATTCTTTTGTCCTCCACAGTGTAAGGGCAGCTAAAGCCGGACAAACATTAGATCATTAATTCAGAGATTACTATGAGGGTTTGAACTCACCATTCAAAGTTTGACACCTTCAGTCTCCTCTGGAAAAATAAAAAGATATGGAGATTATCATGAATTCGGAGAATTCATTTATTTCAGGCCCCACGAATACACTGTCTTTAAAAAAAAGCCGTTTCACCGAGATGCTCATTGAAGAAAACGCGTTAGATCAAGGCGGGTTTGAAAGTTGGATCTTTTGTCAAGGTATGCTTTTCAACTCCCCGGACAAATGGTGGGGGGATTATGGCCGGCGGGATTATCCCCATGAAGGTATCGATCTATGCCTGTACAAAGACCTTTCCCGAAGGATACGCCGTGTTGATCAGAAAATCCGGATCCCCGTAATGCACGATGGCGTGGTCAGGGCAATAATTAAAGATTATCTCGGCAAAGCAGTGATGATCGAACATAAAAGCTCCGAGAGCGACACCGGAAGATTCATATCGTTGTATGCCCACACAATTCCGTACTCAGACATTAAAGTCGGCACAATCTTGAAGGAGGGGGATATCATTGCCAATCTTGCTGACACCAGCAAATCAAAATCTCATATCATTCCGCATCTACACGTCTCGCTCGGGCTCCCATCTAAATCTTTCTCTTATGACAGGTTTGTTTGGAATACATTGAGAACACCCGAAATGATGATCTTGATCGAGCCCTTATCAGTCCTCGATTGGCCTTATCAGGTACTGGATGCCGCAGATCCTGCCTGTCGTCAGCTTTGATTCCCTTGATTCACAAGCGAAACCTCAAGCCCTGTTATAATTCACTTAATTGTGCCTAATTCTTTGTGAATAGCATTTGAGGATATTACAAGCTTTCGAATTGCATCAAGATGGCTTGCCATCAATTCGTTGGCAGCCGTTGAATCCTCAGCTTTGATAGCATTAATAATTTTTCTATGTCCCTCTATCGAAAGTTTATTTCGATCTGAACTTTGACTATGCTCATGTCGGCTTTTCAGCAAAATGTGACCAAACAGCTCTACCACCTGAAAAAGAACGGAGTTGCCGGTAGCCTTGGCCAAAGCAAGATGGAATTTTTCATCAAGCTCTTTTGACCCAATTGTGTTGCCAAGCTCTTTTTTTTGTCTTTCAAGAATGTCTTCCAGAACCGAAATATCCTTGGGTTCAAGTAATTCTCTGAATTGAAAGATTTCAGAAAGCGTATTTTTTTCTCTGTATATGGCCTTGGCCAGAAATTCAACAACAGACGATTCGTCTTCAGCAATAATAAACGTTCCGCTGCCGGGTCTGCTTTTTAAAATTTTTTTTTGTTCCAGTATTCGAATGGCTTCCCGTAATGTATGGCGGGAAACCTTAAAAATACTTGCGAGTTCCCTCTCAGGCGGCAGTTGATCTCCATGCTTCAGATTTCCTTTTTGAATGAGGACCTGTACTTGGTTGACGATTTGCTCATGAAGCTTGGTTTTTGATACCGCCTGAAGGGTTTTTGTCAAACTGTCCCCTGAATTTACAACCATCTAAAAACTCCCGAGAATCGATTGGAATCAATGGGTATCGGTGGTTTTGAAACCTCTTTTAACCTTTTATCATGACAAACAGCATATTGCCGGTCATCAGCGCCAGAAAAAGGTTCACCTGAAAGACCGAGCCATGCAATGCCGCGGCATAAAGCAAAAAAGGTATCAAAAGCATTAATATCAAAGCGATGGCTTTAAGCGTTCCACTGTGTTTTCTAATAAAATTGTCCATAAGCTTATTTTGCCTTTAGCCGATCAAACTTACCAGTATCGTAATAAGGCCGATAATACCGGTAATAACCAGCCCGTAACGAAGTGTTGCCTTTAAAACAGGTCCCTCTTTGCCCGCTAAACCGACTGTAGAACAGCCCACAAGTATTTTTGCCGGGGCAATCATGCTTCCAAGAGCGCCGCCGGTTGTCTGTGCGGCAAGCATCAGGGCTGCACTGAGTCCTGCCAACTGTGCGGTCTCCTGCTGGAGAACTCCAAACACAACATTGGAGTTCGTGTTGCTGCCGGTCATAAAAGCACCCAGCAAGCCGATCCAAGGAGAAACCAGCGGGTAAATCGAACCGAAAGCCCGGCTTATCCCTTCAGCAAGGATGTATATCATCTGACAGTGATCCATTATCATGGCAAAACAAACCATGCTGACAATGCCAAGACTTGTAGGAACACCGCTATTCACGGTTTTCTGCAATATGGTCTTAAGTGCGTGGGGCTTGTAAAAGCCCTTTGAACGGTAAACAAAAAAACTGATAATTGATGAGTATAAAAGCAGGGCGCCACCGTGGCCGAAGATATTGATCGCTTGACCTTTTCCTGCCTTAGTGACCCATCCTTTTAGCGATATTATTTCCGGGAATGCAAAAGTTAGTTTAACCTGCCCAAGAAATGCTTTGACTGAAGGTATCATAACTCCGCAAGAAGCAATCAAGATGAGGATAAAATATGCAGACAATGCCCACCACAGTCCCATTTCTGATTGAATTTGTGAAGGAGATGTCTGATTGTATAATCTTAACTTTGCAACCGCAAGGCTAGCGCAAAGCCCGGCAAGGCTTGCTCCGAAACCACCAAGTGTCCACAACCCTGAAACTGCAAGCGCATATTGAGTACCGGCCATAGCAGTGCCGATGATAAGAATCGCAATCAGGCTGTGTTTTACCATTTTCCAGCCTCCGTATACATGCACTGCAAATATACCGCAAAGAAACGTGGCAATGCCAAGAAGTGTAGCAGACCAGGGCGCAAGATATGAAGATTCAAGACCGGTCACCGCCATGAGAGCCTGAAACGATGCCCCCATCGAGCCAAATGTGACAGACCATGAGTGCCCAATTGCCGGAACTGCCACCGCAACAACAGGAGAAAACCCAAGACCAACAAGAAGAGGTGCAGCTACAGCTATTGGGACGCCGTACCCTGCAAC
This sequence comes from uncultured Desulfobacterales bacterium, assembly GCA_945787595.1. Next base: position 6,838 of record CALZJV010000522.1, on the reverse strand, counting down.
GCCTTGAAGAAAAGAAGCAAATATCCAGCCAAAGATGACTATTTGGATGGCTTTGTCTCCGCTGAATCTTTGTATGCCGATTCCGATAGCTTTAATGGCTCCGGTTTCATTGACAACGTTGTATAAAAGAAGAGCTGTCCAGATAATGTAAAGAACATTCAGGGAAAGTAGCACGCCTTTCATCTGGGAATATGCGATAAGTTTGGGGTGAGCTCCGAAAACAAGCGCTGCCGTGATCAAAGAAACAAACCAGCCGGCGGCTCCTGCGCGAGAGCCGCTCCAGTTTTTAAAAATCATTAAAACAAGTACGGTCAGTATCGGTGAAAAAGCAAAAATCCATTTAAAGATAAAAAAATCAGTCACATTATCAACCAAAGCGCGTAAAAGGATTAAAAAACATACCAATTAAAATTGGTCGGACCAATTTATTACAGATAATTATGTATGTCAAACCGTAATTCAAGGAAAAATGAATCTATTCAACGATCAATTACGTTTCAGATTCTCATCTACCAGCTTGCGGGCCAGCCAAACCGCTTCAACTGCATCGGCACCGAATCCGTCTGCTCCGATTTTATCAGCAAACCCCTGATCGATGGGCGCACCGCCAACGATGACGTTTACTTTATCCCTAAGTCCCTCAGTTGTCAGCACTTCGATGACATTTTGCATCTGCGGCATCGTCGTCGTCAACAAGGCCGAAAGCCCTAATATATCCGCTTTCTCTTCTTTCACAGCCTCAATCAGGTCTTCAATCTTCACATCCACGCCAAGGTCAATGATCTTGAAGCCGGCACCTTCCATCATCATCGTCACCAAATTTTTACCGATATCATGAAGATCGCCTTTGACAGTAGCCATGACGATGGTACCGCGATTTTCGGCCTCGCCGGACTGCAGCAAGGGTTTGATGATATCAAGTCCCTGTTTCATGGTCTTAGCGGATACCAGCATTTCCGGCACGAAGATTTCACTGTCTGCAAATCGTTGGCCGACAGTATCCATAGCGCTGATGAGCGCGTCGTTAATGAGGCGGTTCAGGTCGGTACCGCCGTCGACAGCCCGTTGAACCTCCGCCTCTATATCATTAAACTTTCCGTTTACCACCATCTCCTTAATTGTCTCAATAATGTCTGTCATCTTGAGTACCTCATCGTAATATGAATCGGATATGCGCCGTATTTCAGGATGCTATCCCGCGCGGCCATACAGTTTTTAAATTGAACCCCTGGCCCAGACCTGGATCAGATGTGAATGCCTTTATTCCAAAGGTCACAACGGTTTAACGTGAGCTAAACGTATTCAGAGCAATCGCGCCAGGGCAGGCCTGAACCTTGAACCAACAACTTTATGCTTCAATACCCTTCATGGGCTGCTTCAACGATGGCTCGCAGATTTTCAAGGGGAGTGCTGAGTGGGATGGCGCACTCCGGTGCAATCATATGCACCCCGGCCTCGATCGCGTATCGGGCCTGCTTATAAACATCCTCGGGCGACCCCTGCAGTAAAACCAGTGGGTTGTTCACATTCCCGACCAGGGAGATCTGATGTCCGACACGTTGGACGGCATCCCGCGAGTCTACCTGCCATTCAAAGTGATAACCATCCACCCCCGACTTTGCGAAGAGCTCCAGACGATCGGAGCAGTTGCCGCAGACATGCAGGATGAGCGGCCCCCCGACTTTGGCTGCAATTTCCTGATGAATGGGAAGCAGGTGTTCCTCGTAATGATAAGGCCCCACTAGATTGCCGGTGGCGTGGTCGGCTAATACGACAATGTTTGCCCCGGCGCAAAATTGTGCGTTTATGAAGGCAATCGTCGCCGGCATGAGCTGTCGCAGCATTTTTGCCACCTTGGTCTTTTCACCCATCCCCAATGCGAGTAGAAAGTTCTGAGTGCCCGCCATGTGATAAGACAGCGTCCAGGGTCCCATGACTTTACCGAGGATGGCTACCCGGCCTCCCACCTGACGCCGTAGAATGGAAATCGCATCAAGAACCACACGGCAGGATGGTTTTTCGAGAAAATCGTTCGGTATCAAAATATCATCAAAATCGGCGTTGGGAACCTCCTTAACGTCCGGCATTTTGTCGCGATCGCCCCAATCGACTTGCGCCCCTAAAGCTGCAGCTTCCTGAACCACGGAATACTCGGGCATAACCGTGTCGAACCCAAGAAACTCCCATCCAGTCAGGGCCAGATCGGCCATGGCTTGGGCATCGAGATGAGCTGCGGGGAACGACACGCCGGCCTTGTCCATAAGTCCGTGACAGGCGATGGAAGTAGGATTGCCAACCGGTGGTCGCTGACCTTGTCGGCCACCGAACACAGCGGACATCACCAGGTTACACGAATTGGGCTTCATTTTCGTTTAGTCCTCCTGCCGGCTTTACCCTGGTTGCAACAATCGAAGGGCTTCAGAGCCAAGGCGTCAAGGTTGAAATCAAATGTAAGATTGGATTCGATTTTAGCCACAACGTCAAAGAGGTGCAAGGTCATATCCCTCTCCGCCAGGTCGGCATCCTTGGCCGTAACCTCGGCGGTGTTGTCCTTTCGACGTTGGTGGTGAGCTTTAAGATAAAGTCCAATCGTTAGGTCAGTGGACGATACTATGAGCAAAGATTATCTGTCAAATTTTTTGTCACGGAGGAAAATATGATTTACTAGTGGCGCGTTGCCCGCTCGGCTTCTCCTGTCACTGCGATGGAGGTAGCACCCCTAACCGGACGTAAAAAAGCTCAATTAGGCGTTTATGGTTATTTGTTATTCGTTATTGGAATCTAATTATGGCCCTATAAGGTCATTGGCTGCAAGCTTACTAAACAAGTAACTCCCAATTGGTTTTTAATTCAATCGGGATAATATTCTTGCGCCATGATTACTCAACCGGTTTGTCCAGCATCTCGAGATGAAGCCGTTTGCCCGTATACGGGTGCATAGCGGCGACGGCTTCGTCCAGTTCGACCCCCAGGCCGGGTTTGCGTGAAGGGATGATATATCCTTCTTGCCAGCAAATGGGCTCTTTCAGGATCTCGGCCTGAAAGCCGCCCCAGGTTTGGATGCTTTCCTGAATCAGGAAATTAGGGCTGCAGGTGTCAATCTGGATATTGGCGGCACCCTCAATCGGCCCACAATACAAATGCGGTGCAATCAAAGCATAGTGTGCTTCAGCCATACCGGCAATCTTCTTGGCTTCGAGAATCCCGCCGACCCTTCCCAAGGCCATCTGCAAAATGGATGCGGCCTGCTTATTCAGCAATCCGGCAAACTCATACTTGGTCGCAAGCCGCTCCCCCGTAGCGATGGGGATGCTGGTCGAGCGTGCAACCCTTGCCATTTCTTCCATGTTTTCGGGTGGTACCGGCTCCTCAAACCAAAGCGGATCGTACTTCTCCAGCCGTTTGGCCAGACGTATGGCACTGGAAGCGGTCATCTGGCCATGGGTGCCAAAAAGCAGGTCGCATTTGCTGCCGACGGCATCTCGTACGCGCTTTACGAATTTTTCCGCATGTTCCAGTGCTTCCAGTGACAGCTGTCTGGGATCATAGGCAGAATAGGGTCCGGTCGGGTCGAATTTCACCGCGCTAAAGCCCATTTTGACATACTCAGCCGCTCGCTCAGCGGCGAGCTCAGGGTCATTATAGACATTTGTTTGATCCGATTCCTGCGGATAGAGATACGAATAAGTTCTTAACTTCTCATGAACCTGCCCCCCGAGCAATTCATAGACCGGCTTGTCGAGTTCTTTGCCGATTATGTCCCAACAGGCCATCTCAATGGCACTGAGCACTCCCATGATGGAGAGGTCGGAGCGCTGGGTATAGCCACTGGAATAAACGATTCGCCAGAGCCGTTCTATTTTGAAGGGGTCCGATCCCGCAACATAACGTTCAAATACATCCTCTATCATGCGCGCCACAATCTGCGGATGAAACGGTACAGAATACGCCTCACCAATACCGCTTACTCCGTTGTCGGTTGTAAGCTTTAAGAATACCCAGTAAAGCCCGCCGAAATGGGGGGGTGGGTTTTCCACCACATACGTTCTTATATCATTGATCTTCATGAGGTTTACTTCCTTGCGGTCAGTATATACGCCAGATCTCATTGTTCAAACAGTAGATACCCGAGTCCAGAGGGCTCGGCACTGGTTCCTCCCTGAAAGGGAGTGTTGGTTTTATGACATCTAAGTGCTTAAAGTGAACTAAAATGAGCTAAAGTGCCTAAAGTTAAGGAATTCTATCTTTTTCTATAAACGACTGAGCGAAGCGATACATCAACTTTAGTTCACTTATAACTTTAGTTCACTCGACACTTTGTATTATTTTCAAGGCACAGCCCATTATCTCTGACCTGGCTCTACGAGCCGGAGGCCCAATGGACCAGGTTTTGGATACAGAATAAAAAGCCGGGATATGAAATCCCGGCTTTCACATATCCTCGAAAGCGGTTTGCCGCGAAACTCCCCCCGCCAGAGGGTTTGCCTTAACAAGGTTTATATTTCCCCGGCAGAGCAGTCGTGACCGTCGATCTGGATAGCATCGCCTCTAACAGGGTATTTTTTTTCACGCTTCAGGTTTTCTTGAACCACCACCTTTCAGCGTTTCGCTGTCCATCCGCTTCCATGTGGCCGGAAATGGGGCCGTGGCCGATTTTATCTGAGTTCGCTTCCACGATCTGGGCAAACATGGGGACAATGGTCCCGCCCTCATCTTTGCAGATTGCCTGCATCTCCGCATACATCTGGGCCCGTTTCTTTTCGTCGAGTTCCGCCTTGGCGGCCACCAGCAGCTTGTTAAACTTCTCGTTATTCCATTTCGTATCGTTCCAGGGTCCGCCGGCTGCATAGGCTATGGAAAACATCAGGTCTTCGGTCGGGCGTCCGCTCCAGTAGCACATCACAAATTCTTTTACCGTCCAGACATTGCTCCAGTAGCCGTCGCTGGGCTCCCGTACCACATTGATCTTGATGCCGGCTTTTTTGGCATGCTCCTGATACAGGATGGCGGCATCGTCGGCACCCTGAAAGGCGGCTTCGGCCGTGTGCAGGTTAAAGGTGTGATCCTGCATACCGGCCTTCTTCATGTGGAATTTGGCCTTTTCCGGATCGTACTGCCGTTTTGGGAGATCTTTGGCATGATAGCGGTTGACCGGTGCGATGGGGTGGTCGTTGCCGGCCTCGCCATAGCCGTTTAGAATGCGCTTGACCATCTCCTCCCGGTTGACGGCGTACTTGAGGGCCAGACGGACATTGTTGTCGTCATAGGGCTTCGTGGTGGTCATCATGGGCATGGTGTAGTGGAAGGTAGCCGTCACCGCCATGATCTCGATGCCTTTTGACCTTTTCAGGAGGTGGACCGTTTTGCGCTCGCAGCGGTCCATGAAGTGAATCTGCCCGGTCTTGACGGCGTTGGTCCTGGCATTGACATCGTTGATGCTGAGGGTTTCCACCTTGTCGAAGTGCGCGCGGCCTTCTTTCCAGTAGTTCGGATTTCGTCTCGTGATGGCAGTCACACCCGGTTCCCAATGCTCAAGGATGTAGCCACCCGTTCCGATCCCCTTTTCGAAATCTTTGCCTTTGGTTCCAGCCTTAAACACGGGCATATGATAGTCGGCCATGATGAACGGAAAGTCGGCCACGCCGGCGTTAAGTTCGAAAATCACGCGATGTTTGCCGTCGGCCTTGATGTCCTGGACCGGCTCGAGGTAAGTCTTGGCATTGGACTTGGAGTCTTCCCCGCGGTGGTGGTTCATGGAATAAATCACATCCTGCGCATCCAGCGATTTTCCGTCGTGAAATTCCACACCCTTGCGCAGGTTGAATATCCATTTCTTGGCATCCGGCGAGGATTCCCAGCTCTCGGCCAGTTCCGGCTGGGGCTGAAATTTGTGATCGATCTCCGTCAGGCAGTTTCTCAGCTGTAATTCCACGTTGATGTTCCAGCTGGAAGTATGGGTGGCCGGATCCAGCGTGTCGGTGGTAGAGCCTCCGGTTATGGCCTGGATAAAATGTCCGCCTTTCTGCGGCATCGCAGCCTGGGCCGGCCTGGAAAGCAGGGCCGGCGATACCGCCGCCGTTAATCCAAGGGCGGCCGCCCGGGCCAAAAATTGCCTCCGACTGATTTTTCCTTCTGCAAACCACTTTTCCAATCGATCCAATGTTGTCATATTATCCTCCTTCTGTGGTTGATGTGAATGAAACATGGCTAGTCCGTACGCATGCCTGATAGGCTCTCCTCCTTTATCGGTCGTTTGTTAATCGCTGCGATGCACAGATTTCCATATGTGAGGTCTCAAGGTCAATAACGGTTAACTTTCCCACCATAGAGGTTTTTCAGGCAAGAATCAAGTGCCCACAGTCTTTAAAAATGGATATACCTTGACGAGGCTTGCACCTGCCAGGAAAATGGCCGCCGGAGTCCCCGCCGGCACGGTTTTATCGTTTTATCGAACCAAGGGTCGCGGAAACAAATAAATACACAAAGATTGCGCCGGATTTTAGTTCGTCTTCAAGGCGCGCCAAGGGGATCATATTGTCTATATGTGTCTTTTGGCACAACGCCGAAGACGGGCCAAAAGGCAAGCAAGACGGGGTATTTAATTAATTCCGAGGCCCTAATATCCGTCGGGCCAGTTCGAGTCCGTCATTTTTCGAGACCGGGCGCGCATTGTTCTGAAGCATCGGCAAATTCTCTGGCGACATCATGACGCTGGTCAAAGTTTCAGGGTCGATACCCCTGTCGGCCAACGAGAGATCCACACCGGCTTGGTCAATCAAATCCCTGAATGCCGCGGCGCATTGATTGACTTTATTCTCATATCCGAGTGCTTCCGCCA
>CALZJV010000521.1 GCA_945787595.1 uncultured Desulfobacterales bacterium | reverse complement strand
ACAATGAAAGTACCAAATGGTTTATTTTATTTAAATCGTACTAAACAAATCAAAAAAAACACGAAATGGGAAAACATGGCAATAAAAATCAAACGGTAGTAATACGGCGGCGGCTACCTGGAATTTTGGAAAAATTTCATATAACATCTGAGTATCATAATATTTAACATTTTGAAATCATTGCAGATACATAGCAGAAAGCAAATATTAGCATTTTTTAAAAAATACCGCCTGATTTTAATTTTTGAGCATTTCGAATTAATTGCGATATACGATAATATCCTTCACTCCACAACTAATATGCCATACCACAACATATTGTGTTGGCTCATCTATCGAAAAAATCATAATCCTTGTATATTTTGATGTGCAATCTTCATATTTCCTTTATTTCAGGAGCAGGCACGTTAATACACAATAAATTAAGGCTCAAAAAATCATGTATTAGCCCTGTCAAATCTACAAAATCATTAGTCGCGATTGAGGCATGGTTTTTCAATCAAAATTCCCGTATGAGAACATTCCACCAATGCATAATACCTGCAAAAGACCATTTTTTTTTCTTGACAAACTTCCTCAACTTTATTAAAGAACGCTCAATGGACGGCCGATCTGCGCTGGATATAAACACCCCTGTTCCCCCGTCCGAGCCTTTCATCCAAGTTCATTCTGACCTGACCTGACCTGAGCTGAAATCCACTACTGCATGCTTTTTTCAAAAATCGAGGACTTAACCTTAACAAATAGGCACCAAAATTTCATAAATTTTTAAGTGCGGCCGAAGCTCTATATTGGACAACCAACAATATATAAGAAGAAAATTCCGAGCAAATTTTAATCTATAGAGAATAATTTTACAACGGCGTTACCGTTTGGTGTAAATGGTAAGGCAAAATAGGAAATGAATCTTTAAAAATTAATATCGGAATAATAGTTGCGGCACTTAGTCTATTCGTTTCAACCGTAGTGGGATAGCCCCAAATCAAGATAGTCTTATTCCCTAGAATTCCTCTAAAAGCGCGAATTATTTTTTTTGGTGGGCATGTTGTTGTTGGTACTCATTCTCCTGACCACTCTTGCGGCTGTCAATTTGTTCCCCTTTAATAAACACAATATGCGCCGTTAGTCATATTAATCTTAAAAGAAAGGAGGGAAAAAAATGCACAGTATTGAAAGTAAAGAGCAGAAGTTTAGCAGATGGTGTCTGACAGCCTTTCTGCTACCTATCATGACGCTATGCTTTTTAGGGCCAGGGCATAGCGTATTTGCTACTGTGGATCCGATCATACCAATATCGGGTCTTAGCCCATACCCACCAGATGTGGATTGTAATTTGACACCCCAAACAGGGACTGTTTGGCGTAACAGCGAGACGGAACCCTATATGGATGTGGATTTTGGCTGGCCTAGCCGCATGGCTGCCATCGTCCATCAAGATCGTTGGAGCAATGGATCGGCGCAGAGTAATGCAACTTTCTATTCGGATGATGGGGGTCTCACCTGGGATTTAAGCTTTACACCCATCACCCGCTGTTCGGGGGGGCTGCAAACAGGCCCGGAATCGTTCGATAGGGCCTCGGACCCCTGGCTGGCAGTGACTCCCGGAAAAGTTGTCGGGGATGACGATGATGATGATGACGACGACGATAATAATAGCGGAGCGATCTTTCACCAAATGAATTTGATGACGGATAGATTGCCTCCCTTTACGGGTCAATTGCGAAGTGCGTATTCCATGCTGCGCTCCAAAGACGGCGGCGCCACATGGTCTGATCCCATCGTTGTGAGCAATCGCACCGAGTTCGAACCTGGAGCCCCCTTCAACGATAAAAATTCGTTGACCGCAGATCCCTATAAACGGCGGTTCGTCTATGGGACCTGGCAGCTTTTAAAGGATGTATTGCCGACTGACGACAGTGCCATTCCTCTGATATCCTTTTACAGCGACACCTTCTTTGTCCGCACGAAAAACAAGGGGAAAAGTTGGGAACCGGCACGCACCATCTATAAAATTCGTAATGATGTTGAGCTGCTGGAAGCTGTCGGAATTGATCCCAATGTGACACCCGTCCTCGGTGCACAAAACATTGGCCACCAGATCGTGGTGTTGCCCGATGGTCGGTTGGTGAATGTTTCACAGGCAAGGTTTATCACGCTTATCCCCACACCACCATTTGTAGAAAATTTCTATGAACGCACCATCATACGCTCATTTGACAATGGGGATACATGGGAACAAACGGGAAAAATCATCCCTTCAACAACGATTGGGGGGTTCGTAGCTCGTGATTTCGAGTTGTTTCTCGGTTCTGGAGGAACCATAGATAATACCGCCAGAACTGCAGGCAGCATTCCCGATATCGCTGTCAACCGGACCAATGGCTTTATGTATGTGGTTTGGCAAGCGGTTGATCCCACCTTTTCATTTATCGGTGTCTTTATGGCGATGTCCAAGGATGGCGGGGATACGTGGTCCGATCACATCACCGTCGGTGGGGGAGACCCGACACCGGACGGATTTGCCAGTTTCGCCCAACTACCGGCGGCCCATGTCGCGGATGACGGCACCGTCGGTGTGCTTTTCTTTGATGATCGCAATGACATAGTGTGCCCGGATCTGAACCTCAGCAACGAAGCTGATCCGGAGTGCTTTACTGTTTTGCTGGACGGTAGTGTGAAAGCAGGCCCACTTAGTCAAGATTGGTTTTTTAAGACCTATGATCCGGACCTTAATTTCATCGCCGAGCAGCGCGTCACGCCAGAGTCTTTTGACCTGCGTCAAGCGCCAATTGCTCGAGGGTATTTCCCCGGCGATTATGTCAACTGCTCGTCAACAGACAACGACTTTGTTTGTGCCTTTACGCGTACCAATGACCTCGGCTTACCGGTGAGGGGTAACCCACCAGAGTCGGATCCACCGGTAATTGAAGAAGACAATCGCCAGGATATGGTCTTTGCACGCATTCCCGGCGAATCGGTCTGCAACTTCCAACACACTTTAAACAGTTACAAAACACAGTTGGCCGCAGCAGACATTGATATACCGAAGAAAGAGGAGAAAAAGCGTTTGAAATTCCTGAAAAAAAGATTTAAAGCGGCTTGCGATGATGATGGCGACGATGATGATGACGATGATGATGATGATGATGATGACGATGATTAATTCATGTGTCTTTGCGAGAGACGGGCTACTGTCCAGGTTCTCATTTTATTTTACATAATCATAGGAGGACTAAAATGTCTGTGAAATGCTGCAAATTCATTCCAAGAGCACTGGTTGCGTTAGGAATACTAATCGGAGTATTTATTTTAATTCCGGCATGTTATGCTGGCGGTGCCGTGATACTAGTGCCGGCAGAAGATAAAGATGTGCCGGAAGGGTCCCAGATCCCAGAGTGGCGTAGCAAAGCGATTGAAAAGAAAGTGAGAGCATACAAGATGATGTTGAAGGAGAAGTATCCTGAACAACAGCAAGAACAGTTGCCAGAGAGCGAATTACCCAACCCTGAAGCCACTAAAGAAGGGGGTAATTAAACTCGCTTAATTTAGCGGGCCGTATCGATTCGCGAAGTGGTCCAGACATCCAATAAAATAGCCCTTCCCGTCCCTGCCGGCAATGGCCGGGTGCAAGGGGCTGCACCCAAAATCAGCTCGGCCTGCTCACACGCCGTCAGCTGACGAAAGTTCCGCAGAAACTGGAAGAAGCCCGGATACCCGGGCAGGTTGGTTTTGCTGATGCCCCGAAACACGCGCGGGTAGGGCTTTAATAAGGAGAAGAGGCATTCGGCCCGATTCTCGTACACGTCGCCACGCGCATATGTCTTCTTGGTGTGGTTGACGAAGTCGTGCACATAGCACGTGAGTACGCGATAGCTGCCAGCGGAGTCCATATAGAGCCGGCTACATGCTTGTAAGGCGATGTCGGCTGCCTTCTGCACAGTCTTCACGGTAAAATCGCGTTGCGTGGATCACCACGTCCCCCCTGACGGCTCACCCAGGCGATGATGGCCGGCCGGTTTTTGTCATAGTCGCCCCGGCCGGGATTACGGCCGGAAGCGGTGATGTCTCCATGCGGGAAGCATTTCAGATTATCAAAGCCAATCCCAATATGAAACGCCTCAACATCGAAGTGGAATTCGACCCCGGAGCAGACGGTCGCGAGGAAGCCCGTCGTCGCGAGTATCAGGCCGTTGTCGATAGTATCCGTTTTACCCGCGAGGAGTTGGGTGTCGGTTGGGGACCTAAGCTTTAATCCAAAAAAAATTCTAATTCAATGAAACAAAATTACTAAGATTGGAGGTTTTTCGTAGTCGGAAAATATTTTCAAATCATGACGGCAGAGACAATATCCGCTATTGCATATTAGGCATATGCAGCCCACAAGATGAAACAATACGAAGGAATCAAGCATACCGACCTCTACTTAAAGAAATGGAATTGTTGATATCACATGTTTTTTATGCCGTTAATTTTCAATGATTAGCTGACGATGAACGACACCACTTGCCAGTCGAAAAGCTCAATTTCGGACCTGTTCGAGACATACAGCATAGGGGATTGTAGGCCACCTCGCATTGCCGCAGCTCCATCTCAGACGTATGGCCGTCGTCAAATTCGAAAGTCGCGGGGACTAAATTCAGTCCTTTATATGACTCGTC
>CALZJV010000520.1 GCA_945787595.1 uncultured Desulfobacterales bacterium | reverse complement strand
AATGAGGCGCGTACAGCCGGTGTTTTGGGAACCACACGCGAAGGAAATGGTGTCCTGATTGACTCTGATGGGCATATTCTAACGATTGGATATCTGATACTCGAGGCCGCCGGCATCGAAGTGGTGGATCAGGAAGGCCGAAAGATCCCTGCCAGATACATCGGTTATGACCACAAAACCGGCTTTGGCCTGATACGGGCAGATAAAGCACTCAACATCCCACCCATCGAACTTGGTCAATCATCAGACATTAGAGCAGGTGACCCGGTTTTGGTCATCGGCCATGGCGGCGCAGATTCGGTTCAAGGTGTTCGGGTCGTGTTTCGAGGGGAATTTACAGGATACTGGGAATATCTTCTCGACAATGCCATCTATACCACGCCGCCATATGCCGATTACGGCGGCGCAGCGTTGATTGGCCGCGACGGTAAGCTGTTGGGAATTGGATCCATTTTTACCCGCCAAACGATTGCCGACCTTGGTGCAGTAGCCTGCAATATGTTTGTGCCGATTGATCTCCTCCGACCGATTCTCAGCCGGTTGATTGCCACGGGCAGCTCGGGTGAACCGCCTCAACCCTGGTTGGGTTTGCAAATTGATGAAGTTCATGGACGATTATTTGTTCTGCGGGTAACATCAGGAGGACCGGCTGAAAAAGCAGGGCTTGAATCAGGCGACATCATACTCAAAGTCAACAAAAAAGCAGTACGGGGGCTGGCCGATTTTTACCGCAAGGTCTGGTCCCTTGGTAAAGCCGGCGTCGAAGTTCCGATGGCAGTCTTAAAGGGCATTGAGATTCGCGATATTTTGGTGCGTTCAGAGGATCGTGATCAATATTTCAAGATGATCCCAAACAAATGATTGTTATTAAACACCTTTTTATATCCTAACCCGGGTCCGCCTTGGCGGATTTTCCCTTCATTGGAGATATGGGATCTCAATCCCCTTGCCTCCGCGGCCGTCTATCCGTTACAAATCCGCTCCCGCCTGCGTCCCGCAGTCTTGATGCATAGATTTTGCAAAAATGGCGGATTCCTGTAATTCAGCTTTCTGGTTGCCCGGAATCCATGGACTAGAATTCCCTCAGATTCCGGGGTCCCAAAACCTTCAAATAAACCTGAACGATCAGGATACGGCGATCACATGCCGGCGATATCGACTTCCACCCGCCGGTTCATTTTGCGGCCTTCCGGGGTGTCATTGGTGGCGATGGGATTGGCAGCACCATACCACTGCAAGACGAGACGGCCCGGATCCAAGTTAAAATATTGCACCAGATAGTCCCGGACACTTTCAACCCTTCGGTGCGACAGGCTCAGGTTGTATTCTTCGGGCCCAGCACTGTCGGTGAAGCCCTGAATAAGGCCGGTGGCATTGGGGTGCTCCTGCAGGAATTTGGCCAAGACTTCCAGGTCCTCCTGGTATTCGGAGCGAACATCAGCTTTGCCAAAATCAAACCGGACATCGCCCATGGAGAAACCCACGACCTTTTGCCTGATGATGTCTTCCGTGATCTCGTTGGTTTTCACCACATACAAGGCGCCGGTGTAATAGTCGGGGTTTGCCATAAACGTCTCAAAGTCGACCACCCGAGAGCTTTCGTTGATCGCGGCAATATCCTGCAAAGTTTTCTTTTGCTCGTCGGTCTGGGCCGAGCTGATCAGATAATAGGAGACGTTGTGCTTCTGGGCCAGAACCCTGGCGGCATCGGCTGGATAGATCCTCGGCCTGTAGGTGTAGGTGCCGTCGGAGAAGATAAAGACCGTCGTTTTGCCCGAAACTTTTGCCAAAATGGGGTCTAGGTTCTGGATGCCGAGCCCCAGGGGAGTGGGTTGATTGGCATACCCGCCGGCGGTCTTCACCGTCGGCAGTTGCTCAATGGCCGCTGTCATCTTCGCTTTATCAAAGGGCTGCATCTCGTAGTAAGGCTTCCAGGGAGTGAAAAGATACAAACCCGCATTATAGCCCAGGTCGGGGAGTTCCTGTTCCCTTTCACCCAGAACCTTCTTGGCAACATCAAGCTTGGACATACCCGTGTCTTTGTAAGTCTCCCCCATGCTTCCTGACGCATCAAACAACACAACAAAGTTATCGGATGTTTTCTCAAAAACCTCCTCAACTCTGATATTTTTCTCAATCACATCCTGCAAGAGGACCTCGGCGGCAAGCACATTTCCTACCATTAAAATCGAAGCTGCCAGGCCCCAAAAAACCACACCCATCCATACTGTTTTCTTCATCATGTACCTCCTTATCCCATTTGATTAATGATCGTAGATCAACTCAATAAATTTCTAACAATGCTCGTGAGGTTTATTACAGCGCGTAAGTTATCAATGGTTTCGCCCTTGTCAAGTAATAATGATAAATGTCCGGTTGAAATTTTTGGTCAATTCGAACCTAGCTTACCACTTTGCTTGGGGTTGGACTTTTTACTGAAATAGCTGTAATATCTGACTTCACCTTGGCGGAGAACCAAAAAAAGAGAAATTAATCACGAAAGCACGAAAAAGAGAAAAAATCTATTCCTGTGATAATACGTCGACCCATAAAAAATTATTCAACCTTCGATTCTCTCCACCCGATCCACTGTCAGCGTGATCGCCCCCCAGTCTTCTTCAACCTTGCCGGTTAAAAGATACGGCCGCTGGCGGTCGACCATGTGACAGAAGCGGTGATAGGTTTCGGGGAAAAAGGTGGTTTCCACAATACCGGTTTCATCCTCGAAGGTTAAAAATTCCATGGGATCACCGTGTTTGGTGACGACCACCTTGCCGGTGATCAACCAGCCGGCCAGGCGTACCTGTTTTCCGAGATGACGCGGCAGATCGACAGCTTTGACGGTCCGTAATTTCTGCAAAATGGGGTGATATAACTCCATCGGGTGCCGCTCGCACAAAAAACCGAGCACGGCAAATTCACGCCGCAGCCGCTCGCGCTCGTCGTCCGGGGGTAGAGGCGGGGGCTGGCAGGCACGCATTTTTTCAGCGCTGCTAAAGAGGGATTGCGTTTGCGGGCGTGATTTGGCCGAGCCGGATTTGAGCCCGCAGCCCAGCTGCCACATCAGCGCCGCGCGGTTGCCGCCGGGGTTTAATTCATCCAAGGCTCCGCCATGGATCAGCGCCCGGGCTTCGTCTTCAGCGGGCTTTACGCGCTCGAGGAATTCGCGCATGCTGCGGTATCGACCCTGCCGACGTTCAGTGACAATGCGCGCCTGGACTTCAGCGGACAGTCCCTTGATTGACAGCAGGCCCGTGCGGATAGCGCTGTCCGCGCCCGTCCAGCGAATTTCACTGTGGTTGATGTTCGGCGGCAAAATTGTGAGCCCCATGCGCCGGGCTTCGGAGACATAGGCAAAGGCGCCGTAGAAACCGCCCTGGTTGCTGATCACCGCGGCAATGAATTCAGCCGGATGGTGAATCTTGAGATAGGCCGCCTGAAAAGAGACCCGGGCATAGGAGGCACTGTGGGGTTTACAAAAGGAATATCCGCTAAAGCTCATCATCATGTCCCAGATGGCCGCTACCTGCTCCCCGGAAACTCCCCGGGCTTTTGCGCCGACATAAAAGCGCTTTTGAAAATCCCGCAGTTGATGTTCCCGGTCTTTCTTGGACATGACCTTGCGCAGGGCGTCGGCTTCGGCATGGGAGAAGCCCGCCAGGGCCACCGCGGCCCGGGACACGTCTTCCTGATAGACCATAATGCCGAAGGTTTCGTCGAGCACCTCGGCTAACAGCGGATGAATCGGATCCCATGGACCCCCGTGCAAACGGCGGATGTATTCGCGGATAAACTCATTGGCAGCCGGACGAATGATGCTGCTGTGGATCACCAGGTGTTCAAAGTCCCCCACCTTCGATTTTTGCTGCAAAAGCCGCATGGCGGGGCTTTCAATGTAAAAACAGCCCATGGTGCGGCCCTGGGCCAGGGCCTGCTGGGTGGTAAGGTCGTCTTCCGGCTCCCAGCGAGATTCATCAAAGGCCACGCCGTTGGTGCGCAGGTTGCCGACTGCATCCCGGATCACTCCCAGACTGCGGTTTCCCAGTAGGTCGATCTTGACCAGACCGGCATCTTCAGTGGCGTCCTTTTCCCATTGGATGATGGGCACGCCCTTGGGGGCGCGTTCCAGCGGCACATACTCGTCAATGGGGCGGGGCGTGATAACGACGCCGCCGGGGTGGACGGACAAATAGCGCGGCGTGCCGATAATCCGCTGGGCAAAGGCCAGGATCTCCGGCCATGGATGTGGAAATTCCAGGGCTTTTGACTGCGGGCGTTGTTTGAGCCCGGTCAGCAATTCGGGCTCGGATTCCTTGGCGCGCCAGAACCGCGGCAGTCGTTTGGAAACCCGACCGATCTCAGCATCCGTCAGCCCATATACCTTGGCCACTTCCCGGATGGCCATGCGCGGCTGAAACAGCACGTGATTGGACACCATGGCCGCGTGGCCCCGGTGCCGGTGCAACACGGCCTCCAGGACGTCATCGCGTTCGTCCCAGGCAAAATCGACCAGATTGTGCTTGAGCGGGCACACATTGGTGATTCCGAGGCAATACGCCACCAGGGATGCGGCTCCGGAACCGCGGCCGCAGGTGCGCGGGCTGTGTTGAATGATATTTTGAACGATTAAAAAATAGGCGGCAAATCCCATACCCGTAATGCTGTGCAATTCGTGTTCAAGCCGCTCCACCACTGCTTCGCAAAGTTCTTCCCCGTAACGCTTGCGGGCACCGGCATAAGCGGCCTGACGCAGGCGTCGGGCCGGATCGGCACCGTTTCCGCCCTCCAGAGGCGGCATGACAATGCCGAATTGCGGACCTGTAAACGTCAGGCGCTCGGCAATTTCATGGGTTGCCCGGATGGCTTCCGGACAGATGTCGAACCGGCGGCTGTATTCTTCAGGTGAAGCCAACCAGGCATCTGCCGGCGCAACATCGTCGGCGGCCAGACGCGAAAATGAGGTGTTGCGGTCGATGGTTCGCAGCAGGCGGTGAACGGCCGCATCCTGGGGGTGCAGAAAAAAGCTTCCCGGTGTTGCCGCCAGGGATACCCCCAGATGTTTTGCGACGCGGCGCAGCGCATGGGTGGGAGGCAGGGGTTTGCGCGGCATGGCGGCCACCACCGTTACCCCGGCCGAATGCCAAATGCGCAAAAGATCGGCGTCTTGGGTCAAGACCACCAGACCGGTTGCATAATTCGGCAGGATCTCTTTCAGATCGAAGTCCGCCGCCATGTGACGGCGGGTGAGCAGGCGGCAGAGGTTGCG
>CALZJV010000519.1 GCA_945787595.1 uncultured Desulfobacterales bacterium | reverse complement strand
TTCGCAAAAGAAAAAAAGAAAAAAATGTCCAGCATTTCGATGATCTCCTGATATCGGTAAAGAGCGCTCTGACGGCTGAAGGCGGAAATCTTCTGGCAGAAGAAGTCCGTCAAAAATATAAAGCGGCCTTGGTGGATGAATTTCAGGACACGGACGATATCCAGTATGAAATCCTAAGCCGGCTTTTTTCTCATGAAAACGGTCTGCTGTTCATGATCGGCGACCCCAAACAGGCCATTTACAGTTTTCGGGGTGCGGATATTTTCTCTTACATGAAGGCGGCCCGCAGTGCCGATGCTAAATTTACCCTGACTGAAAACTGGCGTTCGCGGCCGGATCTGATCAAGGCCGTCAACACTATCTTTTGCGGTGCGAAAGCACCGTTTGTATTCGACCAGATTCCTTTTGAAAAAATTAAACCCGCCAATCAACTTTCTTCCACCTATACAAAAGATGCCGGAGCGTCCTTTTTCCTGTGGTATCTGGACGCTGCAAAATTTGCTCCGGAGGGTAAACCGATTGCCAAAGCCACGGCAATTCGGTTAATTGCCAATGCGGTGGGTAATGAAATACTTCGTCTCCTGTCTCCAGCCACATCGGTTGAGCCCGGCGACATTGCGGTGTTGGTCCGCACGAATATGCAGGCCCAGTTAATCAAAGAAATTTTGACCGCCAAAAATGTCCCTTCGGTGCTTTACACCACCGCCAATATCTTTGATTCCCGTGAAGCCCTGGAAGTACAAAGAGTTCTGAGCGGCATTGCCGATCCGGCAAACCTCTCCCGCCTGAAAGCTGCCTTTGCAACGGACATGATGGGAATAGCGGCTAAAGATCTGGTCTGCGATGATCTCGAGTCCCGCTGGTGGGCGGACCGGATTAGCCGGATGCGGCAATACTTTCGGCTCTGGGAACGGCATGGGTTTATCCGTATGTTCCGGCAGTTTCTTGTCATAGAGCAAATAAAGGAAAGACTCCTATCCCGGGTGGATGGTGAACGGCGTTTGACCAATGTCCTGCACCTGGCCGAAATACTTCACCGGCAGGCAACTGAGAAAAATCCGGGAATTAGCGGTCTTTTAAAATGGCTGGCCCTGCAACGGGATCCTTTAACCCCGCGGCTTGAAGAAAATCAACTGCGTCTCGAAAGCGACGAGAAAGCCGTGAAAATCGTCACCATCCACAAAAGCAAGGGTCTGGAGTACCCTGTCGTGTTTTGTCCCTTTGGCTGGGAAAGCTCACTGCTTAAAAATCGGGAATTTACTTTCCACGATATTGATAATAACCGGCGGCTGACCTTCGATTTGGGTTCGGAACAAAGGCGCCGTAATATCGCCCTGGCGCAAAATGAAATTTTATCGGAGAATAATAGGCTACTATATGTTGCGCTGACACGGGCCAAAGAACGATGTTATTTGGCCTGGGGACGTATTAACAAAACTGAAACATCGGCGTCGGCCTATTTGTTACATGGCGGCAGCGGGCAACAGTCCGTTTTTCCGACCGAAGATCAAACCCAGATTTTAAAAGAGCGATTTTCCGCCAAAACGAATACCGAATTCGGCCAAGAATTAAGCGAGCTTGCCACCAGATCTGATAACATCATCCAGGTATTACCGTTACCCGTATCATCGGATTCGCAACCGGATTTTATGCTGCCAAAAGAAAATGAAAAGCAGCTTTTCTGTCGTAAATTCACCGGAAAGATACTTCGCTGGTGGAAGATTTCAAGTTATTCTTCCCTTTTGTCAACCGAAGCGCCGGTTGTGGATCTGCCGGATCGGGATATATCCCCGGCCGCATTGGCGCCGGATTTGATCAATCCGGGCCATCCTGATAGGACCGCTATTTATTCATTTCCTAAAGGTACGCGGGCCGGGAGTTTTTTTCATGATGTTTTTGAGCATCATGATTTTGCTGCCAAAAATCCAGCGCACCTGGAACATCTGGTTGCCGCAAAACTTCAGCAATACGGTTTGGATTTAAAATGGCAGGAAACCGTCTGCCGGACCATAAAGAAAGTGCTTTCGATCTCGCTACGACCGGATTCCCCGCAATTGAGACTCTCGACGGTCAGTCTGGCTGACAGGCTCAATGAAATGGAATTTTATTTTCCGTTAAATCTCATAACACCCGCCCATTTAAAAAGGATATTTGAAGATCACAGTCGGTCTGAAATGTCGGCAACTTTCCCCGTACAACTGGAAAAACTGACCTTTGCTCCTGCTGCCGGTTTCATGAAAGGTTACATCGACATGATATTTCAACACCAGGGGCGATTTTATCTGGTGGATTGGAAATCAAATCACCTCGGACCAACGCTCGAACATTACGATCAAACCGCTCTGAACCAGACCATGCAGGCGGATTATTACATCCTGCAATACCATATTTATTGCCTGGCCTTGCACCAGCATTTGCGGCTCCGGAAACCGGATTACCGCTATCGGGATCATTTCGGCGGCGTATTTTATATTTTTCTTCGGGGAGTGGATGAAACCCGCGGTCCGCAATACGGCATTTTCTTTGATCTTCCCGATACGGATCTAATTCAGGCTATGGGAAAAGCGCTCATTCCTGGATATCGTTAGAAGCGGCTAATGAGGATTGACGATTTATTTTTTAACCACGAAATACACAAACCACGCGAAATATTTGTGGAATAAAATTTTCATTTTTTCGTGTATTTCGTGTTTTTCGTGGTGAAATGGTTTTTTATAAAATTGTGGAGCGCAGCGATATCATTATTCGATGTTCGGCGTTCATCTTTAAAAATATCCCTGTACGGCAATAAAGCAGCCTTATGAACGATAGTAAAAAAAACATCGTTACCAAATTCAAAAATACCGGATTATTTTCAGACATCGACATCCACTTTGCCGGGTTCATCGTACGGTTTTCAGCTGACTGGGATACGGATATATTTCTGGCTGCAGCGCTCGTGAGTCGGGCAACCGCAAATGGAGATATCTGCCTGAATCTTGATGCCGCGGCCGAAACCGTTTTTTTTGAAAAGCGAGACAGTCCGGATGAGCTGTTTTGCCCGTCCCCCGATCAGTGGCGAAAAACACTTTTTTTGAGTCCCGCTATTGGTCAACCCGGTGATAGATGCCCTTTGATTCTGGATGACCGTAATCGGTTGTACCTTTATCGCTATTGGAATTATGAAAAAAAACTCTCTTATTTCATCAAAGAACGGATCAAAGGTGAGCTGACGGAAATCGATTCTCGGGCGTTAGATACAATGATCAATAAATTATTCCCGCAAGCTGAGAATCACAAGGTCAACTGGCAAAAACTGGCCGCCGTTATCGCCGTGTTGAAGCGATTCAGTATCATCACCGGCGGACCGGGAAGCGGTAAAACGTACACCATCGCCGGAATCCTGGCTCTTCTGCTGGCGTGCACTCCCGCAGCGAAACAGGATATCATTCTGGCCGCACCCACCGGCAAGGCAGCCGCCAGACTAGGCGAATCCATCAAACAGGCCAAACAACATCTCAATTGCAGCAACCGCATCAAGAATGCCATTCCCAGCGAGGTCTATACCATCCATCGTTTGCTGAAACCGATTCCGGGTACTCCCTATTTCAGACAGAATATCGAAAACCCACTGCCGGCCGATATAGTGGTGATCGACGAGGCATCCATGGTGGACCTGGCCTTGATGTCGAAGCTGGTTCAGGCGGTTGCTCCGGATGCCCGCCTTTTGCTGGTAGGAGACAAAGATCAATTGGCATCCGTAGAAGCGGGTTCTGTACTGGGGGATATCTGTGACCGGCAGGTTATCCATGGCTTTTCAAAAGCCATTCTAAAAAAAATAGAAAGTCTCACCCGCATAGAAACAGGAGAAAAGATTCGTCTGTCCAGAGACAAACCAGGTTTGCAGGATTGCATCACCGTGCTGCAAAGAAGTTACCGTTTCTCTGCGCACAGCGGCATTGGCGGATTGAGTCGGGCTGTCAATCAAGGTGATGCCGAGGCATCGCTGGCCTTATTAAAATCCCCCCGCGAAACATCCATCGCGTGGCGCAAAGTCCGTTCCGATCACAGTTTGACCCGGGCTTTGAGCCGGATAATTGTTGATGGATATAGAAAATACTTGACGGCAAGAGACCCCCTGTCGGCCATGGATGAATTTCGCCGATTTAAGATCCTGTGCGCGCTGAAAAACGGACCGTTTGGAGTAAATACCATAAATAGACAGGCCGAGCAGGTGCTGAGCAGTGAAGGTTTAATCCCCTCCGGTCAAAGCGAACGGAATCCCTGGTATCGGGGGCGACCGATTCTGATAACAGAAAATGACTACCACCTCGGTCTTTTTAACGGCGATATCGGAATCACCTTACCGGACCCAAATTCATCGGCCAATCAACTGCATGTCTATTTTCCAGGCAGATCCGGTGAAATCAGAAGATTTCCAACCCATCGGCTTGCCAGACATGAAACTGTTTATGCCATGACGGTTCATAAAAGCCAGGGATCGGAATTTGACCATGTGGTCCTGATCCTGCCCGATAGGGACTACCCGTTATTGACCCGGGAATTGATCTATACCGGGCTGGCAGACGGTGACCATCTGGGGCACTGAATCCGTGCTCAAAACCGCTATCATGCGCAAAATTGAAAGAACCTCGGGATTGCGGGAGGCCCTGTGGGGCGCTACGAATGTCGATTGAAGAATGACGAGTGACGAATTAAGGAATTCTCTCTATTTTATCTTAAAACAGCAAAGCGATGCGACATCCACAATTCGTCTTGTTTTCACCGCAGAGACGCGAAGGACGCAGAGATGATTTTCCTTATTCTTTACCGTTGATCTTTCCAATATACCGGCGGGCAGGAAGGATGGCAAAGAATAAAAGAACACTTTTTCTGAAATTAATTTGAGTTTTAGATATGTTACAAATATAGTTGCTCTGGCGCTGAGATATACTTTATAAAGCGGATTCTTTTTGTTTTCCGGCGGCCAACCTTTAAAATATTTAAAATCGAGTGGTTATCCAGCTTTTGCGGGACCTCTCACCGGAAAACAAAAAAAATTAACCCTTTGCGTTCTTTGCGCCTTTGCGGTGAATTAACACATCTCGTCGAAAATCCAGATACTTATTTAATCGCACAGCTTGAGAAAATTCAACAGGGAGCAATGACGATGAAACAAACCGTGATACGAGGAACCGGCCGTTATTTGCCGCCGCGAATTGTGACCAACGAAGAAATGACACGGTGGATGGATACATCGGATGAATGGATCCGAAAGCGAACCGGAATCGATCAGCGCCACTGGGTACCCGAAGAGGGTGGGGTGGGCTCATCCGACCTCGGGCTGGAAGCTTCTAAAATAGCCATTCAGCGGGCCGGGTGGGAGCCTGAAGATTTAGATTTGATCATCTTCGCTACCTTGAGCCCGGACATTTTTTTCCCGGGCAGTGGATGCCTGATGCAACACAAACT
>CALZJV010000518.1 GCA_945787595.1 uncultured Desulfobacterales bacterium | reverse complement strand
TGCTGATGCAGGTAGCTTAAAAAGCCGCGCACAATGGATCGGTAGTTGCTGCAGGTGCCCGGCAAAAAGGGCTGGCAAAACTCTGCCATAAACGCATCGAGATCTTCGATACCAAGCCGCTGCAGCGTGATACCGTGCTGGTTAAAGTAATCGCAAAGGACAGATAGCACCCTTCTGATACTTTTTAACTGACGGGTGTCTGTCTGATGGCCGTCTTGCCGATATTGTAAATAGTCTTTATAGATGCCGCCAAGTTTTCTTTGCTGTGGATGCTGTGGCAGTGGCATCTTTATGTGGCCCTTTTCAACCAGATACCGCGACAGTGCATTGACAGCAGCCGTGGTGCGAAGTCCGCTGGTATTTTTAAAATGCTCACGGGTGTTGACGCTAAAAAGTTGCTGCCAGTCAAGACGCCTACTTTTAACAAAATCCAAAAACTGCTCCAGCTGTACCTGGTGCAGGTGTTGGCTGGCAGTAGTATAGTTGACAGATTTCATCCAGTGAAGGTAAGCGGCGATCGCGCGGCTCAGGCGGGGAACCGCCGTAGGGTCTTTTTGTGGCGCTCCGTATTGCTGGTAGTACCAATCGAGCCACTCAATGGATTGCGGTGGATGAGAATCGACCATTTTTGCTAAGTTCCTTTAAATAGTTGAGCAATGACGGGTCCGATAGCTGCCGGCGACTGACAGTTCGTCAGTTGCTGTTTAGATTTAATCATTGAATGTTGAGCAGGCCTGGAGGGCAAAGAGAGCACCTGGTAAAGGGTGCCGTCAAAGGCAATCAGGTCTTTTCCAATCAGGCCGTCTCTGGCAGCGGTATATTGCTCAAGGGTCATGTGCAAAAATGAGCAGAGGCGATCATAGCTGTAAAATGAGAGCCCATAACGATCCGCAGCCAAAACCAGGAAAATATACAACAGCAACTCCTGTTGGCTTAAGGCCTTTAAAAATCCATCGGTTAAAAAACGATGCGGGATGAAGCTGAAGCCCCCATCGATGCGCCGGATGCGATTGGCAAGCAGAACCCTTTTGGTGATCATGATCGACTCCTTTCATTTTGTCATCAGCTATACACCGGCTCATTGACGAAAGTCGATCGTCTCTTAAAAACACCAATGCCATAGTTGGTTTAAATCATGTGTTTTTACAAAAGCTTAACTCCTTATCACTTCTTAAAAACGTTTTTGGCATAGTCCATCAAAATACTTAGTGATTACAACAGCTTGAATGCGGATCACCTCTTAAAAACTCCGATGCTCGTTGTTGACCACTTGATGGCTCCTTTGCCATGACATGCAGGCTGCACTGATGCCGGCAACGGCGGACGAGCAGCTGACTCAGGTACTCGATGATGATCAGCTGTGGAGTGCCGATGAGCTGCTGGACATAACAAAGGGACAATCCCGTCTTCAGCCGGCTTCGCGGCGTGCCGATTACCTCAAGTTTTTTATCCAGATAATTGTCCTTGAAATAATCAACATTGTTGTGATTCCATTGCTCACACTTTCTACGGTGCCATTCCCGCTGACATGATGGATTACCGCAGGTCTTCTGCCGATCTTTGACTCGTGGATGGGGTATGAACCAACGTTTACATATCCGGCATGGACGTTTGCGTGTCGGGCTCCTGGTCATCGTTTTCTCTCCTATCATAGGATTTGAGAAAATGATTTTAGGAATAATAAGTTGAACCGGATAGCTTTAATGATGAGAGTAATATCTATGAGAATTAAAAGGGAAAGGAATGAGAAGAATTAGATGGAGTTTTTTTATTTGCCGGGAATTAAAAAAAATTATCAGAACGGAATTAAATTGTCGTTACATAACCAAACTGGGAACATATCGTGCCTTCATCAAATCTGGACAATATTCTGATTCTATTGTGTATTTGTTTTGGAAACCTTAAGTTTGTGTGCCTCTTTTGACGGTGTAAAACCAGTCTCAAATAAATTTTTTCAATATGGCCTCTGCAATTCCGACGACTATTTCAAATGAAGACGATGCCGATTCCGAATAACCCCACAGTCGGCGAGTTTTATGGTACAGCTTTGGGCATGATCCAAAATACCTGTCCATTCGATTGCACACACCATCCAGCAATGAGTGTACCCTGTTCAAAATCGAATGGTCTGCCCGTGGGCATGATGCTTATCGGAAGACATTTTGAAGATGATGTGGTGCTACGCGCTGCCCATGCTTTCGAAAAAATGGGTATTTATACCTAAATTGGCGCACTTAGAAAAATTTAAATTAGAATTGGCCTGCTATCTCGTCAAGCGGACCAATTTTGAACAGCGAACATAAAATATAGTCGATGGTCATTCTAATTCAAAAAATCCTGCTGGGAAGACACGCACAAACAAGTGAAATACGGATGCTTTTCGTTCTTTATGATACGAGCTGTCTGGTTTTTTTCAACCCGTAACGTTGAACCCCTGGCCCAGACCTGAATCATATACGAATTCCATTGATCTAACGGTCGGATCGGTTTGATGGCACTCCAAGCTTATTCAAAAGCAGTCGCGCTCTCCGAGGCGTGGGCTACGAGCCGGAGGCCAGGGCAGGCCTGAACCGTTCAACCTAAAATTATCTATCCAGGGCCTGCCGACAGCGGGCCAGAATACTCAGGACCTCAAATGGTTGTTCAATCAGCGGGAAGGTGGGCACTCCCCGGGGCTCCAGATATGCTTTGGCTGCGTCCATGTGGTTTTTTTGTCCGGTGAAGGCAACATACAGCGGTTTTTCCGGATATCGCTGCGCTAGCTCGGGGATAAAATCCAGGGGAGGCACACCGGTTTCATCGGTAATCATCAGAACCATCACAACGGCATCGATATTGGCGTCTTTGAGCACTGCTTCGGTACCCTCCCGATAGGCGAACTCCACACCACTCACCGTGGCGGCCGGCCAGATGTCCACCGGGTTTCGCATCCGGATGAAGGGTGGACTGATGTCCTGAAGATAGCGGCGGGTTTTCTCTTCGATGGCCGGCACCTCCAGTCCCCAGTACCGGTGGCAAAGGTCCGTCATACAGACCAGCATGGCTCCCGAGGGCGCTAATAAACTCACCCGATTACCCTGCGGCAGGGGCATGGCGGATATGGCCTTGGCAGCCAGAATCAGGTCGGAATATTTATAGACTCTGACCACACCGGCCTGCCGCAAAGCCCCCTCGATGATTCTGTCGTCCGACGCCAGGGCTGCCGTATGGGCCACGGCCGCCCGGGACCCTTCGGCAGTGGCCCCTCCTTTCAGCAGGACCACCGGCTTGACATGCGTCACCTCGCGGGCAACTTCCATAAAGCGTCGGGGTCTTTTAAAGCTTTCAAGGTAGATGAAGATGGCCTGGGTTTCCGGATCCCGGCCGTAATACTCGAGCACCTCGCTTTCTTCCACATCCAGTTTGTTGCCCATACCCAGCACCCGGGCCACGCCGAAGTGTTCGCCGGTCATGATATATCGCATGGTGTGAGTAGCGAAATTTCCGGTCTGAGCGATGTAAGAAACCTTGCCGCGCGGGATTTTTCCGAGCGGGAAAAAACTCGAGGTGAATTTGTGGGGCGTCGATGTGTGCCCGGATGTGTTGGGACCGATCGCGCGAACCCCTGTATCCTGGATGGCTTGAATCGTTTCTTGCTGGAGTTCCTCGCCCTGCCGATCCACCTCGGCAAATCCGCCGGCAGCCAGGACAACGGTTTGCGCCCCTTTAGCGGCACAGTCCCGGATGGCCTGCGGCGTCGCTGTGGCCGGCAGGATGATGATCGCCTGATCGATACTTTCCGGCAAATCCTGAATCGACGGATAAACCCGGTGCCCCAAAATTTCGCCGCCCTTGGGATTGACCAGATACAGGCGACCTTCGAATTCATTGGCCAGAATGTTTTGAATGACGTCATTGCCTGCTTTGTGCGGGGTGCCGGAAGCGCCGATAACAGCGACGCTTTGGGGCTCGAAAAATTTCTTCAAATTTCCGGTAACGGTTTTCATATCCGTCGCCGGCGTCTGCGGTTCCTGCAATACGATCAAAGCGTCTACGGCCACGGGATAACCCTTCCGAATAATCAGTGGATTGATATCTATTTCGCGGACCGCCGGATGGTCAAGGCCGATTTGACCCAGCTGTTGCAGGCAATGGCTGAGTTGATCGATGCGGACGGGCTCAAGCCCGCGAATGGCCCCTAAAATTTTGGATCCTTTAATTTCGGTCGTCATCTCCCGGGCATCCTCCTGGCTTAACGGTGCGACCCGGAAAGCCACATCTCCCATGACTTCGGTGAAAATACCCCCCAGGCCGAACATAACACAGGGACCGAATAGCTCATCCCGGTTCAAACCCGCCACCAGCTCACGCGAACCCGCGACCATTTCCTGGACCAGAAGCTCCCCGTCGAGATCCCGGGCTTTGGGGGCCAGGCGGTCATAGGCGCCTTTTAATTCAACCGCATCCTTGATTCCCAGCTCTATCAGCCCCTTCTCGGTCTTATGTTGGGCTGTGGCAGCACAGGCCTTTAAAGCCACCGGATAGCCGATGCGATCGGCTGCCTGTTTGACGTCGGTAAAATCCTCCGCTAAAAATTCCTATTCCATATTCGCTTAGAATCCTTTTGCTATCATATTCGGACAAGGTGTTTTGGCCGGCCGCAAGGGCCTCCGCGATAATGGTCTTAACTGATTTCATGCAGCCTCCCAATAATTACATTGATCCGGACGACCGGTTTCGGGGTCCCGGGCATGCAAATGCACGGTCGCCGCCCCGGCTTCGGCGGCACTGACAGCCTCTCTGGTGATCTGCTCGGGCGTTATCGGTAAATATGGAGATAGCGAAGGGACATGGATAGACCCGGTGATTGCACAGTTGATAACTACCTTTCGACTCATATATACCTCCATTAGGTTTTATTTAAACTATTTTTGCTCCTTCTCTCTTCTGACCAGTTTCAAGCGGGCATAGAACTTCCGATCCCGATCCCGCCGCATGGCATCCGCCGCACCGGGCCCGTAATCATAAAACCCGCCCGATGATTTGAGCCCCAGTCTGCCGGCTTCCACCTGCTTCTCCAGCAGTTTCGGCGGTTTGAAGTAGACTTTGCCGAGCTTTTCCTCCAGATACTGGTAGACGCCTAGATAT
>CALZJV010000517.1 GCA_945787595.1 uncultured Desulfobacterales bacterium | reverse complement strand
AAGTTGTGGTTGAACTGCTTAGGGAGAAAAAACTCGA
The DNA here is from genome assembly GCA_945787595.1 of uncultured Desulfobacterales bacterium. The sequence goes on along the minus strand of CALZJV010000517.1, from coordinate 4,652 downwards.
TCAGATTCTCCTAACCCATCATCATGAAGACCATAGCGGCAATGCATTTATTCTTAGCAAAGGCCACCATATTTCCGTGACCGGTCATCCGTTAACAGTTGAAAAGATGCGCAATGGATTTAAGATCCTTCCTTACCAGCACTATGTGTGGGGCAAGGCGGCCGCCGTCGAAACAATCCCCTTTATAGAGACAATCGAAACGCACAGCTTCAATTTCAAACCGATTCATACGCCCGGACACAGCAAAGACCACACGGTCTATCTGGAAGAAAAAAACGGTTGGCTTGTGTCGGGAGATCTTTATCTGGCAGACCGCATCAAATATTTCCGAGCCGACGAAAGGTTAAATGATCAAATCAATTCCCTGAAAAGAGTACTTGAATTTGATTTTGAGGTCTTGTTTTGTGCCCACAATCCGTGCCTTGAAAACGGCAAATCAAGGCTGAAAAACAAGCTGCAGTTTTTAGAAGATCTTTAAGGCAATATCCATTTGTTAATTCAGAAAGGATTGTCTGAAAGGGCGATTATTAAAAACCTGGATTCAAAAAATGACCGGTTGATAAAATGGATAACCCTTGGCAATGTCAGTTTTGCCAACATGGTCAGGTCGGGCATCAATGCGACCACTTGATTTCCGGCTATGATAGAAAAAGCATTACCAAAGCAAGGTATCAGTTTTTAACGTTGACATACGCTTAAATAAAATGCCATCTATCGCCAGAAGTATCCTTCTGGCTATGTCGGACTTTCAGTCGCATTGCTGATTTCAAGTTGGGGTACGGAGACCTGTTTTCCAATCCAGATGTTTTTAAACATTTCTACTAAAGGAGGCAATTCATGAAGCATTTTCCAATTCTTGGACTTGTTCTTGTCTTTTGTTTCACTTCGATCGCTTTCGCCGGGGACATCAAAGTGATCAACGCCAAGTCCGGCTTTCCGGAAGGGCCGCTGTGGCACAAGGACAAACTATACTACGTTGAGTACGGCTCTCAGACGGTAATGACCTGGGATGGGAAGCAAAACCAGGAATTTTGGAAACTGGACGGCTGTGGTCCCTCCGCCATCGTGGCCTTTTCTTCGGGTAATTTTCTGGTGACCTGCTACGATTCCGGCAGCATCGCGCGCATTTCCGCCGACGGTAAAACCATCGCTGAATACAAGCAGGACAGAGACGGCCGGCGCTTTCAAGGACCCAATGATTTTGTTGCCGACAAAAAGGGCGGCGTGTACTTCACGGCTTCCGGTCCCTGGGAGAGTGATCCAATCGTGGGTAAGATTTTCTATATGGACCCCAAAGGTGAGATCCGGCAAGTCGCCGATAATTTGCACTATGCCAACGGTATCGCTTTGTCTAATAACGGCAGAACTTTATTTCTGGCAGAGTCCGAGGCCAGCCGCGTGATTCAGTTTGACGTGCAGCAAGACGGAAGCCTTGCCGGCCGCAGGCTTTTTGTGAGAATCGGCCAGGTGGATCCCGATTCCGGAAGTTACGCCTATCCAGACGGGCTCAAGATGGACAGAAATGAAAATCTCTATATCGGCCAATATAGCAAGGGTAGAATATTAGTCGTTTCGCCGGACAGAAAGCTTGTCAAGACAATCGACGTACCCTCACCAGCCGCGCCTAACCTGATTTTCGGCCCCGATGAGGCTGTGGTTTATATTATGGCGGTGGATGATCAGAACAATGCCCCTTACTGGGGCAAGGTTTACGAGGTGCCCAACAAGTAAGCCCAATGTGGCATAAACCACATGGCGAAGAATAGCGATTCGTCCGCTATTATATCCGAACTTCGGCTGAGATACTCGACCTGTGCTCGTCGACACGTCTCAGCCGTTGCCCACCCTTGACGCCATGGCTCTGAAGCCCCCCGGCTTTTATAACATTGGGGCAAGCCAAAAAAAATGAACGGTACCCATAAGATGATTTAATTTCACTTTTTTCTTGCATCTGGGTTCGGTCATGTGCCATAAGCAGTTATAGAAGAAAATCATTTTCGTGCATGCTGGAAATGGCAGAATAAACTTGCTCAGTGGCTGGATTCTGGAATAATCGTCCCGCTGTCGGAGGGGTTAACGGATGTTTTCAATTTCATGATCTCTTATTAATTTAAATTTGCCATTAAACCAACACCCCCTTCTCCTCTCCGAGCACGCTTCCAGCCCGTAGGCTTACATGCCGGAGGGCAGGCACGAAGTGCCGGAGGCCATAATACCTTATTTTATCATTCCATTTCCAGCCCTCTCAAAGAGGGGATTGTCAATTTTCCAACCGGGGCGAATCCCCAGAGTTTTTAACATCAATCACTGGATATCCGTTACTAGTGATCCAGCTATTAAAAGGAGGATGTGAGCCATGTCAAAATTAAGAGAATTGGAAAAATTGCTGACGGAAGGAAAAATCACGCGCCGTACATTCATTTCCCGGGTTTCTGCTATGGGCCTTTTGGCAGCTGCTTCTCCGGTGTTGTTAAGCGGAAAGGCTGAGTCTGCAACACCCAAAAAAGGCGGTCGGGTGATAATCGGCTCTGCCGGCGGTTCAACAACAGATTCCATGGACCCCGGTACGCTGTCACAAACCATGCCCCAGACGGTCAATCAATGCATCCGGAGCCAGCTAGTTGAAGTCAACTACAAAGGGGAGGCTGTTCCCGAATTGGCCGAAAGCTGGGAAGCCTCAAAGGATGCGGTGACATGGACCTTCAAGTTGCGCGAGGGGGTTGAATTTCATAACGGCAAAACCATAGACGCCGATGATATTATTTATTCCTTTAATGAGCACCGCGGACCGGACACCAAATCAGCTGCCAAAGGCATTGCCGAACCGATCACAGACATCAAGGCCGACGGCAAGAACACGGTGGTTTTCACCCTAAAAGAAGGCAATGCAGACTTCCCTTACATTGCCAGTGACTATCACATATCGATGGTACCCAAGGGTACCAAAGGAAAAGAGTATGAGAAGGGAGTGGGTACAGGCCCCTTCATTCTGCAAGCCTGGGAGCCCGGTGTCAGGTTCTTCGGCAAGCGTAATCCCAACTACTTCAAATCAGGCCGCCCTTATTTTGACGAGGTGGAGATTTTAGGTATTGAGGACCTTAGCGCCAGAACCAATTCCTTGAAGACCGGTCAGGTCCATGTGATGAATCGCTGTGATCCCAAAACCTTTAATCTGCTGGAAAGGATGCCCGGCGTTCAGGCCCTGAAGCTGGAGGGAGCCCGGCATTACACCATCCCCATGCTGACGACCATCAAGCCCTATGACAATAACGATGTCAGGCTGGGGCTCAAATACTTAATTGACCGTGAGCAGATGGTGAAGCTGATATTGCGCGGTTACGGCTACCCGGGCAACGATCACCCCATTCCCCGGATCAACCCGTTCTATGCCTCCGAACTGCCCCAGCGAAAGTACGACCCCGAAAAGGCCAAATTCCACCTCAAAAAGGCCGGGATGTTGGATCACACATTCAAGCTGCATGCCGCCGAAACCGCCTTTCCGGGCGCCGTATCCGCTTCCGAACTGATCCAGGAATCGGCGAAAAAAGCCGGTATCAAGATCAAGGTGGTAAGGGAGCCGGATGACGGGTACTGGTCAAGTGTCTGGATCAAGAAAGAATGGGTCCAGTGTTACTGGAGCGGCCGGGCAACCGCGGATTGGATGTTTTCCACCGCGTATACGGAAGATGCCAACTGGAACGACACCCTCTGGAAACACCCGAAGTTCAACCAGCTCATCAAAGCCGCCCGGGCGGAACTCGATCAGAAAAAACGGCGTGAGATGTACGTGGAATGCCAGCGCATTGTCAGTGATGAAGGTGCCACTCCCGTGCCGGCCTTTGCTCTGCAACTGTCAGCCGCGAACAAAAAGATGGGGTTTGAAAACCCGGCGGCAAACTGGGAATTTGACGGCTTTAGACTGGCAGAACGCTGGTGGTTTGTTTAATCCGTGACCTCTCAGTAAAAACCGGGTTTCAAATAAGTTGAAATTAAACCTTTTCACCTGCTTTCCCACAAAGGAAAGCAGGTGAAGAGACAAACCAGAACCTGTCTTGCAATTGCCATAGAATCGGGGAAAAAATGAAAGATATAATAACAATGGTAGCAAAACGCCTTGGATTGGGATTCTTGACTATAATCGTCATCTCGGTCCTAATTTTCCTGGGGGTAGAGGCGTTGCCGGGTGATGTGGCGACGGCTATTCTGGGGCAGGAGGCCACACCTGAAACCGTGGCGGCCTTTCGCAAGGAGCTGAAGCTGGATTTAGCGCCCCATGTGCGCTATTTCGCCTGGCTGGGCGATTTTATGAAGGGAGAACTCGGGAGATCTCTGGCCAACAAGCGTCCGATTGCCGATCTGATCGGCTGGCGTTTTGCCAATACGATATTTTTGGCATCCACGGCAGCCGTAATATCGGTGCCGATCGCAATTCTGCTGGGGCTTCTTGCAGCGCTTTACCGCGGCAGCTGGTTTGACAATGCCATTTCCACGAGCACGCTCAGCGCGATCTCCTTCCCGGAATTCTTTATCGCCTACATTCTGATCGCCTTGCTCTCGGTCAAGCTAATTGTCTTTCCGAGTATTTCCAACATAAACGACCAGATGTCGTTCTGGCAAAAGATACATGCAATTATTCTTCCCAGCCTGACGCT
>CALZJV010000516.1 GCA_945787595.1 uncultured Desulfobacterales bacterium | reverse complement strand
GGCTAAATAAACGAGGTCATGGGTGGTATTCAGTTTATCCTCCGCGCTGCGGTGCATCTGCCTGAGCAGCTCCTTGTCATGGGTCTGGCTCCAAACGGAGGTGGCGAGCATATAGTAGTGATCGCGATCACTGCAGCCGGCTTCTGCCTTGGTGTAAATGGAATTGGCCCATTCCCTGTCGGATAACAGGGTGAGCACTGAACCGGCCACAAAGATATAGCCGGCAAGATCATGGGCTTTATCTTCAGCAGAAGCAAGTAGTTGTTGCACCCACTCCTTGTCAGCGAATTTCTCATTCACGATCGTGGCCAGTTTACCAAAGTCGGTCTCTTTGGCACACTTTTCTTGCAGTTCGGAATATATTTTGCGCGCCCAACCTTCATCTTTCAAGGTCGCCAATATGCCATCCACCAGATCGCTGTACTTGTGGTAATCATCGCACTTGTCCAGCATGTTTTCATAAATCGTACGAATCCAGTTTTCATCCTGAAGATCATTAAAAATCCGCCGGGCTAGATCCATATACTCCGGAAAATAAGTACATAAACTTTCCGCCTTTGTGTAAAGTTTCCTAGTATACGGGTTGTCGCCGGTTTGCTCCATGACATCGTGTGCCAGATGGCTCATAGTTGTGCTATTGATGCACTCCTGCTCCCGCTTGACAAATTCGGTATAAAGGTCTTTATGGGCTTCTCTTTTTTCAAGTTGAAGCTTGGTGTCGGACAGCCATTTTTCATCATCGGCATATTTGAGGATGGCTTCAGCGGTCTTTTTAAAATCGGTGGGTGTTTTCACAGCGATTTCCGCCTGTTTCAACACATCCAGGGCGGCATTTTTATCTTTGATGTCGTCTACCAGGGCAGCAGCCACTGTCGTCAGTTGGCTGCAATCCGGATTCGTCCCGGCTGCTTTGCGATAGATTTCGCCGGCGAACCTGCTATCCCCCGTATCCTTTAAAACCGCTTTGGCCAGGTTGACAAACTCGTTATAAGAGCTGAACTTGGTTTGCGCGCTCTTGTAAACGTCCAGGATGAGGTCCTTGTCATCGAGCTTAGCCGAGATTGACCCGGCTAACTTTATCAGCTCATCACCGCTTTCCATCTTTTCCCGAGCCGTTTGGTAAAGTGTCCGGCCATATTCTTTGTCGGCCAGATTTTCCAGAGCGGACTCGGCCAGTTTCATCAGCTCTATTCCCGAATCGAGTGACGTCTCCGCTTTGGCGAAGATGGCCTTGGCCAGTTCCGGGTCGGAAAGATTTTCCATGACACCTTTGGCTAACAGCGCATAATCATCAGCCTTTTTGCAGCTTTCAAGCGCGGAGTTATACGCCTCTTTGGCCCGCGCTGAATCGTCAAATACTTGCTGGATGCTTTTCGCAAAATCATTGTAATCCGCCACGGTTTTGCATTTTTCCAATGCCTTGTCGGATATTTCTTTGGCAAGTTCCGCGTCAGACATCATCTCGAGGACGTTTTTGCTGAGATCCAGAAAATCTTTTATCTTAACGCATTTTCCCTGGGCCGCCGAACATAATTCCTTGGCGGTTTCGGAGTCACCCATGTCTTTGGCGGCTTTGGCAAGATTCATAAATTCCTGGACATTGGTACAATAATCCTTGCCCTGAGTCAGAAAAGTCTTGGCTTTGGCTTTGTCATCCAACGCCTCAGAGGTGGCGCCGGCCAGCAGCATGAAATCATCGGCATATTCCGCCCAATCGGCACCTTCGTCAATGAGGCTCGCAGCCCATTCCTTATCGGATAGTTTTTCGATCACCTCTTTGGCCAGTTCTACGTAGGTTTCCGTCGAATCGCAAGCCTCCTCCTTTTCTTCCAACTCTTCTTTTATTCCCATTTTGTCCCCCTTAAAATCTCGGTTTAAACGTTCATTGGAAATTGTTAAAGCGTTTCATAATATTTTTTCCGTAATCTTGCAACCATCGATTTCACCCCAATGAAACAAGGGTTCGGTTATCCGTTTTTCGATAGCTTTACGCTAGATTGACAACCTCGCACAACAGCCTTATTCTTGGATGATATTTTCAAAAATCGCCTAGGATGGCCAATTTCCTGAAAGGATAGCTCATTCATGTGGTTAAGTGAGATGAAAGAAGGACAGTCCGCGACGGTTGTTCATGTCGGAGGAAATGGAATTTTGCGACGCAGGATACTGGAAATGGGCATCCTCAAAGGCGCCGATATCTATATCGAAAAATATGCCCCCCTAAGAGATCCCCTTGAATTGATCGTCAAAGGATATCATGTTTCTCTAAGAGTGAAAGAAGCTGCCAAAGTTGAGGTGAATAACGTCAGATAGGCCATCTCGCATGCATTCCAAAAACCTCACCATTGCCCTCGCAGGCAATCCGAATTCAGGTAAAACCACCATATTTAATAATATAACCGGTACCCGGCAGAAGGTGGGCAACTGGCCGGGGGTAACCGTTGCCAAAAAAGAGGGACGGATTCATAAATACGGCTATGATCTTAAAATAATCGATTTGCCCGGTACCTATAGCCTGACTCCCTTTTCCATCGAAGAAATCGTTGCTCGAAATTACATTCTGGACGATCGGCCGGATGTAGTCGTTGACATCATTGATGCCTCGAACCTGGAGCGCAGTCTATACCTGGCAACCCAGCTGCGAGAGCTTGATTGTAAGGTACTGTTCGCCCTGAACATGGCGGACGTTGCCCGTACCCGTGGAATGAAAATTGACGCTGATAAACTCTCCCAGCTGCTTGACGTACCGGTGGTATTTACCATCGGTAATAAGAACGAAGGAATTGCGGTCTTGTTGAAACAGGCCATTAAATTGGCGGAAACCGATGTAAAAACCCCTAAAAAACGTAATGTTAAATACAGCAAAGATATCGAAAGCGCCATCAACCGGCTCCAGCAATTTATTGAAGAAAAAACCAATGGCACAACTCCCTATAACACTCGCTGGACCTCGATTAAGCTGCTGGAAGATGACAAAATCATAAAGGAACGTATTCTGCAGAGTGCCAATGACTTCGGTCTTGAAATTCTGCAGGCCAACCAGGCCCTGCGCAAGCATCTTGAGCAACGTTTCGATGACGATCCCCAGATCGTCATGACCGATGAACGCTACGGATTTATCGCCGGAATCATCAAGGAAATCCAAACCACCTCTACCAAACAGCGCGTTGATGTATCGCGCAATATCGACCTGGTGCTGACGAATCGTTTTATCGGATTTCCGATATTTTTGTTTTTCATCTGGGCCATGTTCCAGTTGACCTTCACCCTGGGGACCTATCCGATGGATTGGATCGATGCCGGAGTCGGCTTGCTTTCAGCAACGCTGGACGGGCTGTTGCCTGGCAGCCTTTTTAAAGCGCTCCTGCTGGACGGGATCATCGCCGGGGTAGGAAGCGTTATTGTTTTTCTGCCGAATATTCTGATCCTTTTTTTCTGTATCGCCCTCTTTGAAGATACGGGCTATATGTCGCGCTCCGCCTTTCTCATGGACAAAATCATGCACCTGATCGGACTTCACGGCAAATCCTTTATCCCCATGCTAATGGGTTTTGGCTGCAATGTCCCGGCAATTATGGCCACCCGTACCCTTGAAAGTGAAAAGGACCGCATTCTCACCATTCTGATTACCCCTTTTATGTCCTGTTCTGCCAAATTGCCGGTATATATTATCCTGGCCGGCGCCTTCTTTGGTATCAGGGCCGGGACGGTCATTTTCGCGATTTATCTTCTAGGAATCATCCTTTCAATTATCACCGGTCGGTTGTTTCGTTCCACCCTGCTTAGGGGTGCTGATGCTCCCTTTGTTATGGAACTACCGCCTTATCGGGTTCCCATGTTAAAAAGTCTGCTGATCCACATGTGGGACCGCAGTAAAATATTTCTCAAGAAAATGGGCAAAGTGATTCTCATCGGATCAGTCATCATATGGGCGCTTTCAGCTTTTCCCAGGAATGTATCGTACTCAATCGACTACGATTCAAAAATAAACAGGGTAATTGCATCGTACGCGGCCCAATTAGACGCTGCCGATGAATCCGCCAAACCGCAGATAGAAAAAGAGAAAGATGCCGAGCTCTTTGCCGTGGAAAAGACCCGGCAAGCTGAACATGCCGAAAAGTCTTTCATAGGTCGTATCGGGAAAATATCCGCGCCATTGTTTGCACCGTTAGGCATTGACTGGCGCGGCGGCGTGGCACTATTGACCGGGTTTGTGGCCAAAGAGATTGTGGTCAGCACCCTGGGGGTGCTGCATGCCGTTGGAGATGAAGACACGTCGGAGGCGCTGGCAAGCGCGCTGCATGCAGCCGGCATGACGCAGTTGTCCGCCCTTTCGATGATGGTGTTTGTTTTGCTGTATTTGCCATGTCTTGCTTCTATAGCTGCCATCAGGCGCGAGACCGGTTCCTATAAATGGATGTCTTTCAGCATCGCCTACAGCACAACCGTCGCATGGATAATGGCCTTTATTGTATATCAGGGCGGAAAATTGTTGGGGTACAGTTAGCGTCTCAAATAAGGGTTAGGCACCTATTGAAATGGGTCCGGGGAACAGTTTTACGGCCAATCCAATTTTTTCTAGTGTGTACGGCTTTTTCACATAACTCCCAGCCCCAAGACTTTGAGCCTTCTTGACACGATCTGTCTCGGAAAAGCCGCTTGCGATAATAGCTCTTTGTCCCGGATGCTTGGAAATAATTCTTTCATAAGTTTCTAATCCATCCATTCCCGGCGGCATCAACATATCCAGTACAATTAGATCAGTTGGGTTAGCGTCCATATATTCTAAAGCTTCTTTACCGCTGCCAACCGTTTGAACTGAATAGTTTAGGTGGGTCAGTAGCTTTGATGCAATGTTGCGCTGTTCTTTTATATCATCAACCACCAGTATCGATTGCCCTTCTCCTCTATAGCTCTCATAAGAATTTGGGATTTCGCTGCTTTTGAAAGGTTTCCTTGTCACCGGGAAAAACAATCTAATGACGGTACCTATACCCTCATCACTTTTAACATGAATGTAACCCTTATGATCCTTGACGGTTCCCCATACGACAGCCATGCCTAAACCGGTTCCACTTCGACCCATTACCTTTTTGGTATAAAAAGGTTCAAATATTCGATTTATTTCATCCGGGGCTATTCCAATGCCATTGTCGGATACC
>CALZJV010000515.1 GCA_945787595.1 uncultured Desulfobacterales bacterium | reverse complement strand
GCGAAGCCCTTGGCCATATGATTGCGTGCAAACCAGATTACCAGCATTCCTGGTACAATCGTGAGCATACCGGCCGCGGCCAGCAGGCCATAGTCAAGACCAGTGGCGCTAATGGTTCGCGTCATTATTGCCGCGATGGGTTTCGCATTCGTTACCGTCAGTGTCCGGGCAATCAGCAGCTCGACCCAGCTGAACATAAAACAGAAAAAGGCCGTCACGCCGACTCCGGCCCGAATCAGCGGAATGAAGATGGTGATAAAAAAGCGCGGAAAACTGTAACCGTCGATAAAAGCGGTCTCATCAATTTCTTTGGGGATCCCGGACATAAAGCCTTCCAGGATCCAGACCGCCAGGGGCACATTGAACAGACAGTGCGCAAGCGCCACCGCAATATGCGTATCCATCAGACCGACTGAGGAATACAGCTGGAAAAAGGGCAGCGCGAAAACTGCCGCCGGCGCCATCCGATTGGTGAGCAACCAAAAAAACATGTGCTTGTCACCCAGGAACCGATAGCGTGAAAAAGCATAGGCCGCAGGCAGTGCCGTTACCAACGAGATAACCGTATTGATGCTTACATAAATGATGGAATTGATATAACCTGAGTACCAGGATGAATCCGTGAAAATTTTCATGTAGTTGATAAATGTTATATCTTTCGGATACAGGGCGAAGTACCCCAGGATGTCGGCATTGGTTCGCAAGGACATGTTGAGCATCCAATAGATTGGCATCAACAGCAGTACAAAATAGATGGCCAGGCCGATTGTCTTTTTCTTTACTTTCATACCTTTTCTCCTCGTCCGACTCTCTGAAGTGCCTGGTAAAACATATAACTAAACAGCAGAACAATGACAAAGTAGATGAGCGAGAAGGCACCACCCGGTCCCAGGTCGAATTGTAAGAGGGCGATTTTAACCAGATAAATGGAAAGGAATGTGGTCGAATTGCCGGGACCGCCTCCGGTCAGCACGAAGGGCTCCGCGTAGATTAAAAAACTATCCATGAAGCGCAGCAAAAAGGCGATGGTGAGTACGCCGCGCATCTTTGGCAGCTGGATATACCAGAACGTCGACCAGGTCGAGGCACCGTCAATCCTGGCTGCCTGGTAGTAGGCCTCGGGGATCGCCCGCAGCCCGGCATAGGCCAGCAGGGTAACCAGCGGGGTCCAATGCCAGACTTCCATCAACATCAGGGTGATCCAGGCATCGAGGGGTCGCGCCGTATGATCGAATTCTACGAATTGGTTGACGGCCGCGCCGAATAGACCGATATCCGGCCGGGTAAAGATGATCCAGATCGTACCGATCGTATTCCAGGGAATGAGCAGCGGCAGCGACATGGTCACCAGACAGGCGGAGACGCCCCAGCCGCGTTTCGGCATGGCCAGGGCAAGGAGTATGCCGAGCGGCATCTCGATCAACAGCACGAGCCCGGAAAACAGAAATTGACGCCACAAAGCGTCGTGCAGGCGATGATCGGCCAACATCTCCTTGTACCACTCAGTGCCGACGAAAATGCTCTGGCCCGGCCCCCAGATGTCCTGGAGCGAATAATTAACCACCGTCATGATCGGGAGGATGGAGCTGAAGGCGACGATGATAAAAACCGGTAAGACCAGAAACCAGGCTTTGTTGTTTTCCCACTTGCGAACCCTCGGAATATCCAGATATTCCTGCGTTTTCGCGCCTTGCCAATCGGGCGCCTCAACGCCTAAAATTGTGAACTTATTTCTTCGTAAACCCTAAGTTGTCGATATGAATTCGGCAATCGCCTAGTTCACCAGGCGCCCATCGGCAAACAGTTTGGTCCATCGGGTTGGAAATCGAAGCCAGGCCTCACTTGCCGGTACGGCTTGATCTTCGGGCAGTCTGGCACGCAAAGTATGGCCGGCAAGGTTTACGGTAACGATTTTAAAACTACCCTGGTCTTGGACCGTCTTGACGCTTGCCGGAATACCGCCGTTAACTGGCTGAGTGTGCACCTCCAAATACATGGGACGGATGCCAAGCTCCAGTTCGCCTCGCGCTTTGTTCCCCAATACCGCCGTATTCTCATCCAACTCGATGCCGGCCCCATCAATCCATGCGGTATTGCCATCGAGGGTGCAGGATAAAAAATTCATCCCGGGACTGCCGATAAAAAAGCCGACGAATTTATGCTTTGGATTTTCAAAAAGCTCCTGGGGCGTGCCGATTTGGACGAGTTCACCTTCGTACATGACGATGACCTGATCGGCAAACGTCAGGGCTTCCACCTGATCATGGGTAACGTAAATCAGGGTTAACTTCAACTGTTCATGGACCTCCTTGAGTTTGCGCCTGAGGTGCCACTTTAGATGGGGATCGATCACGGTCAGCGGTTCGTCGAATAGAATGGCCGCCACATCGCTTCTGACCAAGCCACGGCCCAGCGATATTTTTTGTTTGGCATCGGCCGCCAATCCGGCGGCTCTCTTGCTGAGAAAAGGTGTCAGGTCGAGAATATCGGCAACTTCCAAAACCCGTTTTTTAACTTCGTCTTCTTGAATGCCCCGATTGCGCAGGGGGAATGCCAGATTATTGAAAACCGACATGGTGTCGTAGAGGACGGGAAACTGAAAAACCTGGGCAATGTTGCGCTTTTCCGGCGGTAGATCGGTGACATCCTTAGCATCATACAACACCCGTCCCTGACTGGGTGTCAACAAACCGGAAATAACATTCAGCAGGGTGGTTTTGCCGCACCCGGAAGGTCCGAGTAATGCATAGGCACCGCCGTCGTCCCATTCGTTATGGATATGCTTGAGGGCATAGTCGGATTCATCTTTTGGGTTCTTTAAATAGCTGTGGGCAATCTTGTTTAATTCGATGCGCGCCATGATGGGTTCCTATCTTGAACGTTTTTCAAGCGTATTACGGGTGGGTGATAACACTAAAACACCCGCTTCATCGAAAACAAAAAAACTGCTCGGATTGACATAAATTGATATTTCCGTTCCAATCCGATGCGGATGCACACCGTCTACCTGCACCACCAACCGGGAGCTGTCATAGTTGACATGGATGAAGGTTTCCGACCCATTGATTTCCGCCAATTCCACTTTGGTGTTGATTTCGGTGTCTTCGGCGCTGGTTCGGTTCAAAGACATGTGATTGGAGCGGACACCGAAAATGTAATGCGCGGCAGGCAATGTTTTCAGATGGCTGGTCAAAGGAAATTCGGTGACTTCACCCAGGCTGGCCGTTTGCCCTTGAACGGTGCAAGAAAGATAGTTAATGGGGGGGTCACTGAATACTTCCGCCACCTTGGTGGTTGCGGGGTTGTGATAGACGTCGGGTGTGAGTCCGGTTTGCAGAATCCGCCCTTCATCAAGAACGACAACATTACCGCCCAGCATTAAGGCTTCGGTAGGCTCCGTTGTGGTATAGACAACAACTGCCTCGCGCTGCTCGAAAATCTCCTGAAGCTCAATCCTGAGTTCTTCGCGTAATTTATAATCCAGGTTAACCAGGGGCTCGTCCAGTAGTAATAACTGCGCATCTTTAATCAGGGCACGCGCGATGGCGATACGTTGCTGCTGCCCGCCGCTGAGTTCGGCCGGCAGACGGTCGAGAAAATCTTCTAAATGCAGCATTTTTGCAGTTTCGCGAACACGCTGGTCGATTTCGGTTTTAGGCACCGCGCTGACTTTAAGAGGGGATGCGATGTTCTTATAGACGGTGAGCGAGGGGTAGTTTATAAATTGCTGATAGACCATGGCAACACTGCGTTTGCGCACCGAAACACCGGTGACATCCCGGCCGTCGATCAGAATTTTTCCACGCGTGGGCCGATCGATGCCGGCCATGACCCGCAGCAGGGATGTTTTACCCGCCAGAGTGCGGCCCAAAAGTACATTGCGGGAGCCGGATTCAAAATCGAGGCTGACATCCTTGAGATGGATTTCTCGGCTTACGATCTTGTCAATGTTCTGCAGTGACAGGCCCATCAAGCGACTCCATTATTAATTCAGTGGCAGGTTTTCCAACAATCACCTCATTCCGGAACAGATCGGTTTAAACATTTTTGGATAACACCATTTGAAAATTACCGCAAGCGCTAATTTAATCAAAATTTGGTATGGCAAAGACCGCCGGGATGTGCCATAAATCGTATTCAAATCGGAAATAATTCAGCTGCTCGGTAGGTGAAAATAGAAAGGTCTCTGTCGTTTAGAGCGTTTTGTCCTTTAACTTCTTGCGAGTTTCTTATTAACTGAAAGTTACACAGTTTGTCCGGCAGGGACGGGAACATCGCTGAAAATATACCATATTGCCAACCAAAGAAGTTGGTTATGAGTAAATCACTGAACACTCAGGTACTTATTATCGGGGGCGGAGCTACCGGCACCGGCATTGCCCGGGATCTGGCGCTGCGCGGGGTTCAATCTATACTGGCTGAATACCGCGATATCAATGCGGGCGCATCCGGTGCCAATCACGGACTTCTGCATAGCGGCGGCCGCTATGTCTTCGCCGATCAGGAAAGCGCGAAAGAGTGCCGTGAAGAAGGCGAACTTCTAAAAAAGCTGGCGCCGCACTGTATCGAAGACACCGGCGGTTTGTTTGTAGCAGTCGAAGGAGATGATGAGAAGTACGTGGCCGATTTTCCCCTGATGTGTTCCCAATGCAATATTGCGGTGGAAACACTGGACGTCAAAGAGGCCCGGGAACTTGAGCCCGTGCTCTCCGATAAGTTGATTGCCGCATACATGGTGGCGGATGCATCCATTGATCCTTTCAAACTTTCGATGGAAAATATTTCCCAGGCCCAGGATCTGGGAAGTACGTTGTTGCGATTTACCAAAGTAGTGGGCTTTGAGAAAAGCAACCAAAAAATCCGGGCCACGCGTCTGCAGAATATAATTACCGGAGAAGAATTAATAATCGAGGCAGAGCAGGTGATCAATGCCACCGGTGCCTGGGCCGGGGTCGTGGCCGCTCTGGCGGGTGCAACCATTGACATCATTTATTCCAAAGGCAGTCTTATCGTCACCCACAACAGGATCACCAACCGGGTCGTAAACCGTTTACGCCCATCGGCCAGCGCAGACATCCTGGTTCCCGGCGGCACGGTATCCATCCTCGGGACCACATCGATAAGAATAGACGACCTGGATCAAATCTACCCCACGGTTGAAGAAGTAGACGCCATGGTGGGTGAAGCCGTTAAGATGATCCCTGCTCTTGAAACCGTTCGATATATTCGAGCCTATGCCGGTGTAAGGCCCCTGGTGGGATCGCGATCCGCATCCGACGATCGCGGGGTCAGTCGAAGCTTTGCATTGATAGATCATAGCGAAGACGGTCTTGAAAACTTTGCGACGATCAGCGGGGGCAAGCTGACGACCTATCGTTTAATGGCCGAAAAAACGGCCGATCTGGTATGTCGCAGGCTGGGGGTTTCGCGCCCCTGCACAACACACACGGAACTTCTTGGTTTAACCCAACCCGCCAAGTGGACCCAACCGGGACTTGCGCCCAACCTGTGGCTCAAACACCATGAACCGGAGGATATCCTGCTTTGTGAATGTGAAATGGTCCCCAAAAGTGCGGTGGATGCCATCATAGACTCCATTCGCCAACAAAACGGCCGGCCGGATCTTCAGGCGATTGCCCTGCGCAGCAGAATTGGCAAAGGCGCCTGCCAGGGCACTTTCTGCGGGGTACGGGTGACCAGTTATATGTATGACCAGGGTGAATTAGAGCCTGAGCAGAGCTTAACCGATCTCAGAGAGTTTCTCAGTCACCGTTGGAAAGGGCAACATCCGACGCTTTGGAACAAACAGCTTATTCAGGCCGAACTTCTGGAAGCCCTGTATTGCGGGTTTTTTGGGTTGGAACTCTAAAAATTGAATATTTTCGATTGAAGATTGAAGATTTAAGGTCCGCGACGGATCAATTTTAACAATACCTGGATAATGACGAAGCATAGCGACTTCCACAATTCTTCAATTTTCAATATTCAATTCCAGCTCGTCCGGGTTAGGGCTAAATAACATCGAGGCGGCACGAAAGAAAGTATCGTATCCATGTCCCAATCACAGACAAAAAAATATGATATCTGCATCATCGGAGCCGGCCTGGCCGGCCTGGCCGCAACGTTATTTGCAGCCAACAGGAGCCTGTCCTGCGTGCAGGTGGGTCACACGGGAGAAATTAATTTTTCCAGCGGTTTTTTAGATTTGCTGGGCGTACATCCGGTTGGCGAAAAAAATTTTTTAAGCGACCCCTGGGGGGGGATCGATGCCCTGGTGCGCGATATCCCCGACCATCCTTATGCCCGGCTGCCTAAAGAAGACATCCAGGCCGCCTTTGAGGAACTGCTGTCCTTCCT
>CALZJV010000514.1 GCA_945787595.1 uncultured Desulfobacterales bacterium | reverse complement strand
TCGAGCTCCCAATATTCCGTGCGCACGGAAAAAAACGTAGTGGATGCCGATGGAACCCTGATCATATCTCACGGCCCATTAACCGGTGGAACTGAATATACCCGCGAAATGGTCATCAGACACAACCGGCCCTGGCTTCTTATTGATCTTGACCGGACTGCCGCTTTCCATGCTGCCACCGCTATAAACAATTGGATTCTGGGAAAAAAAATAGGGATTTTAAATGTTGCAGGCCCGCGTGCAAGTCAAGACCCGGCCATATACCAGGACACAATGAACATCCTGGAAAGTGTCTATTATCTTGGTTTGGTTGAAAGCAGCATGACCGCAGACCATTACGTTAAAAATCCGGTGCAGTTGCAAACGAAACAATCTGAAAAAAAACCGCAAAGCATGGCGGAGGCGGTTAAGCGTTTAGAATCGAGTTTGCCATTAAAAGATAAAACCACAGTTGCCAATATGATGCGAAACGAATTGCCCGGCCTTCACTTAAGTCTGGGTGTATATATTATGAACAACTTCGGTCTGCGGTCCGGCAATCGGGAATTGATGAAATCTTGCCGATCGGCATCTAAAGAGATATTGCGGCATGAAGAAGATGCCGTCACCGTCATCATTACCGCATTGTGGGAAAAACTGCAGCAAACACACAAATTGAGAGTCGTTAAATGAGAGCTATATGATTGCGGTTTGCAAATAATGAGGCGTTCACCGACCTTCTCAGGGAAACGTACAGTCCGGTTGGAGCCCAGGTCGCTTTAGCCATCCTCAATAACCTGGCCCCGCTGGAAGTTGTTGACTTTGAGACCACAGCCGCCCGCTGCGAACTACTCCGGTCCGCCGTAACATAGGTTTAGCATTTATATTTACGAGAAAATCCGATGCAATCCAGAATTACAATTCCGCTGTTTCCTTTGGGGCTGGTTTTACTTCCACAAATGCCGTTGCCTTTGCATATCTTCGAAGAACGCTATAAGATTATGATCGAGGCGTGTTTGGAGAAGAAAATGGAATTCGGCATCGTTTACTTCAACGGAACCGACATTCAATCATTAGGCTGCATGGCAAGCATCCAAAGAGTCCTGAAGCGCTATGATGATGGCCGCTTGGATATCTTGACCCGCGGGGAAACCCGTTTTGAAATCAATGAGATGTATGACCACAAACCATATCTGGAGGCCGGAGTCACCTTTTTTGATGATAAATTGGAAGAAAATTTTGCGGCCTGTCAAAAGCTGGCTGACAATGGCATAAATCTTTTGAAACAATTTGCAGGGATCTCGGGGGTGCAGGGTGAATATGGTTTTGCTGAAATTATGGATTTCAAATCGCTCTCATTTTTAATAGCCGGCTGCGAAGGATTTAGCGACCAAGAAAAACAAAAATTTCTAGAGATGTCCTCTACCTATGAACGCCTCGAAAAAAGTGTCGCTTCCCTGGCAAGAATCATCGAACGTACCAAGATTACCTCGGAAATCCAAAAAATTATCGGCGGCAACGGGAATATAACGAGATTTGGCGGCATACAGGCCGGAGGTAAGATCAAAGAAGGCTAATGACACAAGATTCAGGTGAAAACTCGATGTAGTTCATAAGGAACGCAAATTTAATGAATTGAACGGTCAACTCTAATTATATAAAATCCATCAGCTCTGCCGTTTCCAGTGTATTCGTGAAGACTTTAAACTCAAAATTCGAATATCGAAATCCGAAACAAATTCGAAACTCGAATGCCTTAATGTTCGAAACATGCAATCCGAGCCGTCTTTCTGAGGCTACCTGGTTTGTGAGGCGTTTTGGTCATTTGAATTTTTGTCATTTGGTATTGTTTCGGATTTCGTGCTTCGATATTCGAGTTTTCGTCTGATTGGCAATCATGCATTGCCCCTTTTTAGAGGGCTTACTCATATCACTGGCTCTAATGGTGGTAGCTGATTCTGTGAATACTCACTTTTTACGGTGCGGCGGATCTTTCAAACCTCCTTTTATGACCTGAAATTGCCTGGGAAACTCCCGGTATGTAATAGGTTGGTGGTATTGAAGGCCCGCTCCGTAGTTGTGCAAGACAACTGCTCCGATAATTTCCTCACACCATCTGATTTCGGCAAAGTTAATATTCGGCAATGAAGATCCAGGTAAATTTGTTAGCCAGACGTTCACCCGGGTACCTGATAAAAGGGAAAGATCCGATTCAATGTACATGCCCTGCAGACTGTAGTTGTACATCCGGGCCTTAAAATGAAAACCTGTACCGCATTCCTCAATAATTACAGGAAGTTCATAAAAAAATCGTGCACAATCTCTTTTTTCAGAATTTATGCGCATAATGGGTATTTCAGATTTTGATTAATATTGTGAGCAGTATCCGTCGGTTGTAACCTTTGAACCCCTGGCCCAGACCTGGCCTCCGGCTCGTAGGCTTACAGGCCGGAGAAGAGGCCAGGACGGGCTTGATCCCCGAACCTGGAACCGCTCTGTTTAGCTATATTTATCTTTGAAAATGCGACGTCGTTCAATTCTTTTTCGCATCTTTTGGTACTGTAGATTTCTGCGATCGGTACCGCTCCTGCGATGCCTGAGGTTTCTTCTTTCCGGAAAATGCTCAGACGAAGAAAATTGACGGCGATCGGGCAAACGCCGTCGCCCTCCCCGGTCCTTTGGGTTGACGGTATCCTCTGCTTCGGTCATTTTAGCTTTCCGGAGGTCTTTATCAGGCATGCATTTCCATCTTCACTAAGCCGTTTAACTTTTAATAACACGTTATATTTGAATATTTACAGATATTTACTTTTTTTGTCAAGGAAGAAAACACATCTTCTGCCTGTAATCGGCAGTATTGAAACAATTTAGGTATTAAGCGAACCCAAATCAGGATCTGGAGAGGTCCCGCATAGCCTGTTTAATTCGATCACGGATTTCTTTTGAAAGGGAAGGAGAACGGCCAAGGTCCTCTTCATGAAAATTTTCGAGACCGGTGGCATTTCTTAAGATCAGCAGTTGTTTCTTGAATCGGTTACAATATTTGCACATAAAAAGGTGTGCCGTCATCAATAAGCGGCGATGGAGCGGAAATTCTCGATCCATGGATTCAGACACCATCATAGATACTTCTTTGCAACTTAACATCCAGCGTGACATAAAAATCTCTAGTATTTTGTATTAAGCCAATTATTTTCCAGGCATCGCCGCAACCACATACGAGCCCTGTAAAGCATTACCCAGCTATTCGTCGCCGTGATATTTAAAACCTTACAGATCTCTTCAGTGCTGAAACCATCAATCTCACGCATCATAAATGCCTCAGCCTGACGCTCGGGCAGTTCACCTAAACAGTGGTATAAGACATCCATGAATTCTTTCTGTTCATATAACTTCATGGGATCGATAGCCCATTTAGACGGACGAATCTGCCAATCACCCTTATCATTAAAACTGTTATCTACCGGGTCATTTGCGGCTGTGTCGTGCATAGACTCTATTTTATCCGATGTCTGTTCCCTGACCCGTTTGCGAATGTGATCAACGATTTTGTGCTTTAGGATTGCAATGAGCCACGTCTTGGCAGTTGAGCGGCCCTGGAAATTTTTCCTCGCTTTTAACGCTGCAAGGAAGGTCTCCTGCACCAAATCCTCTGCAATTGAAGGGTCTTTAATTCTGGAGAGGGTAAAACGATAGAGAAAATCTCCATATTGGTCTACCCAACTTTCAGGATTTTCTATTTGGCTGTTGATCTCGTTTCGCTTTTTAGTCATTGGCAAACACATACCAGCATTCAGCAAGAGTTTCAATCTGTATTCTCAAGCTTTCAGAATGATGGGGCATTGACCTAAATTGAAAAAAGATGAACATCGAACGCCGAACGTCCAATCCGCCGAAGGCGGATTGAATGTGAAAAGATGAACAAACAGAAGAATTAATTAAAAACACCCGTAAGTAACCTGAGGGTAAATCGATTTTCGATGGTCCTGAAATGGTTGCGTGTTTATACCAATCTTTTTACAGCCTCAAGCACGGCATCATAATCCGGCTCTTCGCTCACTTCCTTGACCAGCTGGATGTATTGAACAATGCCCTGCCTGTCCACAACGAAAATCGCCCGGGCCAGCAGACGCAATTCTTTGATCAAAACGCCATAGGCCTCACCAAAGGCAGCGTCACGATGATCGGAAAAAGTCGCCACCTTATCCGCTCCGGCGGCACCGCACCAGCGCTTTTGCGCAAATGGTAGATCCATGCTGATGGTCAGGATGGCGACATCATCACCGAGTTTGCCGGCCTCGTCGTTAAACTTGCGGGTTTGCAGGTCGCATACCGGGGTGTCAAGGGATGGCACAATGGATAATACACAAACCTTGTCTTTAAAGGAAGAAAGTTTGACCGGGTTGAGGTCATTGTCCAATACTTCAATATCCGGCGCTGAGTCGCCCACCGAAAGTTGGGGACCGAGTAAGGTTAAAGGGTTGCCCCTCATGGTAATTGCACCAGCATGTTCTTGCATCTTCATTCTCCTTTCTGGTTAAGGTGAGTCAATTGAGCTTGGCATTTTTAGAGGAAGCGATGTGCCGAAATCCTGATATGCTGGAAATCGGCCAAATCAAACAAAATATCAGGTAATTAACCCTAACGTTGCAAAAGCCGGAGGGCTTCAGAGCCAAGGCGTCAAGGGTGAAGTTGTAGTAGTTTACCACGATCCCTTGACAACACAGGATCTGA
>CALZJV010000513.1 GCA_945787595.1 uncultured Desulfobacterales bacterium | reverse complement strand
GGCTTCACAGGTACCTCCTTTCTTCAATTAAATTATAAAAAATAAATGACGACATTCTTAATGATGACTCCTCCTTTTTTCGGGGTTATACTTTCATAAATTTGCCTCGTTTATTTTACTGCTGTTTCATTTTCTTCCATCGAAAGGTAGAAGACACGCGCATACAAGGATAGAGCTTAAACAAGCTTCCGGCCGAGATTAAAGGCCCTGTCAAGGTAATAGTCCACACCCCTGTGCTCAATATCTCCAGCATACATAGTGTCCACTGTTTTTGCATTCAGCGAATCTTTGACAGTCTGCTTGATAAGTGGAGTCGTTTCATCACAAAGCTTTCTGAGTAATGTCGGCACCAACCTGTGATTTAATTGAGAGTATCCGGAATTCGTCCAAATTTGTGATATGCTTGACAGACCCTTTAATAAATGACCCCTTTATATCAGCGGATGCGGTAAGATCGCTTCGTGAAATGTCTGGGTGGTTAGCGGAGGTGTGTGAGAAACTGCTGCGTGATTTCGTGCTCTGGATGGTCCATGATCTTTTCAGGGGATCCCTCCTCGAGAATTTTACCATTCTCAAGGAAAACAATCCGATCTGCCACCTCTCTGGCAAATCCCATTTCATGGGTCACCACCATCATGGTCATTCCCGTTATCTTCGTCGTCCCCCTGGAGAGTCTTGTCTCAAGACGGGACTGGAAATACTGAAAAATGATGGTAACCAGCCAATAAAATAAGCCTGCAATAATAAGCGTTTCCATGCTGCGGAAATTCTGCCGCCCGATCTTTATGGCTCTGAAAAAAAGCTCCCAGATACCCAGAAAGTTGACAAGCGCAGAGTCTTTGAGCATGGCGATAAATTCATTGCCGGTGGGCGGAATAATGAGGCGCAACGCTTGCGGCAACACCACCCGTTTCATCATCTGGAAGTAGGTCATTCCCAAAGAATAGGCCGCTTCGACCTGGCCTCGACGGATGGACTGGATACCTGCCCTAAATATCTCGGTCATATAGGCACCATAGTTGACGCTGAGAGCGATGATTCCTGCAGGCACAGCACTCAGAACGATTCCCAACTGCGGCAAACCGAGATAGATTACGAATATTTGAACGATCAGCGGTGCACTGGCCAGGACCATAGCCGGAATGAACCCTGACCGGCGCCAAAAAATTAAAGACCTCGCCATCAGTAAGGTAACGCGCTGGGGCAAATACATCGTCATCCACCTGTCCCACGACGTGACCCTGCTGATTCACCAGCGCTTGAAATCGGGCAGATCAGCCAATTATGGCCGGCACAAAACAATATTATCCAAGTACGGAGAAGCTACTGCCTTCGATGACATCACGGTTGCGTGAAAAAATGTCGCTGTTCAAGGTAAAGTCGATGTTGCGCAGTTTCATCTCAACCGGATTGCGGTCATGGTCGTGGCCATTTTCACAGGCATCGATGATGTCGGACAGCACAAGACCGATGGCCGCCCCTGAAATGCCGGCGCCGATGATGATGGCGTCAAATGTTCTGGTCATAAGGCAAAATCTCCCTTTTTTGATTGGACATAAATACCCACGCATCGCAGAGGGTATGGGTTTGCATAATCAATGTGGACAGCCGCTCGAGAAAATTGTCACGATCAAAATCGTCTCTGAAAATCACCCGACGTTCAATCCCGCGAATAATAACATGTTACAATACACCGGGGGCATCTAATCTGGCTAACCGTGGCATAATTCACAAATACCAGTGATTCACAATGGTGTCAATTTATAAATTTATGGACGTCCCCATAGACACATGTTGTTTATGCAACACTGGGATGCAGCTCTAATAGCGCCTGCTCCACTACTTCAGTTAAAGCGGGATGGATATAGATCACCTGTGCCATCTCATCGACGGTTTGACCATACTTCATCCCCTGGACCAAGGGCTGAATCAGCAGGGAGGCCTGGGGCCCGATGATATGAGCCCCAAGTAATTGTCGGGTGGTGGGATTCGCCAGCACTTTAACAAAGCTATCGGTATCTTCACTGGCCCACCCGTAGGCCGTATCCGCATACTTGCGCGTCGCCTTCACGTAATCCATGCCACGTTGCTGAGCTGTGCGTTCTGTCAGGCCAACACTGGCGACCTGCGGGTGGCCAAAAATTGCATGTGGCCCACCGTCGTAGACCATCGGGGTTTTGGCTCCGCCCACGAGCCGCTTTGAAATAAGCCGGGCTTCGGCATTGGCAATATGCTTGAGTTGGTAAGGCGAGGCGAGATCGCC
The DNA here is from genome assembly GCA_945787595.1 of uncultured Desulfobacterales bacterium. The sequence goes on along the minus strand of CALZJV010000513.1, from coordinate 5,340 downwards.
AAAGGCATAGATGCCGGGAACTGATGTTTCCATATACGCATTGACTCTGACCCGACCGCGATCATCCACTTCCAAGCCGGCCGCCTGAACATTTAAGCGGTCTGAGTTGGGCCGCCGACCGGCGGCAAAAAGCAAGGTCTGGGCTGTCACTTCGTGAGAGCGACCTTCGATATCAAAGGTGACGCTGATGCCACCGGCAGAGGGTCTCACATGCTGTGCCCGAGCGTGCAGCAGGATATCAAAGCGGCGCTTATAAATGTTCGTAAACGCTTGGGCGATCTCTTCATCTTCATTTTTGATCAAGGCCCCGCCTCGATCCACTAAGGTTACCTGGGTGCCCAGACAGCCGAAAAAACTAGCCATCTCCGCCCCGACATAACCGCCGCCGATGATCAGGATCGACTCGGGTTGTGTGACCAATCGCATCACGGTGTCAGAGGTGTGGTACGGCACGCTGTCCAAACCGGGGAGCTCCGGTACCACTGGCCGGGCCCCTGCGCCCAGTACAATACGATCGGCCGTGATGCGGTGTGAGCCGGTTTGCAGCACTCGCGGTTCAACAAACTGGGCCGGTTGATCGTAGACCGTGATGTGGGGCTGAGATTGCCGGTAGGCGCCACGATGTGCTGCCAATCTACCCGGGCGAGCGTGTGGTGCACACCCAGCTTGGCCGCATGTTGGGCCGTTTCGACCACCTCAGCGGGATACAACAACATTTTTGACGGAATGCAACCGCGATTTAGACAGGTGCCCCCGAACTTATCCGGCTCCACAATTGCAAGGCGCCAATTCTCCATCTCAGGTACCGGGATCATGTTACCGGAGCCCGCCCCCACAATAATCAAATCATAAGTTTGCACGTCTTGACTCACCGTTTTTCAACCTCTTCAATCGCTGCCCCCGAATATTTCCACTCGCTGAACCCACCGCCGATATGGCTACCGGGCTCGAAGCCTATTTTTTCACCTGTTGGGTCGCCGGAACAGAGCACCCCCCGGCGGCGCAATAGAACACGTATTTTTTGCCGGAATCAAACACCTCTACAAAATAGGACTTGTGTGTCTGCCCCGATGGCATAACCATATGAGGGTTTCGATGCCCATGTCCCTTTTTAAGGCTTATAGTGATTAAAAGTCAACTTCCAATTTTGCCCTTCCCATGGGAGTGTAGATCGAGGTCGGACCACGGTGAACACCTGCTTTAAATGCTTGTCGGACCAAATTGACTAATTGAATATAAAAGTAATAGATGCTAAACAAGGGGCTGTAAATGGTCTTAGAACCAGCTTTTTTATAGCAAAAAAGTGGTTTTAAGGAAAATCTGATATAGACCGGTACGGAAATCATTTGTTTTGAGCTTTGAACAAGAATTTTTCAGGAGTGGAGAGCTTCCATTACAGCTTCTGGATTTTTCGAAGCAATCTTTAATAAAGCTTTTGCGGGACCGTCAGGCTCTCGTCGACCTTGCTCCCAGTTCTGAAGTGTGCTGATACTGACTCCAATCATCAGAGCAAAATCGCTTTGGGAAAGGTTTAGTTTATTACGTATTGCCTTGATGCTTGGTGGGGTGATTTCAAAAATCCGACTTGCCTTTTTATAGCCGCGTTTAACCTGTCCGGCCTCTTTAATACTCGCGACCAGTTTTGAAAATTCTTTATCTTTCATAATAAAAACTCCTTTACCAGTAATTTGTGTGAATTTGAGTTCAAACCTTTTACCGCTCACGATAGTGAGAACCGAAGATTACATCAAGCTTGGCGGTCCCTCCTGATTGAAGATTAGGTAACAAAATCTACAATCGGTCTCTTTTCAATGCGAGCGGATGAACCAAAAATGACTTTTGTCTCTACTTTTACAATACGCCCTTTTTCTCTGGTTTTATGAACTGTAGCGTAATCTAAATTCTCGTCAATGATCTTTTCAGGGCTACGAGGGCGACCTGGCTGGCTAGTTGGTTATTGCGCAACTAACTTATGAAATAATTCTTTCAAACCATCAGCATAATGAGGCAGTTCATCAGAAGTAAACGGTGGCTGTTGCCTTGTTCTTGAAACTAAATCTTTTAAAAATCTATGGGCATCTTCAAGCGTTCGATCCCCAATGAGAGAGCAACAATTAATCTTGTCGGTGTGTCGATGGCTGTCCAGATCCACTTTTTACCCAGCTCTTGTTCGCTAACACGTTTCTTTTTTTTACAAATGACCACAATTCATCTAACTGAGTTTCTTTTAATTTCAATGAGCGCAAAAGGCTTGAAAGTATCAAATCGCAATGCTCGCCGGCACGAAGGATCACTCTATTTACAGTATCTTTGTTTATGCCCAAAAGTCGAGCGGTGGCTCTCACACCAACGCCCTCTGCGGCGTGATGAATAATTTGTTCTATTTTTTCATCTGATAAATGAAGTCCAAAAAATGCGGTTGCTCTCGTTGATGCAAAGCGTTTGCCGCATGTTCGGCAATATAATAAATCTTTTGTCTTATCTTTACCATATTTGCCGCGTACCGTGATATTACCATGATTCTGCAATCCATATTCTTTACATTCTTTATTCGGACAAAAAGCATCATCGATTTCATTCATTGCTCGCCTCCAAATTATTGGTTATTATTGAAGACAAGCATATCAAATATAAATTTAACTGTCAACTATATGGGGACACCATCTATGATTGCTGTGGACACAAATTTATTGGTGAGAATATTGACGAATAACGATCCTAATTCGATAGTTCTTTTATTAAAAAGGCGCAGCAATTCAGCTCGATGGATATGATTAAACCATGAGTAGGACGATCTTTATTCGATAAATATGCAAAAGCAAATCACCCTTGGTGACGCCGTAATTACTGGCAAAAAGTTTATTGACGCATGGAAACTTGCTGAGCGCGGAGAAACGGTTGAAGAACAACATCGGTTGCTCAGGTTTATCACGTGATGATACGCGCCTGGATATTTTATTCTCAATGGTCTCGCCATGGAGTCTTATTTGCATATTTTATCAAAACTGTCAATTACAAAGATCTGACCCCTGTCCTGCCCCTGTCCCTTCTTAATAACTCCCCAAACAGCACAATTTCTTTTTAATTGCCTTCTGTCTGATCCCAGGCATCAGCAAAAATCTTTAGACCTTTGTCCGTAAACGGATGTTCAAAGCTTTCTTTATAGACCGATATACCTGCTGTTGCGATATGAGCTCCCATTGCCGCGTATCTGGCCAATTGGTTCCCATTTCGAATTGCTGCTGCAATGACCTCAGTTTCAAAACCGAAGTTGTTAATGGTGCACAAGATATCTGACATAAATTCATAACAATCGACACCGGCTGACTCCTGCCATCCAACAAAGGGCGACACAAACTTGGCACCTATTCTACTTACTTGAAGCGCCTGTGATGCAGTGAAAACGAGGGTGACATTGGTTCTTACATGCTGTTCTTCCAGTTTTTTTGCAGCAATCAAACCTTGTTCGTTACAGGGCACTTTGATCACAAAATTTTCTGCAATCTGCGAAAGCTCCTTAGCCTGGCCGATCATATCCACTGCTTTGGTTAAATGGGGATTGATCTCAACAGAAATGGGAAAATCTTTATCTTTAAATTCTTCAGCCAGTTCATTTATAACGGTAAGAAAGGGCTTGCCGGACTCCTTGATATGCCTTGGATTGGTGGTAACGCCATCTATTTTATAATTTTCATAAGCATAGCGAATTTCATCAATCTTACCGGAATCTAGAAAGTATTTCATTTTCTTGTCCTCTTTTTTTTGAATTTCATTCATTATTCGACTCCTATTAACACATCCACTCCAAAAATCAATGTATTTTTGAGGTTGGGTCGGTTAACTCTTTGATGTTACTGATACCAAAATTTCTATGGGCCGAGGAAGTCAGAAAATGCGGGGCGTAAAATTTATTATAATGATTGAAAAAACCCTTTTATTTTACTGATTATCATGTAAGGATTAAGCTTGAAGTCGACAAATATGTTCAAATTGGAGGAGACTATCATGAGTAATAAAAGGACACCGGCTTTTTCATTTCTGATAGCTCTGATTTGTCTCTATGCTACATCAGTCAGCGCTGATCGGATTAAGCTTAAGCTTGCGATTCTGCCTGATGGAAAGCATCGATACTATCATGAATTATTGGATATAGCATTGAAGAATGCCGGGCATAACCCGTCCATTGAGCGATTTGGAGGATTAACCCAGGAAAAAATTGATCAAAATCTTGCCAGTAATCGTCTGACACTTCACTGGTTCCTCCAGACCAAAGCACGAGATGAACGGTTTGTCCCAGTGAGGGTCGGCATTACCAATGGATTGATCGGGCAGAGAATTTTATTTATCCCAAAAGGTCAGCAAAGTATCTATGATAAAATAACCAACTTGGAAGAATTTAGAAATATGGGAAAAAGCGCGGCTTTAGGGAAAATCTGGTTTGACGTCGATGTTTGGAAACATAACCGTCTCAAAGTTTCGACTCAGGATGGAGATTGGCGATCCATATATCAAAAAGTCGCTGCCGGTGAAGCGGATTTTGATTATTTCCCCCGGGGATGCAATGAAGTGATTGATGAAGCATTACAGCATCCCGAGCTCGATATTGAACGTAAACTGCTGCTGATCTACGATAGAGACTTTTACTTTTATTTAAGTAAAGAAAACGAAAAATATCAAGCCATTCTGGAATCAGCGCTTAATTCCTTTAAAACGTCCGGGGCAATGAATAATTTGATCAGAAAACACTGGGCTGGCGCTTTAAATATTCTTGGCTATGATGATCGGATACGGATATCCCTGGAGACACCTGAGTAGTGATCGTCGCCTTAGCCAGGATTGAGATATCGAACTTCTGCATCAGTCAGGGTTAAGAGGCTATTCGGTGTTATTATTCTGAATTGGCATATACCTAACCCGGACAAGCCGGAATTGAATATTGACGATTGAAGATTGAAGATTTGTTTTATCGCTTCGCTCTGTCTTTTCAATATAAGTCGAAAGCATTCCTAAAATATTAATCTGACTATGGTATAAATCATGCGCAAACATGATGTGATTTCAATAAATAGGTACTAACCCGGATAAACCGGAAATAACAAATAACAAATAATATCCAGTACCCAAATGACAAATTCAAAACAAAATTGTGACCCTCAATATACAAATTTCTTGTTTCGGTCATTGAAATTTCGAATTTTGAAATTATTTGGCCCAATTTTAAGATCAGGTGGTGCTTGTGTTTTGGTTTTTTGCCATAAAATGCACATATATAATTTCTGAGGTCCTAAAACACGTATGATTAATCCGGATTATCAAGACACTTAATAAAGGTGGTATTCA
>CALZJV010000512.1 GCA_945787595.1 uncultured Desulfobacterales bacterium | reverse complement strand
CCATTGCTGATCAGAAAACGGCTGGCATCTTCCAACGGATTGCTTTCCATATAACTCAAAATTGTTCCCTGGTCATACACATGTTTAAATGCCGCCACCACATCGGGATCGAACTGGGTACCAGCACCTTCGTGGATAACCTTAAGAATAAGTTCTTCTTCCATCCGTTTGCGGTAGGCACGATCCGATGCCATCGCATCGTAAACATCGGCAACCGAAAGAATCCGAGCCAGAAGGGGGATTTGCTCACGCTTTAAACCATCCGGGTATCCGGTACCGTCAAACCGTTCATGATGGCAGTGAATAATTTGCCGTTCTTTTTCCCACATACCTAAGTGCTCCAAAATATTGGCGCCGATGGCCGGATGCTCCTTTATTTTCTTGAATTCCTTAGAGGTGAGCCGATCGGGTTTTAGCAGGATATCGTCTCGGATTCCAATTTTACCGATATCGTGAAGGTGGCCGGCAAAATTCAAAATATCCAGTTCCTCACTGGTGCATCCCAGTTGCTTGCCTATTATCAGAGAAATTCCCGTCACGCGACTTGAGTGCTGACGGGTATAAAGATCTCTCGCCTCAACTGCATTAACAAATGCATACAGCGTTGCAAACAGATTTTCGTAAATATTTTCATATAGTGCCAGGTTCTCAATGGAATGCGTCGCACTCTGAGCCATAAAGGAAAGATAATATAAATCTTTTTCGCTAAATCGGACCGCACCCTGGCGGATGATAGCAGTCAAAACACCGAATACTTTCTCGCGGATTTTCAAAGGTACGATCATTATAGATATCAGTTCCCTGGGGAGCCCGCGGACACCATTATTTTCCGAAATCAGGAGCGGTATCTCGTCGAATGCAACCTCCAAAATCAGGCGGCAAAGACATGATGAGTAATCGTCCGATTGCTTACCAATGGAATTTCGAGGCAATGGCGGGTTTGCTTCCGGCTCATTTTCTTCTTTTTCATCCTCCCCTATTACTGCTGAAGCAACCACAAAAGGCTGGCCGACGGATTCGTTGATCACATGGAACATGCAGCGATCTGCATGGGTGATCTCAAGCGCCACATCCACAGCGCGCTTAAAAACATCTGTGGTGGAGACAGTGGCGGTAAAACTACCCATTATTTTGTTTAAAATGTTCAGTTCATCCACCTTAAACAGCAATTCATGGTTGAGCTTTTCGAGGCGTTCCTTGCTTTTAACTTCCTCTTTTAAGAGCACGTTTTCTACGAAAAGCCCGCGCTGCTTCATTACCCGCAACATGCACAGCTCCATCTGCCTGAGATTGACCGGTTTGATTAAAAAATCGACAACACCGTTTTTCAGGGTCTGAATGGTGTTTTCCAGGGACGGATAGCCTGTCATAACGATAACCGGCATGGTTGTATCGCGCATTCTGATATTTTCAGCCAGCTCAAGCCCGTTCATTTCAGGCATGTTGATGTCGGTAAAACAACAGTCCACACTTTCATTCTCAAAGATTTTCAGGGCTTCGACACCGTTACAAGCGGTGAATGTTTGATAACCTTGTCGCTTAAAATATTGACTGGCAACATCCAATATGCTCTCTTCATCATCCACAAATAGAATTGTTTCTTTTTTTTGATCATCCATGTGATAGGTCCGGGTATAAAGGGTTCAACTTCAACTTTGGGCATACCTGCAAATTATTATATCGACGGATTGGGTGAAAACTTTAGCGGGGCAATTCAGAATATTTTTAAAAAAGACCTAGCATCCGGATGGATAGTTACGTCCATATATTTTCGGGATAAGGGCAGACGGAAACCCACACAATTTGCGAGACATTTAAAGGTGTAATGTAATAAGAAACTATGATCACGCACCCTTGATGATATCAAAAACATTTCCGTGGAGCTCTGGTTCGATATCCAATCTAGTTTGCTTTATAATGTCGGTACTATCAAACACAATATCAATTTTAACCGATCAGGGACTCAGAATTCGCATTCCGTGCTATCGGTGCATACTTTCTCGAAAAAAACTTGACGGCAATGACAAAAAATCTGTATTGGATGCACATTTAATCTTGTGATTCCGCATAAAAATCCGGATATTAAAAAAAATGGAATTTGTTCCCGGGAAAAAGTAAATACTTTGCAACGAGTTACTATTTTGGGTATTAAAAAGCCGCCAGCGACAAAACCAAGAAATTTTCGAATGTCGCGAAAAAATTACGGGCCCTTGCGCGTGTGCCTATTAAGCTACCGCAGCAACCCCCACTGCGGCGGTCAGGGGGTTTATCTGAAAAATTTAAGCCGGGCACTCAAGGATCTCGGCCATATTGTCGAGGTAATATCAGGTCCTCCCGATCCGCAGCTAGACGATGATATACCAGTGTATCAGCTGCCTTGCCTTGATCTCTACAATCCCGAGGATCCCTTCAGAATCCCTGCCCTTCAGGAACTCCTGGATCCGATCAATCTCATTGAATGGATCGGGGTCTGCACTATGGGTTTTCCGGAGCCGTTTACATTCGGACTCAGGGCATATCAATTTATGAAATCTAGGTTGCACAGATATGATATCGTGCATGACAACCAAAGCCTCTCTTACGGCATATGGGCCATAAATCAGCTGATGCCAACCATTGCCACCATCCATCACCCCGTCACGGTGGACCGCAAAATCGCCATTCATTCGGTTTTCTCTCCATGGGAGAAAATGAAACAGTGGCGATGGTATTCTTTTATCGGCATGCAAAAGCGGGTGTCCAGATCACTTCCCCGCATCATTACCGTTTCAAAATCGGCCAAAGAAGACATAAGCCGGGATTTTAACCTACCGATGGAAAAGTTTAGCATCGTAGCCAACGGCATCAACACGAACCTTTTCTATCCCATCTCCGATATCGAAAGAGAAAAAAATCGGATTATTGTAACCAACAGCGCCGATACGCCGCTGAAAGGGCTTTTTTTTCTGTTTCAGGCGGTGGCCGAACTGGAGAAAAATCAGAATATCCACGTTACCGTCGTTGGAGAACCCAAAAAAGACGGTGACATTATGGAGCTGGTTAGGGAGCTGGGCATCGGTCACCGTATCAATTTCACCGGCAGGATTGACGATCACGAATTTGTCCGCCAATATGCCAGGGCGACGATGGCTGTGGTTCCTTCCGTTTATGAAGGCTTTGGTCTTCCGGTAGGAGAAGCCATGGCATGCGGGGTTCCGGTCATCAGCACCACCGGAGGCGCGTTGCCAGAAGTGGTGGGAGATGCCGGCGTTTTGGTGCCGCCTGCCGATTCATCAGCACTCGCCGGTGCCATACGCGAACTTCTCGCCAATCCTATAAAGGCCAAAAATTTGGGCCTGGCCGGATACAAACGGGTTCAAGAACATTTTACCTGGGGAAGAGCTGCAGAAAAAACCGTGGACGCTTACCGGGAGGTCATCGATGGTCACCGTCGAATTTGACCGGCTTGCCGTTAAACCCGGGTTTAAGATCCTGGACATCGGTTGCGGTTCCGGTCGTCACACCTGTGCGGCATATCAATGCCAAAACGTCACCGCCATCGGAGTCGATCTGAATTTCAAGGACTTGACCGAAGCCCGAGAACGACTCAAACTGCATGACCGGCTGGGTGAACACGGCGGGGGGGTCTGGGGCCTTTCAGCGGCGGACGTGACCTGCTTGCCCTTTAAGGATGACTATTTCGATATTGTTATCTGCTCCGAGGTTCTGGAACACATTGGGCACCATCAGATTGCCGTTGAAGAAATCGTCCGGGTTTTAAAGCCGGGGTGCAATCTTGTGGTCAGCGTTCCCAGATATTGGCCGGAATGCATCTGTTGGGTCCTGTCGCAAGATTACCGTAATACCCAAGGAGGGCATGTTCGGATCTTCAAACAGTCTGATTTAATCGCCGATCTGGAAGACTCCGGAGTTGAAAAGTGGGCGGTACATTTCGCCCACAGCCTGCACACCCCGTTCTGGTGGCTGAAATGCCTGGTGGGACCAAAACGCAGCGATTCAGTACCGGTCAACCTGTATCACCGTTTCCTGACCTGGGATATCATGAAGCAACCTCGAGGTACGCGTTTTCTGGAAAATCTGCTGAACCCGATTCTGGGGAAAAGTATAGTTGTTTACCTGAGGAAAAAATAACCGGTTGCAGGTTCAGAGGTTCAAGGTTCAGCCCAGCCGTTGGCCGCCGAAGCGTCCAGTTTAATCGAACAGGAAACTTCCTCAAAATGACATTGGATTTCAAGAAGTTTCAACAAGAGGTTCGTAGTTTGTCAAGGTTAGCAGAAGAAAAGCAACCCTGAACGGTGAACCTGGAACCTGTGAACGTATAAAATTTCAGACCTCGTAATTTACTATGAAAATAGCTCTTTTTTTGGACATTATCGGGCGTGATGAAACCTTCTCCGAGCATGGGTTTCAGGTTTCGGGTTTCAGGCCGGCTATCGCGTTTTCACTGCTGACACCTTTTTCGTGGTCAACAATAGCTTTTAGAGGAAATCAAGTTTCTATTTCGATCAGACTGGCCGCTGTTCAGGCCAGAGGCGGCGCTTGTATGAAACTTCATCAGAATTGCGTAGGGTCGGCCACCGTACCGACCATATCCCGGCGGGCAAGGTGGTCCGCCCTACATCGCCAAAGTTTCTTTTTAGATTAGACCGGCCGTTTTTTTGGCCGGCGGCTGGGCTGACACCTGATGCCAGTGTCCAATTTTCATGCAATCCCACGAGAGTTAAAGGGTCACAGCCATTTATCCAAGCTGAATGGCGAGATATGAATTTACGACGGAACCAGCATTACCGGACAGGAGGCTTTTTCTAGAATGGTCATTCCTACATAATCGACCCGGCCCAGACTCATTTTTTCTGACTCCTGATGACTTCCCAAAATGATAAGGTCGGAATTGTGATGCTTTGCTAATTTGCAGATTCCAAGGGCAGGATCAGCAGGCAGACATCCGAATGTAACGTGATTAAAACCATTCAGCAAAGGCTTCACTTCAGTATCAAATCGGTCCTTGATACCTTTTTCCAGCACTGATCGACTGGCCGGGGAGAACTTCAATGCAACGAGAATTCGTTTAAACATGGTTCGCCCCCCTTTCTGTTTGATGGTTGATTTTTTGTGTATCTTGCCTGAAGATTCAAAACGCAAATTTTGTGCCAGTATCAAAAAAGGAAGGTGGTTTGCCCCAATGCAGATTACAACGCATTGAATTATTTTATTATTTTTGTTTACCCGGAGTTAACGATGATACACAGTTGGAAGGTATCAATGACAGTTTATGTAAAGTCAATTTACGAATCTAAATATTTTATGCAAACTTGGTTTACGGCTTAACTCTTTTCAATATATCGAATTTGCAGCGTACACGTTTAAGCAGATTTAATTGAAAAAGTTTGATGGCATGTTTAGATGGAATGCCCCTTTAATAAAACGGTATCTAGTACTATAGCGACAATTTTGGTTTAACTGGGTTATTTACCTTTGTGGGAGCAGCTTCCACCAGGTAAAGGCCGAATTCATGTAATAATTGTCACTAGAGTGCTATCTTCGTTTATATGATCTGATGGGAACAGAATGGTGTTTCAGCCCATGTGGGAATAGAGGGATAGGCCCTACGGAACAATCAGATGGATTTTACCAGCCGAAAACTGGTTTTTTAGCCATCCGAGGTGGACTAAAGACCTTGAGGGGTCATAGTTTGTCCGATTGCGGTATAACGAGCTTTCTACTAATCCAAATAGCCAGGCCAGCCAGTATGCTGCACAACAAAAACGTTGCCTGCTGATTGAAATGGCTCCACACGACTCCGCCTGCCAAAGGAAGAATTACTTTGCCAAGGTGAAAGAGAGTTAAACCACTGGCCAGATCTCCAATTGTGTCTTTTGCGTAGGAGATTCTCTTCAAATAGCTGTCGGTTACCACAGAAACACCGAACAGTAAGGAATCAAAAAAATAAAAAAGGATAAGAAAAAAAAGGGAGTTGATGAAACAAAAGCCCAGAAAAATGAGTGAAACGCACATGTAACTAAAAGACAATACTTTTGACGGATTATATCGATCGCCAAAATGACCGATTAAGCGATATCCGACGAGACTGCAAAAATTGCTGATTAACACGACCGCAACGGTTTGATGCACCAACATGCCATGTTCCCTCACCAGCAAAAATAGAACGAACGCTGCAATCCCTGCGCTCCGGCAGCCTGCTAAAAAATTAAGCGCGTAATAAGGCCACAGATTTTTTTTAAATTTTAGTCTACCCGGCCGGTCTGAATATTGCTCGAGGGGCAACTCGGTTCCTGCCGCCAAACCAATCAAAACAACAAAAAGGCCTGAAAGAACGAAAAAGCTTCTATAACCCAATTGTGGCAGGCAAACGTAAATAAGAAAGCAAGCGGTTAGCGCCGCTAGCGGGCCGTAACTTTTCATATGGCCGACGGCGGTGCTGACTGTCCGCGGATCGCTATACTGAATACAAATACTGTTGACAATTGGATAAAAACAGGTAAACCCAAGCCCGATGGATAGAACGCCGGGCCATAAGAAATAGCAGTTCGGCGATAGGCCGATTCCAATAAGACCGAAACCCATCGAGCCGCAGGCAAAGATCATTAAGGTGCTCAAACTAAATTTTCTGGCAATTATGCCGATCAAAAATGCGAATGTTCCCGGTAGGGCCGCAACTGAAAACAGGTAACCGACGTGCAGGGCGCTGATATGAAAGGTTTCGACGGCATAGTTGTGAAAGCTGGAAATCCATAAATGATAACCGCAAAATACGGCAAAATAGCCAAGACACAATAAATACGGCGCTGCCCGCCGGACATCTTGATTTATTAAGTAAATCTTTATGGATAATGGCACCATGGGTTATCCGTTTCTGCCATACTGGCGGTGTCCATGGATCGCTTTTGGCGACTGACTGATACATAAATAAATGTCTTTTCCTGGCCTGTTATCCTGGCGTTGAAGCGGCCCTAAATCGTCAAAATTTCAGATTAGCATTTTGGAGGATGATTTTATCCTCGGCCATTTTGTTGGGTTTCGGGGTAAACACCCAGATGATTTGCAAGAAGATAATCTCATGGAACGAACCCCAATCAATGCCCTGACCGGATTCGATTCAACTTAAGAATGGCCGCTGACCGATTCCGGAGCTAATTCTGAATTTTTCGAGGCCAATCTTTGCGCTCTGCGTTCTTCCAGGTTTTCCATGAGGCGATCATATGTAATAATCTCTTCAAACCGTTTTAAAAATCTTTTGAGTTCACTATTTTCGGAACCGATTATCTTCAGCTCTTCGATGTGCTGAACCAGCAGTTCCAAAACGGTGTCGTTTTTTACTTTCTCAAAAGGGGTTTTTCCCTCATAGTTTTTCAATATAGATGAAAGCGAAAAGCTGGCATCCTCCAGATTGACGGCCTTTTCAAAATCTGCGCCTTCAATTTTGCTGCCTGTAAATATGGCTTTTCTCAGATTGGCCCCGCTGAAGTTTGCACCCTCCAATATGGTCTCTGAAAAATCTGCCCCATACAGATCGGCATTGATAAAACTGGCATTTGACAGCGAACTTTTCTCAAACGTGGCGTAAAAAAGATTGCAGTTATCAAACTTAACTCCGTTCAAATTATATTCCTGCAGTTTTGCATAGCGTAAAATTCGTGGCTCACCCTTACTGCTGAAATCCATCTTTTCAAAATCTAAATGCTTATTGGAAAGGACGGCCTCAATGGTCTTTTTGGCATAGCCGGATAAGGCTGCAAGATCACCATCATAATCGGCAAAATAGTCCCTGATTCTGACCAGAAACGGAAGCGATGTTTCCTTGTGAACGATTAATGAGCCGATCAACATTTTTTTGGTTTCGGGATCGGGTGAATCTTTCCCGTTTTCAATGATATTACGAAAGATGTCGTCAATTTGGTTGAGACGTTGCACTTCCAGTTCAGCTTCTGCAATTTGGGCGTTATGTTCCCGCTGGGCTTCAGCGATACTCTTGGCGCTTTCGATCCGGGCTTCGGCAATCATTTGAGCATTAAATTCCTGAGCTGTATTGATTTTATAGGTGACGAACAAACTAACCGATGCAATCACGACAGGAGTTAAAATAACGCCCAGGATTTCAATCAATCTATTTTTTTTGGGGATGGGTTTTCCTTCCAAAATTTCACTCAGGCTTTCACCGATATTTTTTTTATTTCATTTTGATTCGTCATGGTACATCCTCCTTTCTCCGGTTACAGGCGATGATTTCTTTAATCCGGGAGTGCGTATTCGAATAATTAGCCGGAAAATCAATGGGATTTCGATGCAGGTTTTGTTCTTGAGCGCCGCTTTGTAATTCCTGAAAACCTACTTCTGTCTTTTGTTAAGAAGGAGTAGCAAATCTTATTCCACACAAAAAACGAAAAAGAATCATATAGAAAGATTAGATCTTAACAAATTGATTTCATAGGTTTATTTTAATATCTTGACATCCCTTTCCTCTCATAACGACATGGTAATTATTAAAAATTGTCAAGATAGTTTACGTAAAGAAAGAATTGATATAAACACCGTTGACACACTCATTCTGTGATAGAAAGTTTCTGTTTAAATGTTGCCAGAAGGCAAGTAGTCCGAGGTAGAAGAACACCTGTTGGAGCAGTGAAATGCAATTAAAAGGGCCAGCTTTTCGGAAAAGATAGAAACGACGGCCAGATGCCAATGGTATGGTGTTCCGGCCCTTATGGGAATAGAGGGATACGATCTCTTTATAGAACAACGAGACGGATTTTACCAGCAGAGCACTGGATTTTTAGACATTCTAAGTGAAGTAAACAACATGGCAAATCGATTCCATCCTCTGAATTCACTAAAGGGGATATCCAGAAAATGGTGCTGCCACCATAATATCGGGTAAAATGACGAACCGTGAGCTATTCTTTGCCATGTTATTTATGCAACATTGGAGTTTAGCCCCGGTGGAGTTCTCGGCCGGTATTAATACTACAGCGACATTTTTGTGTTTAACTGCGACCTACTGCTTTAGTAGGAGCGCCGCGATAAACAGCGGCAGTGCGGTGCTAATGCGATATTCGCGGCTGGAAGCCGCTCCCACAGGGTATAAGCCTTATTTGTAGGGGTTCACCGTTCAGGGTTACCATTTTTTCGTCAACCTTGCTCGAAGGCCAGCCCTATAGAATAGGGTTCCTTTTGGGAAATTTCACAGGACCAGTATGGACTTAATGAAACCACGAGCGGCAGTGCGCCCAGTCAGAGAGTTTTAACAGGGTGAAGCAGCTCCAGGATTATGAGCATCCCGAACTTGACCCTTTGAAATTTACGACGGAACCAGCATTACCGGACAAGAGGCTTTTTCAAGAATCGTCATGCCCACATAATCGACCCGGCCCAGATTCATTTTTTCCGACTCCTGATGACTTCCCAAAATGATGAGGTCGGATTTGTGATGCTTCGCTATTTTGCAGATTCCAAGTGCAGGATCAGCAGGCAGGCATCCGAATTTGATATGATTGAAATCATTCAGGAGCGGCTTTACTTCAGTATCAAATCGGCCCTTGGTTTCCTCATTTATTTCCTTAAGCTTGGGGTCACTGCAATCCAGCGCTTGCAGCCGATAATCCAGGGCATGAAAAATGTGCAATTCGGCCCCATGGTCATACCTTTTTCCAGCACTGATCGACTGGCCGGGGAGAACTTCAATGCAACGAGAATTCGTTTAAACATGGTTCGCCCCCCTTTCTGTTTGATGGTTGATCTTTTGTGCAGCTTGCCTGAAAATTCAAAATGCAAATTTTGTGCCAGGATCGAAAAGGGAAGGTATTTTGCCCCAATGCTGGTTACAATGCCCTGAAATGTTTTATTATTTTGTATCATCCGGAGTTATCGATGATACACAGTTGGAAGGTAACAATGACAGTTTATGTAAAGTCGGTTTACGAATTTAATTATTTTATGCAAAGTTGGTTTACGGCTTAATTCTATTAATTGCACTGAATTGGCACTATGGCGATGAAAATCTTGCACAACGTGGCTCTTGACTTTCATCCCATTTTTATTCCATTAAATCAGCTTTCTGGTTCAATTTTGGATTTTAGATTTTGGTGGTTGCGGATTTGTTGTGTATCGCTTTGCTCTGTCACTTTTTATTAATCTGATTGAAGAAGCCAAATGGAAAAGATTAAACACAAGGCCTCCTTAACAAGTAAGGATATCTTTTTCTGCTTTATGACGATCAGGTGGGAATGGAATGGTGTTCTGGCCCATGTGGGAATGGGGGGATACGCCCCCCGGGATAATCAGACGGACTTTACCAGTCGAGCACTGGTTTTTTAGACATCCGAGGTGGGCTAAAAACCTTGAGGGGTCAGGAAAAAGGGTCACCCATTAAAGGGCGGGGCAGATCTTTTGACAAAATCAATTTTCTGAATGTTTCAAAGCATGAAGCTGTCAAAATAAAAGTCGCGGTAGGAATGCCGGTTACCCGGCACCCCCCGCACAGATCCCAAGCATGCGGAACTACCGCACTGGGCTCCTACCTCGGGTAGTGACGCGCA
>CALZJV010000511.1 GCA_945787595.1 uncultured Desulfobacterales bacterium | reverse complement strand
AGGTTCATATACGATGGCCCTGGCAAAAGCCACGCGCTGCTGCTGGCCGCCACTGATCTCGCTGGGCAGGCGGTCTTTGAGCTCCTCAATGCCCACCATTTTCAGGGCTCGCCCGACCTGCTCATTGACTACGCCGCGGGAAGTCTTGCGGATTCGAAGTGGAAAAGCAATATTTTCAAACACCGACATGTGCGGCCAGACGGCATAGGATTGAAAGACCATGCCCATGCCTCTTTTCTGGGGAGATAGGTTTATTTTTTGGCTGGAATCAAAAATCAGCTGATCTCCAATCCATATTTTGCCCTCGTCCGGGTTTTCAAAGCCGGCCAGACAGCGCAAGGTTGTGGTCTTGCCGCATCCTGATGGGCCCAGCAAGGTGACAATTTTCCCTTCCGGTATATGAATATCGACTCCGGCAATCGCTTCGACGTTTCCAAATCGTTTAATTAGTTTTTCTATTCTGACATCCGGCATCTTATCAGCCCCTCCATTTTTTTCTTAACGAACGACTTCGGTAATCCGAATCTTGAAGACTTTTGAAAATATTATCAGACAGGCAGCCGTGATAAACAGCTGCAGGGTCCCAATGGCGGCAAGGTTGGGAAACATACCATCGTGCCACAGGTCGAACATGGTCACGCTTCGCTGCCGCTGGAATACAACAGGATCGAACAGCTCAGTTCCCTTACAAAGGTCACAAACAACAGAATAAATCCCGCCACCAATCCCGGCTTCAGCAGGGGCAGGGAAACCGACCAGAAGGTTTGGATCCAGGATGCGCCCGATATGTTGGCTGATTCCTCCAGGGTTTTATCGATCTGGCGCAACGTGCTCTCAATCGACCGTAGGCTGTAAGGGATAAAGCGCGAGACATAAGCGATCATGAGGATCCAGATGGTCCCGTAGATGGGAATCGGCGAACGGATCCAGGCCCACATGTAGGCCACGCCTAAAATCAGGCCGGGAACCGCCACCGGCAGGGTGGCAAGCGTATCTAAAGTATCCTTTCCAAAGGCCTTGGTGCGTACCACCACCCAGGCGATAATCGCGCTGATCAACACGGCAATGGCGGCCCCGAAAACAGATAAAAAGAGTGAATTTTTAATTGCAATCCAGGTAGACGGATATTCAAAGAGGATATAGTGCCAGTTTTCAAGGGTAAGGTACTTGAGCTTGGGGTGGATACTCCAGAACCTGAAAAAGGAAATGGCGATGAACGTGCCGAAAGGCAGTATCACCACCACCAAAATATACCCCAGTAAATAGCTCAGAGTAAAATAGCGCCATTTACCGAGCGGGATGACGTGGGGCCGGAAACTTTTTCCGCCAACGGTGACAAACTCCCGGCGTCGCATGATCCGGTTACGCATGTATACCATGCCGCCGGTAAAAAAGAGCATCACCATGGCCACCGTGGCACCCATGGAATAGTCCTGGGGATATTCCTGCAGCAGATAAAAAATACGCGTAGTCAGCACAAACCAGCGCTGGTTGATCCCCAGTACGCTGGGGATGCCGAATTGCTCGGCCGCCGCAACAAATATCAGGATGGCCGAGGCCAGAATACCGGGGGCCATCAAGGGCAGTGTGATCCGCAACATAGTCTGGGGTTTGCTGGCACCGGCGCTTAAAGCAGCCTCTTCCAGGGTGGGATCCATATTACGAAGCGTGCCCGAGACGATCAGGAAGGCATAGGGTGAGTAGTACAGTCCCATGACCCAGATGATCCCCCAGGGTCCGAAGACTTCAAAAGGACGGACACCAAAAAGCGATTCGATCCAGCCATTCAGCAAACCATAGTCCGCTGAAGCCAGGCCGGTCCAGGCCAGGGCGCCGATAAAGGGCGAAAGAAAAAACGGTACGATTAAGGGAATTTCCAGCTTGCCCACCCAGGGCGTATCGGTACGGGTAACGATAAATGCCAAGCTGACCCCCAGAAATACGCCCAGCAGGGTCCCCCCGATTGAAATCCAGACCGTGTGGCCCAGTTCCACCCAAAACCAGTCGCTATTGAACATGCGGATGTAGTTATCAAACGAAAGGGGTGAGGGCTCACCCGGTGGCGCCGATTTAAAGGTCCCGATCACCATGATCGAAAGAGGGTAAATCACCGTCACACCGATCAAGGCGGTAATAACAATAACGAGGATAGAATCCCTGCGTGTAAGCAGTCTAATAAGTGGCATGATTCGTTTCATGGATCACAACCCTTCCACAATCGTCTTCATTGTCCGGCGACAGAATATATTTCCTTGAAAAAATGGCCGGGCTGTTTATTTCGACAAGCCCGGCCATAGGGGTTTACCCGCAATGATTATTTGGCCCTGGCTTTCTTCTTGGCCGCGCCAAACACTTTTTCAAACTTGTTCAACAGGTCTGTTCGATCCTTATCCATCTGGGCGTAATCAATCTTGATGATGTTCAGATCGTCATACCCGGGCATATGTTTCCATTTGATAAGACCGGTTTTGCGGCCGGTATTACTGAATCCGCCCTTTTGGAACGCCTGGCAGCCCTCGGACGAAAGGAAGTAATTATAAAACAGTTTGGCCGCATTGGGGTTGGGGGCATCTTTAATGATCGCCGCCGGTCCCGGTCCAACCGGAACACCGCCCTTGGGCCAGACTGCCTTTACCGGTGTCTTTTTCTCGATGTTTTTATTGATACGGTAGTCGAGCTGTTCCATGGACAACGGATATTTACCGGCCATCATCTCTTTATCCATTCCGCCATGACTGGTAAAGGTACCGGCATCCGCTTCACCCCACGCACGAAACCAATCCCAGGCAACATCCCCATATTGTATGGGCAGTGAATAGGCCCAGGTCATCGCGTTGGCACTGCCGTTGGGATCGCCGATTGCGATCTTGCCGAACCATTTTTCCTGCGTAGCCATTTTCGCGCCGTCGGCATAGGTCTGGGGTGCTTCCGAGTCCGATACAATATCATAATTCCATGCGATGGCCATGGTCGTAAAACGAACAGGTGTCATATACTCCGGATCCGTCCAGTCCTCGCGGTAATTTTTGGCCTCGGGTGAATTGTACTTCATAAAGCGGCCTTCATCCCTCATGGTCAAAAAGGCACCATAAAGAGAGGTATGGAATACGTCACAGATGGTTTTTCCTGCACGCCATTCGGTATCCAGTTTGGTATGACATTTCACACTCCCGCCTCGATATACACTCGCTTTGACACCGGGATATTTTTCGTTAAAAGCCTTGATCAGTGTACTACCGGCTTGAGTGGACGAAGATTGATACAGGGTAACCTTGCCTTCTTTCTTGGCAGCCGCGTAAAGCTTTTCCTGTTCCTCCATAGTGGCACTGCTCATCGGTTCAACAGATGCCTCTGCGATTAATGCGTCGAGCGGATTAATACCCAGCATAGCTGCACCACCGACCACACCGGTGGCTTTAATGAAGTCACGCCGGGTCATGCTGTTAAAATATTCCTTTGCTTTCATAAACGCCCTCCTTTATTGCTGAAAAATTAATATCCTATTCCGGAAAGCATATGGCAGCCATGCATAACCGGGACCCATAATCCAAGCTTAAACCGTTTGCCGTGTTAGGCGCCGTGCTCTTTAAATCATTAGATCAATACAGGCAATGAGCTAGAAATTGACACTCTAATAGTACAGTAAAAGAGTTTAAATTTTGGTAAAAAATTCGAAAATTGAACAGACCGGTCAGACCAATCTAACCTATTGTACTGACCATTTATTGTCAATAAGAGTTTTTAGGATGATTTTTGGGCCTTGTTTAAAACATTGTTTAAAACATTAATATTTTTATTTAATTAGACGGTAGCCGATGTCTTGACGGTGGGTGGATCCATGATAGTTTCGCAAAATTCTCCTACCGAACTCGTCAAATTCGCCTAGGAAATTTTCTTAATTATGATATCTGTGGAAATTTGTTTTCAAAAATCATGCCATCAGGGATAACATACAGATTTACAATTTTCATGGCCACTTTTAAGTTGATATTTGTTACATTAACAATAAGTTATATGATATTTAGAAAATCTCGTTTTTAAAAACCGCCCTTATGGTCATGATCTTTAAAAGAATCATGCTGAACACAGTAGACGTTATGTTCATATTCTATGAACATTTTGTTAATAGAAATTAACAACTGCAGGGTATGGGCGTTTGCCACAAAGTTGGATGCGAACCCAATCAATTTTACTTGTTTATCATTTTTTTATTGTGTTCGTTTCGACTTGATGTAAATTATGGACGAATAATTAATGACCATTTTAAATGAATGTTTAGCAGTGGTTTCAAGAAGAATACCAAAACCCATATCGTTTCAAAAAATGACTTCAGGAGGAAATCTTACATGCATGATCTCGAATTGATCGCATCTGCGGAAAAACTGGCCAGAGAAGTAATACAGGTTAAAAAGGAAGATAAGGTGCTTGTGGTTACGGATGCTGAAAAGCTGAGGGTAGGCAAAGCCTTCTCCATGACCTGCCGGGGTCTGGGCGCCGAAACAGTCATCGCCATTTTACCGCTGACAGGCGAACATGGCAGTGAACCGCCGGCAACAATTGCAGCCGCAATGAAAGCTGCCGACATCGTCTTTGCGCCAACGACCCATGCCATCACCCATACGCGCGCCAGGCTCGAAGCCTTTGCTGCCGGTGCCAAAGTGATTATACTGCGGGGTGTCACAGAAGATATGATGATAAAAGGCGCTATGACCGTCGACTTTCAAAAATTAAGGGCAAGCACGGAAGCCTATGCTGAAGCCCTGGCCGGTGCGGATGAAATCACGGTCAAATCGGACGAGGGCACGGATGTCACATTCAGTGTCGCCGGGCGCAATGCCTTTTCTCTCGACGGTTTTTTCCATGCAGATTACGGGTTTGCCACTCTGCCGCCCGGCGAAGCACCGACCTGCCCGGTAGAAGGAACCATGAACGGAACATTGGTATTTGATTATTCCCTGGACGGCATCGGAAAGCTGAGCCAGCCCTTGAAGCTCGAGGTTAAGAACGGAGAAGCCGTCTCGGTCTCCGGCGGAAATGAAGATGTTCAATTCATAGAGAAAATATTCGAAAGAGATGCTACAGCGCGTAACATAGCGGAATTTGCCATCGGGACAAACCCCAATGCACGATTGATCGGAAATCTGGCAGAAGACAAAAAGCTTGCCGGAACCGTTCATTTCGCAATCGGAGACAATGAATCCTTAGGCGGGGTAGTCCGAAGCAGTATTCACCTTGATGGGCTGATGATACAACCGACCGTTATGGCAGACAAGAATCTTGGTACAAAAGGGCAAACTGGTTTTATAAAAAATTGTAGGGCACCGCAAGGCGGGATTACATTTCTAATCTCGAGTGATTAGGGTATGCATCAAGGCGTAGTTAGGTTGGCCGGTTCACCGGTTACCGGTTAGCCCGTTGAAAAGGGATTCTTCCGATTTGAACTGGCAAACGGGCCAACGGGCTTAACTGGTAACCTGTTTCAATGTGAGCATTACGAAGAAACTTGGATGCAATTTTGAAACACCTTCTAACAATTTATCTGATATTTCGACACGATCTCTTCGTTCAATTCTATTCCAAGCCCCGGTTTATCCGGAACTTCTATGGTCCCATCGGCAAACCTCTCCACAGGCTCTAAGGTTAAGCTCTCCCTCAGGGGATTCGGATGTGTCTCAGACCAGTCGCTCCGCATGTACTCATAGGTGAGAAAATTGGGGATGGCAGCCGCTAGCTGGATGGAAGCGGCGATGCCCACGGCTGACTCACCTCCCGTGTGGGGCGCGTAGGGGATGTTGTAGGCGCTTGCCATGGCGGCTATTTTCTTACACTCAAGAAATCCACCGGCCCGGCAGATGTCCGGCTGAACGATGTCCACAGCCCGCTTGGCTATCAGGTCCCTGAAGCCATACCTGGTGAATTCGGTCTCCCCGGCGGCGATGGGGATGTCTAAAGAGTTGGATAACTTGACATAACCATCTATGTCTTCCGGGGGGATGGGCTCCTCGAACCAATAAACATCGTATTTCTCTAAGGCCCTGCCCATTTTAATGGCCGTCGCTAGGTTGTAGGCGCAGTTGGCGTCGACCGTCAACTGGATGTCATATCCGATCACATCTCTTATCGCCTTGACGTTCCTGATGTCTTGCGCCACACCGCGGCCCACCTTCATTTTTATGGCGCTAAAGCCCTGCTCCACGTAACCAACGGCCTCCTTCACGATGGTTTCTGTGTCTCTGAGCCTCAAGGAGGAAGCGTAGGCATCGAGGCGATTCCTATAGCAGCCTCCCAAAAGTTTGTGTACGGGAAGCTTGAATGTCTTTCCGATGAGGTCAAAAAGGGCGATCTCAACACCGCTCATCGCCTCGATCATGAAACCCTTTGAGTGACCCCTATGCCTCATCGTGGCGTACATCATCTCCCAAATGGGCTCCACATCGAGAGGATCTTGCCCGATGAGGATGGGCCTAAAGGCGTCCTCAACGATGGCGCTGATAGCCCTCGGGGTGAGCTTCGCCAAGCACTCTCCCACCCCGGTTACCCCCTCATCGGTGGTGATCTTTACGAGGGTGGATTTGTAACTATCGAAGACGATTTTTGTTAGATGCTCATCGTAGGCCAAGCTGATGGGTTTTTTGTCTACTTTAGTGGGGACGACAAGGTTTAGGGCCTCAACTTCTTTAATCCTCATTTCTATCTCCTTTCTCGGTATCCTTAGAAACTAAGCTTGTTCCGAGACCACGCTCGGAAAAAGTGGCCCCTGAAGGGCAGCAAGCACGGCGATAATTTATAAGGTTTCAGGTGTCAGGTGTCAGGGTTCAGCATCTAACATCTCCTTTCCCTGACACCCGACACCTGACACCTCAATTCTCTGACAACATGTTGTCAGAAAAAACGGACTAAGGGCCCTAAACCATAGAAGAGAAACGATCTATTTTTTTGGCGTCCTCCTGAAATCTTTCTTCATAATACTGCCGCTTGAGCTGATACCATTTTAATTCGTATTCAAGGGCCAATTGGATCCCTTCAGCTAGATTATGTTTTGCTTTATTGTAATCTCCGAAAACAACCTTCAGAGTCTCAAAACCGTCCACCAGCCCGTTCAGCTGTTGTAAAAAAGGCACCGTTTTGGCTGTGATGCCGCCCCCAACCAGGCATCGAATCGACCGCTGTTTTAATTTGGTAAAAAGTTCCTGTGCCAGCGCCAGTATTTCCGGTGCGTTGACATCGTTTAGGTTGATCGAATTAGACAAATCCGTGCGGCCCAGCACCACGGTATCCAGCATATCGACATTATGGGCCGAGGTGATTTCTTCAATTCGGCGACACCCCGCGTCTGTTTCAATATTAATCAGGTATTTGACATCCTCATCGGCAGTGAACGTCCGCCCGCACAACTCCAGATACTTTTCCAGCGCGAATTTTGACTCGATCATGGGGCCTAATATGGGCGAATTTTGACTCGATCATGGGGCCTAATATGGCCGCGGCGCCGAGCATCTTGGCCAGCCGGATATCCGTCAGTGCTTCACTGCCGCCCAGCTTCACCACAATGCCGACCTCGGTAGCCGAGGCCAGCTCAACGATTCTTAACAGTTCAAACAGTTGAATATCCTCTGTTTCAAACGAGGCCTTGATGGCCGTGATGCCGTGGGTTTCCCTCAAGCCCTTTAAGATTTGAATCATTTCATTTTTTAACTTTTTCATTTTTATCGGCCCTTTTTTTTTACGATTCTATAACCAAAACAAAGGTCGTCGATATTACCTTTTTTTGGGGTTATAGTTCTGATTTTTTAACTGATTCACAACCCCGCCCGCTTTTACCGCAATAAGTTCTGTCTGGCATAAGGGTGAAGTAACCGGAAATTCAACATTTTTGGTTTCGTTTTTAACGACGTATTGTTTTCCTTCTATTAATTCCGTTGTGTCAAACAACAATCGGTCTCCCTGATCGATTTTTTCATAGTCGCTTTCAGCTACAAATATCAACGGCAAAAGCCCCCAGTTGACCATATTGGCCAAATGCAAACGAGCAAAGCCCTTAGCGATAACAGCCTTGACCCCGAGATATCTGGGAACCATTGCAGCCTGCTCTCTGCTGGATCCCTGAGCATAGTTGACACCACCAACAACAATACCACCATCTTCTTTATGAGCTCGTTCTGCAAACGTGTCATCTACAACCTTAAAAGCATGCTTTGAGATCTCCGGAATGTTCGACCGAATCGGCAGGTAGAGCGCTCCGGCAGGGCAGATGTGGTCGGTGGTAATATTATCACCCAATTTGAGCAA
>CALZJV010000510.1 GCA_945787595.1 uncultured Desulfobacterales bacterium | reverse complement strand
ATTCCCCCTGTGCGTACCAACCCGCACGACAGCCTCCGCCAAAATTGTAAACTATCCTCCCGTTCCACGCCCCGTCCGAGCCCTGCAAATCTGGCCCCGGCACATCCGGATCGTCCAGGATCGCCGTCTGGTAAATCGCGCGATTGATCACCCCAGTTTCCAATCGCACGATGTACGGTACCTCAACGCCTTCGGTGGTGGTGGTTGAGGCTAGATCATCCGGAAGATCATCAGTTAAGTCCAAATCCTTGAACTGTCCGTCCGTGGAACGGTAGACATAGTCTACACGCCTCGGCACCGAGCAGTTTTCGTCCAGCGCCGGCCCCAGGGTCTCACCGCCTGGGTAGATCTCGAATGACTGCGTCTGGCAGAAGAAAGGCTGCTCGTGAGGCCCCGAGAAAACCGGTCCCTCGAGTGGATGATTGACCAGTTGCAGCGTGGCGGTACCAGCTCCCTTGGCTTTCGCCTGCAGTAGGTTCTTGCCTATCGCCAGCCCCTCGATCAGCCCTATGAGACCACCACTGCCGTCGGCGGCGAACAGGCCGGTGACATCGACACCGTTGAGTCTCACTGTCACCTCATCAAGCGCCACACCCGGTGGAGCGTTAACGTGCACCAGCGCATCGCTGCCGCTGAGCTTGTCGGGACGATTCGAGAGCGTCTCCAGCGCCAGTTGACCACCTGCACTTGCTGGAAGCGGCGTCGCCACCGCCAGTATAACGGCCAAAACTAAAGCGCCCGCGAACCAAACGGCCCAAGTATTCGTGCGTGTAGCTAATGATCGGTTATTTGATTCTTGTCGATGCTTCATTTTTCCCCCTTTCCGTAATTCTTAAGTAGATAATGGATAATCATTGCTCAGGCGGTTGCCAAAAAGAGCCCATCCCTTTTAGGATTTCGATTAATTCCATCAGATAATCCTGCATCCGGGTAGCGTAATCAGGATCCAACCGTTTGGAAAAAAAATTTATGGAAAAAAGGCCAAGTACATCAGAAAGCTTATTGATCCCTTCATCAGTATCGGTCTTATATCCGCTCCAGTTGCGAACATGTTCTTCCGACCGGAAGAGGTTCATGGTACTTCAGGCATAGGGCAGATCGTTGAACCAATCCTTAAAAGGTACAGATGTATATCCCATGATACCTTCCGGTTCAGCGTTCAGGATTGCTCCATCCTTCATTTCGACTCTGATCGGAGAACCACAATCCAGACAGAGAGTATCAATTTGCACTGTTTTTCCCAGGAAAAGCCAGCTGACCGCCAGCGATTCGAACCCTCATTGCCCGAACCACTTTTGTTGACCATCGATAGTGATACGGTGTTGGGTGGGAAGGCTGCTAAATGGCGGAAACGAGCAGATGTAGTCAGTATTAGGAAACAACCAGGCAGGAAAACCGGGTGAAAATAGCTCATGCAAGGCTTTACGCCCCTCTTCTATCGGAACATCCAATTCGACCGCAATCTCTGTGTAGTGAGGTGCTTGACCGGTTTCCATCAGGTGCTTCATAATGATTTGAAAGGTTCTGTCCAACTGGCTAGTCTCACTCATAATTGCCACCTCCTGTTGTTTGTTGGATAGGTTCGCAAGAATTGTATTTTCAAAGTTTCGGCGTGGCGAGATGAATTAAGCTCCTAACAGAAAATACCCTGTCAGGAGCGGAGAGGACACAACTTGAGGGGGCACTCCATCGTAATTTCACCATTTTTATAGCTAACGTTAGGTGGAAAACAGAATCTTTTCCAAAAGTGATCTTTAAGACGTGCAACTAACCGAGATAGCGGAATCGATATTGCCCAATATAGTTCAGATTCAGCTTGAGATGGTGCCCATTAGGCAAAATTATCGAGTTTTGTTACTTTATAGAAATTTTTATGTCAAGAGAAAAGAAAAAGTACTACTATGTAGTAATCAAATGAGCTTTGTGAGCTTTGTAGATGGATGTTTGGGTTATGCTATCTTGATTGATCTTTAATTCGAAGATTATCGAAATCTACGATTATAATATTCGAATATCATAAAATTATTAGAGTTGTCAAAAATTTGATTGATAGCAGAACTGCAATAAAGCAATAAAAAAAGCAGGGCCAAGTACGACTGTACGACCCTGCTGGCATTTCTAGAAGAATAATTATTTATCCCCTAAACTTGAGGATATATTTTAAGGAACTATGGTTCCATGTGGTGCAGTTCCAATCCTACAGCGGTCCATTCTTTGAAGCCTTTCCAATATTCAGGCGTAAAGGGATCCGCATCATTAGAAATTGGGATTAAATCCAGATATGCTCTATATTCTTCTATTCCTTTCAGGTGTACGCCCAAAAAAGCCGTAATAAAATGCTGGTTGATATTGTTGCACCGCCGGTTATCCCAGGCGGGTTCCTGGTAGTGTATGTATTCGCGAAAGTAGTTTTCTGCGATCGGCGGCGGCGGATTGACCGCCACTTCATGAATGCCGTTTTGATAGATTAGAATATAGCGATCTGAATTTACGACATTTTTAAACAGAAAATCTACCCCATCGTAGTCGGCAGTGCGATCCTGATTCCCTACGATAAAAAAGGAAGGAACCTTGAGTCCTTCAAGTCCTACAAGATCCCAGGTTCCATATTGACCGCCCCAGGGAGCAAACGGTACGATCGCCTTAATGCGTGGATCTAAAAAGTCCTGGTAATCTGTATTACCTGCTCGAAACATTTCCATGAAATTTCCGGGCACACCCCCCCAATAAACCCAACCGAACTCACTGACCCCTGCCCCTGCGGCAATGAGTGCCCCATAGCCGCCCATCGAATAACCTATGACCCCAGTTCGCTCAGCATCGACAACAGCTGTTAAAAAGCTTTCAGTCATGTAATTAAGCACGAAATTAATATCAATTGCACGGTTGAGAAGGGTACTGGAAAAACCAGTGGCATCTGCATGAGTGGAATCTGTGTGATCTATTGCGACCACTACATAGCCTTTGGATGCTAAATTTTCTGTCAAATAAGTCAGCAAAACTCGTGAGCCTGGATAGCCGTGTGAGACGATTACCAAAGGATAAGAACCTCCGAAGTCGGGTTTTGCATTCCGCAATGCGCGCCCGGCGAATTCAAATGGTATCAAGGGTCGATCTGGGTTGCCAGGGCCACTGCCTAATACATCTGAATAGGTTGTAACCTCAGGTTTTTTGCCAGGGCGGATCGCCGGGTACCACACCTCAAGCGTCAAAGGACGATCATACCTGGGATCCGTGTTATCTTCGCTATAATTTAAAATATCAATTTGGTTGGGATTAATAACTTCCAGAGTCCGCACGCCGACGCTAAAAGAGCCTCGATAAGCCAATTCAGGCGCATCGGCACGTGCGTCACCATAAAAACTATCTTGATGAGGAACTCCATTAAGTTTGCTTAGTGGTTGTTTTACATTCGTGAATAAACATAATCGTCCGAGATGTGAGCAGACGGTCATCTAATGGCATACTTAAATGCCATGACGTAGTGTGTTGTCAAATGCAAGATTGGCAGTTACATGCAATCTAACAAATGAAATTCTTGTCAATCCTTGGGAGCGATAGGCAGGCGGGTATCATGTCAGTCCACCTGCCCGGATTATGGTTATTTGAGGCGCATGCAGTTAGCATAGTAGGTTACCGTGGCTGGCCAGTCAGAGAAAATACCTAGAATTCCCACGTCCTGCGCCAGCACGTCGAGCGCAACATACGCGTCGCCGTCGTTGTTGATCACATCGGTAACTGTCTGATAGTAAAAGCCGCCACCGTTCTTCAAAAGGCCGGAGCGCTCAAGTGTCCATGTGATGATGTCGAGGCCAGCAGCCTTAGCTTCCTTAGCGTACGTGGATGGTACAATTTTATTATTCCCGTCGAGCGCCATGAGCATCCACATGGGCGGTGCAATAATGTTCACGCCCTCGGAAACTAGTTCCTCCATGGTAGGCGACCATGTGGTTGGGTCGGTATGGTCGAAACCAGGAACGTTGTAGCGACCATCGAGAAACACGGCCTGCCTGCCGAACCGCGGCTCGTTTTCGATCCAGTAGAGCACATCATCGAGGTTGAAGGACTGCGCAAACACCTTTTTGGGATTAACACGGGCTGCTTTGTATTCGTCGATCATCTGTTGGGCATAGTCCTCTTGGGTATAATCGCCTTCATATGGCATTTCCACGCTTGGAGCCTTGAGCTCAGGGGTCATCTTCGCACCCAAGTCCTTGAAGAGCTCGATGCTCTCTGCGTGACTGAGCAAAGTGCCGCAGGTTGCATAAAGGTCGGTGCGCCAGTTCGCGGTGGCATCCATGTATTCCTCTATGGTGGTCGCGTTGCGGTTTGCCGCATCCATCTTGCCGCAAAGCGACTTGAACTCCTCAAGCGTGAAATCGCTGGTGCAGCACCTGATATCAGCAGCGTTAAGCAGCTCGTCGTCCGGGGAGAATTCTGGGGGGGTGGTGCACTTCCAACGCAGGTCTTCGCGGGCGACAACGTCCGTCGTCGTATGAAGATCGCACTGTGAGTGGCGGCACACCAACTCCCTGTCCGCGGTGAAAGTCACGTCGCACTCCGATCGAGAAGTCGGTCCTCTTGAATGGGCCCTCGGAGCACTGCTGGAGTTTGGTCTTGAGCTTACTCTCATCCATATCTTCGACGAGGAAGTACGGACGCGGACCGAGCTGAATGCTATGGCCGCGATCCCCGTGCCATCCAAAGGCATTTCCTTTCGGGGTTCTCTCGCCAGCGAACGCAAAGGCTGTCATAACCACCAAGCCAAGGACCAACACCCCGATCATAGAAGCCAACTCAAAAAGTTTCTTGTTCTTCATGTTTCCCCCCTTTTTTTGACATTAGGTTGATTCACACCTCTTATCTTCACCCTCCTTTCTTTGAGGGCTTCTCAGGCTTAAATGATAATAATGATAAGAATTTACTTTTTCGAGTGAGATCTATTGTAATTTTTGATTTTCGGTAGGCTCCTTCCAGAACAGCCACGTCCTGTCGGGAGCAAGGTATGCATAGTTTGAGGGGAATCTCCATTGAATCTTTGCCTGATTTTTAGGTTAAGTTTTAAGAAAAACTAGTTCTATTTCATAACAATAAGAAAATAAAAAATTGAAAAACTACCAGCAATATGAATTTCGGATCAAGATGAGACTCCGCCTGTAATGAGGTTCAGAATGAGACCAGAAGTTAGAAAGAGTTGAGGTTCAACGTTCCGGTACCAGGCAACACGAAACATTTGGTCAAGGATTTTTTATTTGTTTACTTGAAGTTGTTATCATTGTCAAGAAATTACAAAAACACTACATTGTAGTAATTTGAGATCTCATGCTTAGTTAAATATAGCTGCCAGTATATGGAATTAGTAATTATTTCAGTTAGCTAAATGATATCACCACCTCTTTCACACT
Organism: uncultured Desulfobacterales bacterium; assembly: GCA_945787595.1. The sequence goes on along the minus strand of CALZJV010000510.1, from coordinate 2,862 downwards.
TATTATCCGGTTTGGAGTTCATATTCAACCATTTTTTAACCTCAAAAATTTTGTAAAAATCCGAACCTGGTCTATTCTTTTTGCAGTATGTAGATTGCTTTTTTTAATCAACCAAAAAATTGAACCACGATGCTTTAGGTTAGCCGGCCAAATCTAAAATTCCTGGAAGTTGTAGATTTCCCCTGGCCAATCCACATAAAGGGCAAAGTTTACATTTCGTGCCTTAGTCAAATCCTGCCAATATTCTGATTCTATTGTATATTTGTACAGATAACCTTAAATCTGTCCGCCCATTTTAGTAAAAACCTTGAAAATCTTTGATACTTTAATTGAACGGACTGGACCACCAGTGCTCCCTATGATAATCATGACGGCTGAAAATAATTGTCCATTTCCTAATAGCGTTTGCAAGATTTAATAATCAACCCATCCAGGGGTCGGATGTAATTGGCTATGTTAATGTTTTGAGATTTTTAATATCCATCTTCAGCAGCCTTGTCCAAATATCGATTCCCTCTTTCAATATCGCCTCTTTCTTCGATTAAAAGCATCCCATAATCATATGCATGCGGTGCGTGCAGACAACCAGCCTCCTCCGCTTTCTTAAACCACACTTCAGCCTTGTCTGTTTCATTTTTCTCTCGATACAAAATTATTCCTATCTCTCCATAAGCCTTCTTATAGCCTGCTTTGGCAGCCCTAAATAAATATTTTAATCCTGCAACATAATTTTCTTCTTCAAGATACAGTTGCATTCCCCGCTGATAGATGGCTTTGACGTCAGTCGCAATGCTTCGCTTCTTTTTTTTTCGTTTCTTTCCCATCTCGATTACTGCGTATTTATTTAAAATCTTTCACTGTTTTCATCCGAATGCGGTCTGCTCAAAGGGATATCGGGAAATCCGGCAAGTAATATCATATCATCTTGATGGTTGACATAACCCTCAAATATATACTCATTCCAGTAATGCCGGTTTAGCCCAAATTTCATAAGAAACTCATAAGCACGATTTTTATCTTCAATTTTCGTTTTCCCAAGATTTCTTTCAAAAAAGAGGTTCCAGCTCTTTTCATTCGAGGATACAAATCGTCCATTTCGCATTTCCGAAATAATATACGGGGTTGTAAAAACAACCGAATACCCGTAATTTAACTTGGCAAAGGGCTCCGGCATTATTCTGGCAAACCATATTTCACCCTGGCTACCCATATATCCGCTTGGTACAATAGCTTTAATTTGGTTCTGAGTGATTAACTCCCTTAAATGGACAAATCCTTCGGAAACTCCCTCATGAATATAGAAGCCCATTCTTGAATTTTGCATGCATTCAAAGATCTTTATCAACCCCCGGTCCACGTTTAACGATCTACATATATCGATTATAACGGTAACAAACGATTCTTTTTTAATCCCCACGCAAAGATCAAAAAAGCCCCAGCACAAAAAATAAGACTTGGTAAGAGGGCTCATGGGAGGTCCCGAGGGCATATAAATGTCCTCGGCATCAGCATAGGCATTCGTCAGTTTTAAAAGTGCCGGTAGCTCAGTCAACTGTTCAACGAAAACTGAAATTTTGTTTTGGCTATAAGCATAAACACCATGTAATGGATCTAGTTCGGAAAGCTCTTTTTCTGTTATCACAGACTTTTCTAAATTTTCAGCATGTATTTTGGCATTTTTTAATTCAGAAATATCTATTACCTTCCTGTTAATTGTTTTTCGTAAACTGGAAAGTACTTTCCTTGATATTGGACTATACCCAGAAATTTTTCGCTTTAACTTCCCCATAAAAAGCAATCTCTTTGCAGTGTTTTAACAGCTAATTTATTTGGTGACGGTGTGTGAAACCATGGATAGCCAGACGATGAAAATATTCTCCTTTATAATATAGAAGGGTTATGTCAACCTATGGTTTCTGCAAAATACGCCTTGTCCCATAAATCATTGCCGGCGACCGCATTTAACACCATTTCGGAGGCGCTTACAATAATTGAAGATTCTGATAATCTTTTGATCTCCTGAGCTAGGGTCTCTACCGGTTTTTCTCCGTCTGACTCAAGGTATACGTGTACATGATCAGGAGCCAGCCAGAGTAGACTGACAAAAGAACCCACCGACGAACTACTGTCGAAGAAAGCGTCATTTACCATTTTAAATGCGTTTTGAGGGTCAGGAAAGGATGACCTCCTATGGACGACATTCCAGGCCAAATGATATTTAATATCAATAAAAACGGCATCCGGGTCATTTTTCATTTTCTGAACTGCCAATGCCCGCTGATATTTAAATCGATCGGATTCAAAAAAATTTTGAAAAGGTTGCGTGGATCCATTTGAAGCGCACAATTCATCTTGTTTTGATGATCCAACCAATTTCAGGGTGGGCATAAAGGCAAAACACTGAAATTTTTCAGGGTGTTGTACTCGCCGGTTTAAATCACATAATATTCTTTCTTGGATTGCTAAAGTTTGGCAAAAAGTGCATTGACCATGAGTGGTTGGTCTGGAATACTTTCTACATTCATGACATTTTTTAGGTATTTCGATTGAAGTCGGCATATTTTCTATTTGAATTTTCAAAACGAATAGGATGAAGAAAATGTGATAAAAGACGTTTTATCAGAGGCACCTAACCAACAGATTATGCCGTTGAGCAAGATTGATCATTTTTCAAAATGTTGGAAACAACATTGATATGGAAACCTTTTGGTGTTTCCACATACTCATAGTCCAAAATCACTCTTTTAATTTCAGGGGAAAAAGTCTTTTTTCTTTTTGTCATAACTGTAAATTTACAATCTTCCCTCTGTGCCAAACGGTGGCAGTCAATTGCAGTTGGGGCTCCCACTGAAATATTTAAAG
>CALZJV010000509.1:1976-6723 GCA_945787595.1 uncultured Desulfobacterales bacterium | reverse complement strand
ACGATCCATTTAATTGCCGTCTGCGGTACCGGCATGGGAGCGCTTGCATGTATGCTGCGGGACCTTGGGTTTGAAGTCACCGGCTCCGATCAAAAAATTTATCCTCCCATGAGCCATTTTCTAGAAAAAAAAGGCATTCGAATCATGGACGGATTCAGGGAGGAAAATATATCCTATGCCCCGGATCTGGTCATCGTCGGCAATGCCGTTGTCCGGGAGAACCCGGAAGTGGGGAAACTACACCGCATGGGCCTGAACTTTTGTTCCATGCCCCAGGCGCTGAACCGATTTGTGGCGGGCGGCAAGAAAACACTCCTGGTGAGCGGAACCCACGGAAAAACGACGACTTCCGCCATACTTGCCTGGATCCTGCATGAGGCCGGTTTAGACCCGTCTTTTATGATCGGAGGAATTTTAAAAAATTTTGACAGCAACTACCGTTTGGGAAACGGTCCTTATTTTGTGGTGGAAGGCGATGAATATGATACGGCTTTTTTTGACAAAGGGCCGAAGTTTTTGCACTTTAATCCCCAAATGGCGGTGTTGACCAGTGTTGAATTTGACCATGCCGATATCTTTGATGACCTGGGTCATGTAAAAAGGACATTTAAAGGCTTTATATCCGGTCTGGCCCGATCCAGTTTGCTGCTTGCCTACGATGGCGATAAAAATGTGACCGGACTTATCGGCCACGCCAATTGCCGGATCGAAAACTACGGTAAAAATACAAGCTCTGCCTGGCGCTTAGGCCCCATTTCTTTTGCGTCTCCCTGGACGACTTTTGACATCATAAAAAACAATGAAACCTTTTCAGCTTTTAAAACAAGGCTTTTCGGCGAACACAATCTGCTCGATGCGCTGGCGGTTATTGCGATTGCGGACCACCTGAAAATTCCGCTGCAGATCATCGCCGGTGCCCTGGAAACCTTTGAAGGCATAAAGCGACGACAGGAAATACGAGGGGAAAAACGGCAGATTACGGTGATTGATGATTTTGCCCATCACCCCACTGCAGTGCGGGAAACCGTGCGGGCGGTAAAATCGGTTCATTCCAATGGCCGTTTGATCGCTGTGTTTGAGCCCAGAACCAACACCAGCATGCGCAGCATATTTCAAAATGAGTATCCGCAATCATTTGAAATGGCGGATCTCATTTGTATCAGACAACCCCCGCTGCTGAAAAAAATTCCACCCGGCCAGCGGTTTTCTTCCAGACAACTGGTAGATGATTTGAATCGTCGTGGTAAAGATGCCCACTATTTTCCGGATACCGACGCCATTATCGCATTTTTATCAAAAACTGCCAGGCCCCAAGACCTTATTCTCATCATGTCCAACGGCGGGTTTGACAATATTCACCAGCGGCTGTTGGAAAGCCTCTGACGGCCGGCGGACAGCTGCGGATTATAACTTGAAAGTATCGGAATTCCCATTTTGGGGACACGGATGAACACGGATTACCAGGATATTAAAAGCTACAAAAAACCAAATATCTGTGGAAATCTGTGAAAATCTGTGTCCTGATTTAACTTGACAATCCCAATTGTTTGAATTACTTAACGCCAACCTTGAATTAATTAGCAATGGGTATTATAATAAAATTTATTTCAAGTAGTTACAAGGGATCTTTTTACTTACTATCCTTGCCGGAATTAAGCAAAGTTTGCAGGATTAAACCCTCGTATCACGGGAGGACCATTTGAATAGACGAGTTGTGATAACAGGTGTGGGGCTCGTAACTCCTTTAGCAATCGGTACTCAGGAGTCCTGGCAGGCCCTGTGTGCCGGTAAATCCGGGGTAGGTGAGATTACACGATTTGATACATCCAAATTTCAAACCAAGATTGCTGCGCAGGTCAAGGGATTTCGTGCAGAAGATTATCTACCCAAAAAAGAGGCCAAGCGTACCGAACGTTTTATTGCTTACGCCATCGCAGCCACTCGCATGGCAATGGAAGACTCCGGACTGCTGATTGACGACAGCAACGCGAATAGGATCGGTGTGATCACCGGATGCGGCCTGGGAGGCCTTTCGATATTGGAAGACACCTGCCTTACCTTGAAGCGCAAAGGTCCGAGGCGGGTGAGCCCCTTTTTCATTCCCATGATGATCGGCAATATGGCTCCCGGCATGATTTCCATCCAATTTGGCGCCAAAGGCCCCAATGCATCCATCGCTACTGCCTGTGCTGCCGGTGCCCATGCAGTGGGAGATTCGTATAAGTTAATCCACAACGGCGGGGCGGAGGCCATGATTACCGGCGGTGTTGAGGCGGTGATTAACCCAACATGCATCGCCGGCTTTAATTCCATGAAGGCCCTGTCCACGCGCAACGATGCACCGCAAAAAGCATCTCGTCCATTTGAGCGGGACCGGGACGGCTTTGTGGTGGGTGAAGGCAGCGGCATATTGATCATTGAAGCCCTGGAACACGCCCTCGATCGGGGCGCCCGGATCTATGCCGAGCTGACCGGATACGGCATGAGCAGTGACGGATATCACATGACCGCTCCACCGCCGGACGGCAGCGGTGCCGTCAACTGCATGAATGCGGCCTTGGACGATGCCGGACTCTCCTACGATAAAATCGAGTATATCAATGCCCATGGCACTTCGACACCGCTCAACGATATCAGTGAAACCCGGGCAATTAAGAAGGTTTTTCAGGACCATGCCTACAAGGTGGCGATCAGCTCGACCAAATCCATGACGGGACATTTGCTTGGCGGCGCGGGGGGGATCGAGACAGTATTCACGGCCCTGGCCATCCATGAAAAGTGTCTTCCTCCGACCATCAACTATGACCAGGCAGACGATGAATGCGACCTGGATTACGTGCCCAATGTGATGCGAAAAGCCAGCATCGAACATGCCATGACCAATTCTTTTGGATTTGGTGGTACCAACGCCAGTTTAATCCTATCGCGGTACCGGGACTAGAAAATCCTAATGAACAAAGATCAATATCATCACCTCCTCAGATCTGAGTTCGGTTATCAAACTCGGCCCGGGCAAAGCGTTTGCGGAAACTATTTTCCGGGGTGGCTGAATTTCATCTATTACTTGCGACTGGTGTCAACTCTCACCCATGCCAGCATTGTCGGCCGTCGAGGTGATCTGAACGACGAAAAGTGGGCCTGGTATTCACATAAAATTATCCAGATCGTCGAATCCGTCGGCGGCAAAGTTAATATTTCCGGTCTGGAAGCGCTGTCCCATCGACCCGGACCGCTGGTGTACATCGCCAATCATATGAGCCTTCTTGAAGCCCTTATTCTCCCCGGCATCGCTTTGGCATTTAACAGAATTACGTTTGTCATCAAAGAAGAATTGCGTCACTATCCGGTTTTCAAACACATTATGATTGCGCTGAAACTGATTGCGGTTTCACGGCAGAATCCCCGTGACGACCTGAAAACGGTTTTGCGCGAGGGCAGCAAATTCATTTCAAACGGGGGGTCCATTATCATATTCCCCCAGGCCACCCGGAGTGTTGAGTTTGATGTCGAGGGGTTTAATACATTGGGGGTTAAACTGGCATCCAGAAACGGTGTCCCCGCCGTTCCGGTGGCCATAAAAACCGATTTTCAACATAACGGGAAATGGATTAAGGACATGGGGCCCATCGATCCGCACAAAACGTTATATTTTAAATTCGGCGAGCCGCTGGATGTAGTAGGCAATGGGCGACAGACCCATCAACACGTCATTGAGTTTATTGCTCAAAATTTGCTTGCCTGGGGAGGCAGGATTAAAGGGAATTCGGAAGGTGGAATGCGGAAGTCGGAATGAGAGGATTTAGAATTTGGCTTTTAGAATTAGGGAATTCTGTCTATGATAAGTTGATAGTACGTCGTGCGACGCAACCGCCTGCGCTGGGCGAGCGATTCCACAAATCCAAAATCCCTCCGGGGCGTAGGCCCCTATGGCCCCTCTGGGCCGGAGGCCACAATCTAAAATAATCATCCATCATTCGTGCCCCGGCACCCAATGAAAACAGAGAGCTAAATCCTTGAAAATCATCATCGTCGGTGCAGGTGAGGTCGGGTTTCACATCGCGAGTCATCTGACACAGGAAAATAAAGAAGTTGTGGTCATCGACAAAAACGCGGATGCCATTCGGCGGGTGTCCGAGAATCTGGATGTGCAGGTAGTTCAGGGATCGGGCAGCAGTCCGGTGGTTTTGGAAGAAGCCGGTATCCGCAATGCAGAGATCCTTCTGGCCGTCACCGACAGCGACGAAGCCAACCTGGTGGCCTGCCTGGTGGCCAACATGCTGTCACCGTCCACCAAAAAACTGGCCCGGGTGCGCGATGCGGCTTTCGATCAATACCACGATCATTTTCGCGAACATGCGCCCCGCATCGACACCATCATCAACCCTGAGATCGAAGTGGTCAAGACGATTGGAAGCATGATGAGTGTTCCGGGAGCGGCGGATGTGGGCGAGTTTGCCGACGGCCGCATAAAATTTATCGGTATTTATCTGGATAAAAATTCGCGTTTGGCCGGGATCAAGCTCGCTGAAATACCGGATAAAATTAAAAATATCAGGCTGCTTATCGCCGCTGTGGTGCGTGAGGAAGAATTAATTATACCCAGGGGCAATGACTACCTGATGCCCGGCGATCTTGTCTATTTTATTTGCGAACAGGATACGCTTCAGGAAACCCTGGCGGTTTTTGACAAGCACGATCAGCCAATGAACCGGGCGCTGATAATCGGCGGCGGGCGCCTCGGATTCCG
>CALZJV010000509.1:1364-1968 GCA_945787595.1 uncultured Desulfobacterales bacterium | reverse complement strand
GATGTGGTCATCACGTTGACCAACAATGAAGAGACGAACATACTGGCATCGCTTTTAGCGACGCGCATGGGGGCCAAAAAATCCATCACCAGGATCACCAAATTCAGTTATTTTCCCCTGATGAAAGCCATCGGTATCGAGCAGGTGGTCAGCACCCGGCTTTCGGCGATCAACACGCTTTTGCAGCACATCCGCAGGGGCAAAGTACTTTCAGCCATTTCAATTAAAGGAGAGCAGGCGGAGGTCATGGAGGCCCTAGCGCTTGAAACATCGGATATCGTGGACAAACCCCTCAAACAGATTTCCTTCCCCAAAGGGGCCATATTGGTCGGTATCATCCGTAAAGATGACATTATCATACCCACCGGCGACAGTGTCATCCGGCCGGAGGACCGCGTTATCATTTTTGCGCGAAGGCAGGCGATACCGAAGGTCGAAAAAATTCTTTCCGTCAAACTGGAGTATTTTTAGATGCACTGGCGGTTTATCCTGAATATACTCGGGATATTGTTATTTTTTTTCGGATTGACCATGATTTTTCCCCTGATGGTCGGGCTCTATTACCATGATCAGAGCCTGATTCCCCTCTTAGAATCCATGGCAA
>CALZJV010000509.1:0-1352 GCA_945787595.1 uncultured Desulfobacterales bacterium | reverse complement strand
GGCCAGGGCGGAAGTCATCAATCAGCGTGAAGGCATGGCGATTGTGGCGGCAGGTTGGACTGCCGTGGGTTTGTTCGGAGCACTGCCGTTTTATCTGGGAGATGGCTATTTTACGTTCACAGACGCGGTTTTTGAATCTGTCTCCGGATTTACCACCACGGGAGCTTCTATTCTCACCAACATCGAGGCCCTGTCAAAGGGGCTTCATTTCTGGCGCAGTTTTATTCAGTGGTTGGGAGGTATGGGTATCATTGTGTTGTCGGTGGCTATTCTCCCATTTCTGGGTGTCGGCGGCATGCAGCTCTACAAGGCGGAAGTCCCCAGTCCCGTCCCCGACAAACTCAAACCCCGGATCCGAGATACGGCCGTGATCCTGTGGAAGGTCTATGCTCTGCTCATGTTTGGCGGCATGAGCCTGTATGATGCCCTCTGCCATACCTTCACCACCATGCCCACCGGCGGCTTCTCCACCAAAAATTCCTCCATTGCGCATTTCAACAGCGTCTATTTTGATTGTGTATTCATATTCTTCATGCTGCTGGCAGGTATTAATTTTTCCCTTCACTACCAGATGCTGCGGGGAAAACCCCTGGCCTTCTGGCGGGATTCTGAATGCCGGTTCTTTATAGGCGCGGTCGCCCTGATCACGTTTGTGGTGAGTTTGGATGTCTTCGGAAGCGTATATGCAACCATCGGTGAGGCCTTGCGATACGGTGCATTTCAGGTGGTGTCGATTGTAACCACCACCGGTTTTGCCACCGCCGATTACGAGCAATGGCCGGCCATGTCCCAGCTTATTCTGCTATTGTGCATGTTTGTGGGGGCGTCGGCCGGCTCCACCGGCGGCGGTATGAAATGCCTGCGGATCATGCTTTGCTTTAAGTATTGTTACAAGGAATTGTTTTCACTGATTCATCCCCATGCGGTGTCGCATGTAAAAATCGCCGGCAAACCGGTGCCGGATGATGTCATGCATAGTGTTTTAGGATTTCTGGCCCTCTATGTGGGTCTGTTTGCCCTGAGCTCCGTTTTGCTGGCAGGTCTGGGTGTCGACTTTACGACTTCTTTTGCAGCCGTTGCGGCCACCATCGGAAACATCGGGCCCGGATTCGGCATGGTCGGGCCGGTGGAAAATTACGCTCAGATACCTTTTTTTGGGAAATGGCTGCTGATCTGGTGCATGTTGCTGGGCAGGCTGGAAATATTTACCGTGATTATCCTGGTTGTTCCGGAGTTTTGGCGAAAATAATCATAATATTCACTATTTTTATTGACATTAATTTAGAATGGAATTACATAGCAGGTTTCTAACGGGCCGTTAACTCAGTCGGTAGAGTATCTGCCTTTTAAGC
>CALZJV010000508.1 GCA_945787595.1 uncultured Desulfobacterales bacterium | reverse complement strand
TGAATTTACGCTTATTTTCACTACAAATTTTGTAGGTTCTTTAGATATCAGGGCCTCCCGAGAAGTTTTCCCAATTGAGGTCAGGAGCCCTGAAATTCTTCAAACTCAATCAACCCTTCAACTTATCCACGAGCCATCTACATGAATATAAGCAATAGGAGTCGATTGTGGCCAAGCTGTATTTCCGTTACGGTGCGATGAATTGCGGTAAATCCACAGCGTTAATCCAAGTGGATTACAACTATCGCGAGCGAAACATGAACACGGTAATCATCAAACCCGAAACCGACACCAAGGGAAGTGACAGGGTGATCTCAAGGCTTAATGTGGAACGTGCGGCAGATATCCTCGCCACCAGCAAAGACAATTTATATGTGATCATAGAAAATTGGCAAAGGGAAAAGGCTCCTGTCCACTGCGTGCTGGTGGATGAAGCCCAATTTTTAACGCACTGCCAGGTGGACCAATTATTCGAGGTGGCGGTGATCCAGGATATTTCCGTCATCTGCTATGGCCTGCGCACTGATTTTCTGTTAAACGGATTCGAGGGAAGTGCCCGCTTGCTGTTGATGGCGCATAGCATTGAAGAGCTTAAAACCATATGCAAATGCGGCCAAAAAGCGATCGCCAACGGCCGTAAGATTGGGGGCAGATTTGTCTTTGAGGGCGCCCAAGTCGCCATCGAAGGAGAGGCCAGTATTAATGTTACGATTGTTAAAACATGAAGTGTCCAATTATTTTGCAAATATGGGATAAATCCATATTTACAACCACTTAACCAATCAACCAATCAACGATATCTGTAGTTCAGAAAAAATAAAGGATTCTAACCGTTAATCTTATGCCTCAGTTGCCGAGAACACCTAAAGGTCACAACTCTCCTCGGTTCAAGCAACATATCTTCACCAGTTGCAGGATTCCTTCCCCGCCGTTCATGCTTTTCTTTTATACAGAACTTCCCAAAGCCGCTAACCAAAACATCCTCCCCGGATGCCAGGGTTCTCTTGATGATCTCCAATAAAGTTTCGATCGTGTTAACAGATTGGCTCCGGGGTAACCCGTTTTGTTCTGCAGCCGCTTCAACGATATGGGCTTTCGTGAGGGTCATAGATAATGCTCCTGGTCTTTGAACCGTTCAAATTCATTGATGCCTTGATCCATCCTATTTCGCACCGACATAACTGCCTTTTACCACTCTTGTGATTTTCCCTTGCTTATAGGTTCGGTGAAGAATGTTGCGGACTTTCTTCTGGTCAAAGCCGGTTTTTTTCATGAGGGTGGCTGTATCAACCCCTTTCTTAGATCTATTGACGATTGCAAGGACCTTTTCGGTATCAGTTTTCTTGCCAGCTTTCGCCGGGGCCTTTTTGGTAACAACCTTTGCTCTTGCCTTTGGCTTGACAGATTGTGCCTTGGGCTTTTCCGCTTTCCCGAGTGCGGCTGCCAATTTTTCAGTTTGTTTTATCAGTTTCGTTAGTTCTTTGCTGATAGCCTGAAGATCCTTGGTTATTGTCATTTTGTTTTCTCCCTCCATTTTTTTGATTAAATTTTGTTTTAATAACAATATGTTACAGATAAGTCCTATCCCCCCAGACTCCTAACCAACTAATTTAACAATCAAAATTAGTATCTGTCAAGAATACAAGCGCAGCCGCTGGCCTGAAAAGCGGCCAGTCTGATCGAATAGAAAACTTAACGAAATGCAATTCTATCTTTTTGACAGGATCAACAGGATGGACGGGATATAGTTATACTAAAACAAAATAATCCTGTAAATCCTGTCTAAATTAATGAAGTTTCATATGAGATGTCGGCTGTCGGTCATTAAAGAAGCAAAATTCAGACAATTGATCCGCCTTGGGAGGATTGGAAATTCGAATTTTCCATGGCATTGCGGTTTTCAAATAGCTGAGGTTGCCAGTTCTATGGACAATTTTCGCCATGATTCCAAATTCTCGACCTGTTTGATAGGACGATTTAACTCAGCCAGGACATCGCAGACATATTCTTCGCGACGCATGCCGACAAGTACACAGGATACTCCGGGCGTGGAACGGACCGCCCGCACCGCTTTTTGACTCAGGCTTCCTTCTGCGGCCCAGTCCGGATCGGCTGCCGCCAGCACGCGTCGAATTCGATCGATCCGGCGGGTCGCCTTTTGCGCGTAAATTGAAGCCACAGCGTCAAATGCTTCTTCGATCCGCGTCCGATGAGAAGTCATCCAGCTGGATATATCCTCATTTTGGCTGCCATATGGTTCCAGAAACTCCAAGACCCCCTGAATACGGGGCCGCAGATTGCCGGTCTCAACCTGGCGCCAATTTTCATAAGACCCGAAATTTAGCCAGTGATGTTTCAGGATATCGCCGACAGCTATCTGCTCCTTGATACGGGCGCGCAAGCCCGGTGGGACATTAATGGCCGGCAGGAACTTCATCCACAAGCTTTTTTCGGATTTTGTCAGGAATTGAATTTTATGTACAATCTCATCTTTGGGCTGCCGCTCGGAAGTGGGTACTTGGGCCAAGCGAATCAGTTGATTGTTGTAAAAGGCATTCAGCGGCCGGTTGACCAAAACCCCCAGGCCTTTGTGCTGCGCAAATTCAAGCACACTGTCACTTCCCGGTTGATTTTTTTCCAGCACGGCTCCCGGTTCCATCAGATTTAAGGGCAGTTGCACCAGTCGAAAATGATGTGATGCGGCCAGGGATTCGGCAATATCCCAGACAGTTGCCAGGCAAGTGAAATCCGCTTGATCGGCAGTCGCTGGCAATGAATTGGAGCTGACCCCGTAGTACCGGATGCGGCCCCGGACGACCTCTTTTTCCAGATATTCGAATGCGTCTCGGATACGGCGATAGTATTCAGTCCGGGCTGCATCCAATGCGTGGCCCTTCTTTTGAGCCCACTCCAGGTAGTATTCAGGATTGTGCAGCAAATAAAAATCAAGGGTCTTCAATTTAAGGCGTTCCAGACTGCGATTCAGCTGATCCATTAAAAATTCTGGGTGGATGCAGTGTTCCAGACCTTCGCCGTATTCTACCAACTCTGGAAACGGCCTTCCCGCTTGCTTGCGTTTCTGGCTTAAATCATAATTCTGTCCTTGCAGGTAGCCCACCTTGGACACCACTACGATTTTATCCCGGTGATCAGATTTTCCAGTACCTCTCCGACCAGACTTTCGGAGCCTCCATCGGCATAGTTTGAGCTGGTGTCGATTAGGTTGATGCCTTCACACAAAGCTTTTTGCAGTGCGGTTTTGTGGTGGGCCACGCCGGTGCTGACGCGGTAGCATCCAAATCCTGCCTGGCTTACGGTCAGCCCCGTTGTCCCGATTCCGCTGACAGATAGCGAGTGATGTTGTTGCGCAAAGGCTTTGGTAGCAGCTACGGTTGCATATCCACAAATCACGTTAAATTCCTTTCAAAAATTTCGGTTTTATGTCCACCTACAGATTACGATACCCATTTATTCATGCGAGTCAAGATGCTTTCAATTGAATTCGGTCAGCCTATCACAGCTTTTCAGATCTAATTTCTTCTTGATGCTTCAGCATTGATGCTTTATGTTTGCCATTGACCGATCTTTCTAGGGAGTAAAGCAAATGACTAAAATTCGAAATCGAGCACTCACCAACTTCTTGCGGCCCTACCCGGCAAATAGGCTTAATTCGTGGTGTGGAATGGGATGATGTCCGGACAGCCCTCCAGCAAATCTTATCTGTTTTTCGGGTGGTATATTCTGTGCGCCTGCTTTTTCATCCTCTTTTTCCAATCGGGTGCACGCTACGCCTTCAGTGTCATGTTCAAACCCATGCTTGCCGACTTGGGGTGGAATCGCACTTCCCTTTCTTCAGCCTTTTTCATGAACATGACGTTTTTTGCACTCACCATGAGCATCGGCGGTAGGCTCTATGACCGCTACGGTCCCAAATGGGTCATCCTGGTTTCAACCCTTTTCATGTCGGCCGGTTATGTCGGCATCGCTTTGATCGATTCCCTCTGGCAATTTTATATTTGCTATGGCGTGCTGGCAGCCATCGGATTTGGCGGTGCTTCCATCCCCCTGGTGGCTGCATTGATGACCAACTGGTTTGAAAAACGGCGGGGACTGGCCATCAGCCTGGCAATTTCGGGTAACTGTATCGGGCAATTTTTACTGGTACCGGTATTTACCGCTATCGCTTCGAACCATGGTTGGAGAATATCCTATGCCCTCATCGGAGTCATCATGATGGCGGTAAATACCTTGCTGTGTCTTACCGTTATCCGGGGCAATCCCGCAGATCTCGGCCTTCAGCCATATGGCCGAAACGAGCAGGTGCCCACCGGACCGGGAGCTTCCAGCAGCACCTTAGGAAAAAGGCCGGAAGACCTCGGTCTCAGGATGGCTTTGCGCACGTCTTCATTCTGGCTATTTCTGGTCATTATGTTCGTCTGCGGCAGCGGTGACTTTCTGGTGGCTGTTCATCTTGTGGCCTTTTTAACAGATTTCGGCATCACCTTCAAAGCAGCCGGCAATATACTGGCCTTTTTTGGTTTGTTCAGTTTGGGGGGTATCTTGATTGCCGGTCCTGCATCGGATCGGTTTGGAAATCGATGCCCGATCGCATTGACATTTGTGCTGCGGTTCATCGTCTACATATTGATATTGAAATACCCGAATGAACTCAGCTTCTATATCTTTGCACTTCTGTTCGGATTCACTTTTCTGATAACAGCCCCACTCACTGCAACCCTGATGGGCCGACTGTATGGGTTGTCTCATGTGGGCCTTCTTTCCGGCTTTGCGACAACTGTGCATCACCTGGCCGGCGGTTTTTGGGCCTACATGGGTGGAATGCTTTTTGACGAAACGGGCAGCTACCGGCTCATTTTTGTCATTTCGGCAGCCATGTGTTTGGTTGCAGTTACGTGTGCTCTTTTAATAAAAGAAGAGCGCCAGGGTGTTTCCCAACCCGGACGAGCCGGAATTGACTATTGATTATTGAAAATTGAATATTGTATCCTCCTCAAAGCGGTAAAACCGGCATTCCTTGGTTTTATCTTGACAATCGCAACAATTCTGAATAGAAATAATTCGATGCGTCGTATCGCTCATAAAAGCCAAACTCAATTTCACTTTCAATGAAATATTGACCTAAATCTGGATTTCATTCGGCCGAGTCTGATCAAGAACCGGAATTCACCTGCTGTCTACTGCCTGAAAAATCAGTCACTTTGTTTGAGAAATCAAACATATAAATACCAATCCCGTTTTGTTTACGATCGTCTAGGGTAGAACTAATTTAGGATACACAAGGAGGTAATAATCATGACTAACCAGGGTACTTCAACCGAGGTTCAAGCAGCCATAAAAGCTGCTAACGAGGTGTTTATGGCAACCTTCAATCGAGGTGATGCAGCCGCTCTGGCTGATCTTTATACGGAAAACGGGCAGCTTTTGCCGGCCGGAAGTGACTTTGTTACCGGAAATGAGGCGATTCAGAACTTTTGGCAAGGCGTCATGGACATGGGAATTAAGTCGGCAAAGCTCGAGACGATTGAAGTGGAAGGACACGGGGATACCGCGATCGATGTAGGCAAATACACCTTAAGAGGTGAGTCCGGAAATGTCTTGGATAGGGGAAAGTATTTAGTTATCTGGAAGCAGCTGGCCGGGCAGTGGAAACTGCATCGTGACATTTGGACCAGCAGCCTGTCTCCGCAGGGAGATTAGTCAAAAGAAAAACCGTATCGTGTCTGAGAATTAGAGACAGTCGAGTTTCTAATTCGTTTCGGCCCGCCCTGGCCTCCGGCTCGCAGTATACTCTTACTCCGACTTTCAGGCCTATGAGCCGGATGCCGGCATCGTGACTATATCGAATGCCGAAGGAAGGAGACAGGAAGATGATCAGAATTCATGTAAGAAGAAATATACCGCAAGACAAGAAAAAAGACGTGATGGTATTGATCATTAAACTGAGATCAATGTCCATGGGTAAACCGGGATATATAACCGGAGAAACGCTGAAACGGTTCGATAAACCCGGAGAAAGTCTGGTGGTCACTAAATGGCAATCGGTTCATTATTGGAACCAATGGTTTCAAAGCGAAGAACGATCAGAGATCCAGAACAAAATTGATCAATTGCTGGGGCAAGAAACTCAATACGAGATTTATGAGTACGATTCCATGTAAACCACACGGATGTCTCGCAAAAAGTGTTGCGGACAAAGTTGCCAATCGGTCAATTCTTAGGTTCAACACAGGAGGGGTCGTTATTGCGTGTCGAATTAACCTGTTTTGACACAGAATAACTAACAAACTCCGTACAAATGTCATCCTTGAGGATGCCCTCCAATTCTGTAATATTTTGATTTGCCGGCTCAAGCCAGTGTTCGTATACCTCCGCTTTCAGGATCACCGGCATTCGGTGATGAATATCGCGGATTGATTCACTGGCCCGCGTCGTTATGATGGTACATGATTTGTAGACGGCTTCCTCAGCATCCTTATTATTCCAGCTTTCCCAAAGTCCTGCAAATGCAAACGGTTTTTTGTCCGGCAGGGTGATAAACACCGGCTGCTTGTGTCCCTTTTCCCCTTTCCATTCATAGAATCCATCTGCCAGTATCAGACATCTGCGTTTTTTGAATGCATTGCGAAAACTCGGCTTTTCGGCAATTGATTCCGAACGAGCGTTTATCATTCTGTTGCCGATGGAAATGTCCTTTGCCCAGAAAGGCACAAGACCCCAATGGAATCTGTCGAGCCAGTTTTCACCGGCATACTTCACAAGCACAAGGACCTCCTGGGAGGGCGCGACGTTATAGTTCGCCACAACTTCACATGCCGCCCTGTCAATAGGATAAATTTCTTTTAGCTCCTCCAGGCTGCGAAATCCTACGAATCTGCCGCACATCATCATCACCTCTCGTTTAGCGATTTGTCCTGTCTCTCAATTGTTCTGCGCCACGGTTCCCCTGGATTTTGAACGAGTCGGAGGCTTTCATAGGCAAGGCACTTAAGGGTAAGGCTATAGTTCACTATGCCGAGCCCTTAATAACGCAGCATATGAAAGCCTCCGGCTCGCCCATAGGGTGAAAATTAATGAGAAAAATCGACTATCTTCCTTTTTACTTATTGGGTATTTGGCTTTAACGCTTAAATTCTCACAAACGGTTGTTATTTTATATTATTCAACTTCTCATTAATTTTCATGCAGAATTCAGGGTATTATTTGTCAACCGTAAATGAAATACTGTCCGACACTTCGCTTTCACCGGATTCATTCACTGCAGTGACCACAAAGTAATAAGTAATTCCCTTTTTCAAGCCTGTAATCGTGTGCGGGGAATTTACATTAGAAATTTTGGTCCCGTTACGCTTGGTAACCCCTTTTTTGTTACTCCAATAAATATTATAGGAAGTTGCGTTCGAAACCTTGTCCCAGGCCAATGTCACCTTGCCGTAACCCACAGTGGGCGCTGGTTGTTCCGGCGGCGAGTGCTTCTTGGTGTCTTGGGATTTGACACCACCAGCTGATACCGTATCGGCTTTCCCAGCTGCAGGCTTCTGATCCGGTTGGAGTGGCGTTATAAAATCATTGAAATGGATATTCCCGGGAAATGGGGTGGCCGCGTAAGTAACCTCCTTTGAATTCTTGCCCTGCCCTGATTCATCAACCGCAATCACGATAAAGTAATAGGTAGTGCCGGGCTCTAAATCCGTAATGGTGATCGGGCTGGTCACATCCGGAATCTTAAATGCATTTAATGCGGTGACGCCCGGTGTTGTCGACAAATGCACGTTGTAAGCAACGGCCTGCGGAACGTCGTTCCACGACAAGGTTACTTGGCCGCTGGTCAATCTGCTTGCTGGAATGATGTTTTCATTCTCACCGCAACCGGTCAATAACGCCATTG
>CALZJV010000507.1 GCA_945787595.1 uncultured Desulfobacterales bacterium | reverse complement strand
GACTGATGCCATGAACCCATTAGACACACCTCCTATTCCCACTCTCATTTACCCCTGCCATTCGGCAGGCGGCACCGTTCGGGCCTTGACCGGGGTGAGACCTCCGCGTCTATTCCACCGCGGCTCGTTTCCTCCGGCTTAATATGCCCTCTAGTCTTCGCTCTTCGAGCTACGCCCGACACGCTGCTGATTCCCATTACGTGATGGGCTTGCCTTACGGTTCGCTCACTCGGTCGTATGCCTGCTGTTGCATGCCTATCTTTGTGTTCCCTCCTCCTTGCGGAGTTAGGCTCGACGGTAGTCAGGACGCGATGGCCCACCGGCGCCGGCGTTTTGTTCGACCGGTTCTCCTTCATAGTCCGGTTATATTTTCAGCAGTGTCAACTTTCGAGACGCAACGGGCCTCCCGGGGTAAGCACCGGCTACTTTCAGCGCACGATCGTCAGATATACGGAGTTCGACCATATGACGGATAGGGGACTTTGTCCTGTGTTGCGGACTCGTCCCGGTCTTGCCCCGCCTCAAATCTGCCTGCCCTCTACCTTTCGGTACGGGACATACCTGTACGTCGACCCACGCTTTTGCCTCCGGCTTCCTTCAGGCGCGCATTGCTGCAACACCCTCTTGACCGGCGTAGCTTCAGCGAAGAGGGTTGCCTTCAGCTATCCTTCCCCTCCGCCAGGGTGGATCTGGACTTTGCCCGATACACGTGTCATAATACCGGACATCACCATTTAGCAGCCGGGCCATGCCCGGCACACAACAAGCCATTCCAGCCGACCTCGTACCCTCGGCGGCTGAATTGATCGTTATGGTAATTGCCCTTGAGAATCTTTGGATTTTGATGTATTTTAAATCTATACCGAAAAAGTGAAGGATATAGCCATGACCAGAATCATAGTTGAAATAGATGATAATAAAGCCGCTATTCTCGCAAACAAAGCTAAAAAATTCGGGCTGTTACCTGAACAATTTGTAACTGCTTCAATTGAGGATCTTATCTCACAGCCCGATCCAGATTTGGAAGCGGCGATACGTAGGGTTTTATCTAAAAATCAGGAACTTTATGAACGGCTGGCCTGATGCGCTACCTTTCCATTTCCGAAGTTTTTGAACTCCATGATCGGATCATTTCCTCATCAGGGGGCTCTCGCGGCCTCCGCGATATAAACGCCTTGGAATCTGCCATCAACCAACCTCGTCAAACATTCGATCAAAAAGACCTTTACCCTGATATAGTTACCAAAGCAGCTACACTATGTTTTTCCTTGGTTATGAATCACCCCTTTGTCGATGGGAACAAAAGAGTTGGGCATGCCGCTATGGAAACGTTTCTTATCTTAAATGGGTATGAAATAATCTCCAGCGTGGATGAACAAGAGCGTGTCATGCTCGAGCTTGCTTCAGGAAAGATGTCACGTATAAACTTTTCAGAGTGGCTGAATAATCACATCTGTCACATAACCAACGGATGAACCAGACGGGATTAACTTGCGGATTTTTTCGTGAAAGGTCGTGCAAGCTTGATTTTTAATAGGCCCGCTGGTTATCCGCAAGCGTTAGAACACCAGGATCAGAAGATGCTATTCAATAAAATAGGGGAAACATACAATAACACTCGAGCTGCTGACGAACGAATCGTATCTGAACTGATCAGGCTTGCTGGCCTTCAAACGGGCGCAATCATAGCTGATATTGGTGCTGGTACAGGTAACTATAGCGATGCTCTTGCAAAGACCGGATATAAAATAAAGGCTATTGAGCCTTCATCCACTATGCTTTCACATTTACAGCAGGATTCCGATATAGAATGGATTTTCGGATATGCTGAAAATATTCCTCTTCAAACTGGCAGTGTAGAGGCGGTTTTTTCAATTTTAGCATTACCTCACTTTTCGGATATTGAACGTGCATTCAAGGAAATGGCTCGAATTTTGAAAAAAGGACCGATAGTCATTTTCACTTTTGATCCGGGAATTGGCAAGAAAACTTGGATGTATAAATATTTCCCCTTCTTTTGGGATCATTTCAGTAGCTTTCCAACGGCAAAGGAAACTTTGAGTGTTTTCAGCAATTGTACGAATCTTTCATCACAAATTATTCCATTTAAATTGCCATCAGACCTAAAAGACAATTTTGCTGCGGCGGCTTGGAAAAGGCCCCATTTGTATCTTAATCAGGATTATCGTTCTAATATTTCTTCATTTTGTATGACAGACACCGCAATAGTCGATAATAGTGTAAAACGTCTTTCTGCCGATCTTGAATGTGGCCGTTGGCAAAAATTATACGGTGAAGTACTTCATATGGATGAAATTGATGCTGGGTATTATTTTCTCCTAGGAAAATAAATATTCTAACCCGTCACTGGTGCGGACGCAAAAAACCGCGCCGCACAATTCAACCGTTCGGTTCTATTAAGAGTTATGTATCCTTATTAATAAGAAATCCAGGGTGTCTTGTGCAAATAGTTATTATCTGCCAACTGCTTTAACATAAAGTCGGCAGTATCTGCGCGTGAAATTTTGTTCGTGACTGTTTTGTTATCAGCTGTAAAGCCGTGGTGGTAAGAACCTGTGCGCTCACCGTCGGTTATAGCTACAGGGCGAACAATTATCCAATCCAGTTGACTCTCTTTGATATAGTTTTCCTGAATCTCATGATCCGCAAACGCGCGGTGCAGCATGAACGGAACGATGAGATATTTCATAAGGAACGGCAGCGTGTCACGACTGTCCCCAACGCCATCAGATGACTGGCAAATGAATCGCTTGACACCGGTTTTTTCCATAGCACGGATAATGTTTTTCGTTCCGTTTGCCCGCAAATTACTTTTGTCCATAGGGGGCAGACCTAGCGTGCACAACACGACATCCTGTCCATGTATCGCACGCTCTACCGAAGGAAAGTCCAATACATTTCCCTGCACTACCTGTAATTTTTCATGCTTTTGGTCGAGTTTTTCAGGGCTGCGGGCAAACGCAGTAACGTCATGTCCCTGTTCAAGAGCTTGTCCCACAACTTGGCGACCTGTGCCGCCCGTTGAACCGAAAATTGATAGTTTCATTTTTTTCTCCTTGTTTGTTTCAAAAATGTTATAAACGATTGCTTTTCATCCAGTATATTGGTTCTTTTCAAGAGTGTAAATGCTTATCAGTCTCTATATCTTGCTCAATCGTCCATAAATTTGGATTTGACTGTAGGGTACTGCGGTGGTATATTTAAAAGTATGAGCGACTTGATGCCTGACATTGATCGTACAGATAATCCATGGACTTCTGTAGACCCGCTTGGTGAAGCATTACATTTTTTGAATATGAGTGGCGTCTTTTACACACGCTCCGAGTTCACGGCCCCGTGGGCTTTGGCTTTACCGGCCTTTCCAAATTGCCTCATGTTCCATGTGGTGACGTCAGGGCGCTGTTGGCTTGAGGTTGAAGGGGGCGACCCTCACTTGCTACAACCTGGCGGTTTGGCCCTTGTACCTCACGGTGAGGGGCATCGACTATTAAGTGAGCCCGGTGTGCCTGCGGCAAAGCTCTTTGATCTCCCCCGGGAGCAGATTAGTGAACGGTATGAAATTCTGCGGCATGGTCAGGGAGGAGCAACTGCGAGCCTTATATGTGGCACTGTTCGGTTTGACCACCCAGCCGCACACCAACTTGTCCGGCTCTTGCCGAAGTTAATCTGCATTGAGGCGTGGCAGTCGCCTCAGATGGAGTGGATTCAAAGCACCTTACGTTTGATGGCTACCGAAGCTAGGGTATTGCGGCCCGGCGGTGAGACGATCATCACCCGCCTGGCTGACATTTTAGTCATCCAAACCATTCGTTCTTGGATGGCAGAAGATCCCTTGGCTCAGACGGGCTGGCTCGGCGCTCTGCAAGATAAGCAGATTGGTTACGCTATCTTGCTTATTCAACGCGATCCTGCCCGGGTGTGGACGGTAGCGTCGTTAGCAGATGAGGTCGCTATGTCGCGTTCGGCCTTTGCGGCCCGTTTTAAGGAACTCGTGGGGGAATCACCGATGCAGTACATTACCCGCTGGAGAATGAATGTGGCCTTGACCTGGCTCAAGAAGAAGGATGTGTCTTTGGGTGAGCTAGCTAATCGTCTCGGCTACCAATCCGAAGCCGCGTTCAGCCGTGCCTTTAAGCGCTTCATTGGTGTTTCACCGGGTGCAGCCCGGCGGAATGGTCACATTGCAAATAACTAACGCGCATGAATAATTATAATGGGGTCGGACCAAGCTTGATCGTATAACATCTTGATAATATTTATAGTTTTATTTTGTAGCTCTCAAAAACAGCTCTTAGCGGCCTCATTTTGATGCCAGAATGAGCCTTCTAAGCGAAATTTGATCAAATACCTTATTTTAAATCTTTTTTTCAACAACGAAAATGAACCGGGTGATACCGGTTATTTTCAAAGTTCGGTGAATGTATAAATGAATTGGAAAACCATAGACTCACAGAAGGAATTGGATGATTTTTCAGGAAATGTGTGCTGGGAAGATTCTGAAACACTTGAATTCTATGCTACGCCTGTAAATGAGTCCTATTTCCCATCGGATGTATCCCGATCAGGATATTTTAATATGAACGTACATATCTTGATCGATGCTTGTTCTTCGAAAACACCATATCTGGAAATGGTTTTTATTGATTGTGATAATGCATCGCTTCATTTTCTGACAAATATTTTCATTGCTGGACGAGTTGATAATTTGAAACGAATTGAGGTACTTGATTGGAAAAAGATTT
>CALZJV010000506.1 GCA_945787595.1 uncultured Desulfobacterales bacterium | reverse complement strand
TAGAGTCGTTTCCTCAGATGTTGATTTTGCTCGATTAATGTGGCTGTGAGATTGTCCATTGATTGTTCGAAGGCCTCGTTGGCAACACTTTGCGCTTGCGTAAAAAGTGGTCCAAGCGTTCCAGCTTCATACTCGGAGGCATCCAAGACTTCTCCTTCACCCAACAGTTCGTAGGGCCTGCTTGCTTTTTCAAAATAGTTCTCGATTTGTTGTCGCAAAGCGCTGAGTTTTTCTTTTCCAATTTTGTCTTGGTGGTTACCTGATTGGCCAAGGTTGTCTAAAATCTTGCCCGCTGTTTCTCTAATTTGGCCCACTTCCGCTTTTATCCCTTGGGGATCGGGCGGGGAACCTCCGGTGCTTGCAATCAGAGTAGATTCCAAACCCTGCAAACGCACAGAAGCTACTGCGGTCTTTAACCGTATCACAGATTCTGCGTGATTGCGAACACCAACGATTTCATCCATAACGTCGGTGAACTGAGATAGGGACATCGCCACGAGGACTATTATAATGGCTGTGATAGCTAAACCATTTCCCAACAGCTTCACTCCAAATGAGATCTTGCGCCCATTTTTTTCGGCTTTGGCGATCATTTTTATTATCCTTTAAGATTTTTAACCCTTTGCTTTAAATTATTGCTTGCTTAAAATTCAGACAGAGGCGTTTAGTTTTCCTGTGCCTGAATGCTTTATCTATGTTTTCAAAAAGTTACTTAACCGAAATAAAACTCTTGGCGATTACAATTTTTTGACCTTGAGTGCTCAAAAGATAATCGATAAATTTCTTAACTTTACCTTGGGGTGGCCCGTTGGTGACGACATGCAGTGGGCGGCAAATCGGGAAGGTCATATTCTTGACAGTTGTTAGGCTAGCCTGGACTCCATCCAAGCTGGGGATTCGGATTTTTTTCGTTTTTTTGGCAAAAACAAGAGCATCCCCGATTGATACATAGCCAATTGCTCCCTTTTTCCCGGCGACCTGGGCCAAGGCCTGTTGATTGGCCCCTATAATACGGGCCTTTACCGTTGAAAATCCTTGCTCACCTTTAATGCGGTGAACCATGAATTTCCCCGTTTCTTTCGCCTCCAGTCCAGCATATTTCAAAAAAAGATCCAGAGTGGAACGGCCGTGCTCTTTGCTGATCAAGGAGATCGGCAAATCCGCTCCCCCGAGCTCTTTCCAGTTGGTAATTTTGCCGGTATAGATTGCCTGGACTTGCTCTTTGGTAAGGGCCTCGATACCAACATGTTTGTTCACAATAATTGCAACGGCATCGTTTCCTATTAAGTGCAGAACTAGGTTGGGCCATTTACTTTTTTCCTTATCTTTGAGATAACGTGAAGCATTGCCGATATCAACCTTACCTTCAGCGACAGATTTGACCCCATGGCTCGAGCCACCGCCCTCGATCTTAAATGTGACCGAATTTGCCTGGCCAAAGGTACTTGCCGCCGCTGAAACAACAGGACGAACTGTGCTGGAACCTGCGATTTTGATGGTGTCTTGCGCAAATAGACTCCCCGCAGAAAGGAGTGTAAGACCGAATACCACCGCCATAACCATTCTAGTCACGCTTAGTTTTTTTCCCATGATTGTAATCTCCCTAGTTTAGTTGATGATTAATTATGAATTGATGGCCTAGAACATTAAACTGTTTTATCAAATTCGACTATCTCTTCTCCGCTCAGCACCTGATCGATATCGAGCAGGATCTTGACGCCGCCTTCCATCTTGGCCATTCCCAGGATATAGTCCGTATCCAATTTGGTGCCGAAGGTGGGGGTGCCCTCCATCTCCTCGGCCCTGATGTTTAACGCCTCGGAGACCGAATCCACCAAGGCCCCGATCATCATGGTGTCGGACTGTCCTTCAATCCCCACCACAATAATGCAGGTACGGTCGGTGGAACCGATCGCCTCCATTTTGAACCGTAGCCTCAGATCGGCAGCTGATTAATTTTTACGTTTAACGAGGGTTACCCAAAAGGTCACCATCAAAGCATCGGAGAGTTTAACAGGGTTCGCCAAAAGCCCTGTTATTACCTTTATCGGTGTGTTGGTTAAAAACATGGTGGATGATCGTTAGGCCGGCAGTCACCAAAACTCATCTTTTGCGTTACGGAAAATAACCATGGAATCGGTAAAAAGAAAAAATCCCGTATCCAGTACGGTCGATATCTTTTTGAACGAATTTTTTTTTTAATAGATGGCACCAATCATTTTCGATTGACTAAAGAATCGGCAGTACCAAATAACTAAAGGATAAATTGAGACCACACTGGTTTTTAGCAAAATTTGTGCCAACCAGTAGGTGCCCCCCAAGAAAGATATAATTCATATGAATTCAGTAGGATATTGATGTACTTACCCCAAAGTCTTGTTCTCAAGCCGCCTTTTTTGCTTGAAATAGTGACGCATTGTCAAAAAGCTGACCATTTTTAATTGACATCAAGTAAAGAATCCTGGCCCAGCTTCCGGCCCCGCCTCCGGCTCGTAGACTCGAGCCTACGGGTCGGAGAGTAGAGCCTACAGCTCGGAGAGAGGGAGGACTAGGAGGCTTTGGTTTGCCCTTGGAAAGGGCTTTTAACGATAACCGGCGTTGAAACACAGAATTCAGCAGCCAGGAGTCAGAATAAAAGAGCTTGACAATGCCAAACTGGTTTACTATATTCGCATATATAAATATAAGGAGGCGCTGATGAAATCCTTTCTCAAAGTCATGAAGGCCCTTTCCGATCCGAATCGGGTAAAGATTATTAAATTATTACAGCAGAAAATGATGTGCGTCTGCGAACTGCGGGGAGCGTTGAAAATCGCTCAGCCTACTGTATCGAAGCATTTGAAAATATTAGAAGAAGCCGGTTTGGTGGACTATGCTAAAGACGGACTTTGGGTGAATTATTCTCTGACGGACGGCAAAGCCAGTCCCTATGCCTCCAGTGTTCTGGGCAACCTGAAACACTGGCTGGACGAGGATCCGGAAATTGTTGATCTCGTAAAAACGGTTCCTTTTTTAAATCGTGAGGAACTTTGCGCAAAATAAATACATCGTTAAATTTGCATATGGTTATTTATTTTGCAGAAGCGACCCCGAGCCTAGCACCCAAGGTTCCTTTACCTGAAGCAATGAGGATATTCTGATGAGTGAAGCAATCGCTATCAAAAACAAAGAGGCCGCCATCCAGCAGGATGAAGAAATTGAGGAGGAAGAACCCGAAAGCCAGGTGGACTGGCAAAGCATCTGGAAACCGCTGAGCATCATTGCAGGGGTTTTTCTGGCTTTTTTTTGGCTGCCCATAGACAGCAGCCGTTTTACCGGTGCGATCATCGAATCCCTGGCATTGGCCAAGTGGTACGCCCAGGAGCATGTATTGCTTTGTCTGGTGCCGGCCTTTTTTATCGCCGGTGCCATTTCGGTTTTTGTGTCCCAGGCAGCCGTCATGAAATACCTCGGGGCCGGCGCCAATAAGGTCATGTCCTATGGCGTTGCCTCGGTTTCAGGCACCATTCTGGCGGTTTGTTCCTGCACGGTATTGCCGCTGTTTGCCGGCATCTGGAAAAGGGGTGCCGGCCTGGGCCCGGCCATCGCATTTCTATATTCCGGACCGGCCATCAATGTGCTGGCAATTGTTCTCACGGCCCGGATTCTGGGTCCTGAGATCGGCCTGGCAAGGGCGGCGGGAGCGGTGGTGTTCAGCATCGTTATCGGCCTGATAATGCACCTGCTGTTTCGCAAGGAAGAACAGGCCAAGGCTGAATCCGCTTTGCACATGCCCGAACCGGAAGTGGAACGACCGCTGTGGCAAAATGTGATTTATTTCGCCGTTATGGTGGGCATCCTGGTGTCTGCTACCTGGGGCACGCCGACCGAACCTGCCGGACTGTGGCATGCAATTTACAATGTCAAGTGGCTGCTTACCGGATTTTTTTCAATGGTCTTCAGCGTGCTGCTGGTAAAATGGTTCCATGTCAAGGCTTATAAAGTCTTATTGGCGGCCGCTGCCGTTCTGACGCTGGCCTTTCTTTTCCCGCATGAGCCGCTGATTGCTTTTTCGGCCGGCATCATTGCCCTGGTAGTGCTCACCACCACTACCCCGGGAGAGACCGAATCCTGGTTTCTGTCCACCTGGGATTTTGCCAAACAAATATTGCCCCTGCTGTTTGCCGGTGTCCTGGTGGCAGGCCTGCTACTGGGGAGGCCCGGTTCGGAGGGTTTGATTCCTTCACAATGGATCAGTGGCCTGGTGGGCGGCAACTCCCTGTGGGCCAACCTGTTCGCCTCGGTGGTGGGAGCCTTCATGTACTTCGCTACCCTGACGGAAGTGCCGATTTTACAGGGACTTTTAGGTGCCGGCATGGGCAAGGGACCTGCCCTTGCGCTGCTGCTGGCCGGACCGGCCCTAAGTCTGCCCAACATGCTGGTGATCCGCAGTGTCATGGGAACCAAGAGGACTGTGGCCTTTGTCGGCCTGGTGGTCGTGATGGCCACCATCAGCGGGATGATCTTCGGTCACTTTTTTTCCTGAATTTTTATATCGGTGTTCATCTGTGTAAATCCGTGTCCAATTTAAAACAAAAAAGGAGAATAAAATGGATATCAAAGTTTTAGGACCCGGTTGTCCGAAATGTCAGCAGACTGAAAAAATTGTTAAAGAAGCAGTCGCGGAAGCAGGTGTAGATGCCCGAATCGAAAAAGTCACGGAGGCCATGGAAATAGCCGGCTACGGCGTGTTCGGAACCCCTGCTGTGGTAATAGACGGTGAGTATGTTGTTGAAAACGTATTCCAAAGAAATTTTCAGACCCGAGTGCAATCCCGGCTTTGAATCCGTGCACTGTATCGCGCATCTGGACCAGAACATCGAACCGGTGCTCCCCTATCTCAATGCTGTTTTAGGTGGTTTCGAATACTTGAAAGATCCGCCGGCAGTAATTTTCAGATCGCAGGGCAAACTAATTACAGTGCATGGAACCAAAATCGCCATCAATGCCCTGCGAGACGAAGCCGAAGCGGATAAGATCCTTAAGTGGCTGGAACGGGAAATCAACCAGGCTTGGGACAACCGCGACAACATTCACCCCAGCTGCGAAGGCACACCCAAACCCAAGCTGATCGAGATTCTTAAACTGCTGCCCAAGACCAATTGCAGAGACTGTGGAATGCCCACCTGCATGGTGTTTGCCGCCCGGATGGCGGAAGGCATCAAGGGTGTTGAAGAATGCCCAGGGCTGGCTCAAGAGAATCGGGCTAAACTTGACGAATACATGCGGCAGTTCGATTTTGACGTTTGAACATGGTTTAAAACAGGTAAATAAAGGATGAGACTGTAACAATTAAAACAGGAGAAATCTATCAATGAGCAAGGATGACGTTTTAAAAAATGACCGTAAAATGACCAGTGTTTTTGAGCGTTTTCTCTCACTATGGGTGGTGCTGTGCATCATCGCAGGTATTCTCCTCGGAAAAATCGCTCCGGGTGTGGCGCAATCTCTCGACAGTCTGGCCATCTATGTCAAGGGGGCGCCGGTGGTGTCCATCCCGATTGCCGTCTGCCTGTTTTTGCCGGTGGTGTCCATCCCGATTGCCGTCTGCCTGTTTTTCATGATGTATCCCATTATGGTCAAGATCGATTTCAGCGAAGTCGTCAAGGCCGGTAAAAGTGGCAAACCGGTGTTTCTGACCCTGTTTGTCAACTGGGCCGTCAAACCGTTTACCATGTACGGCATCGCCATCTTTTTCCTTGGCACGCTGTTTTACAATTTCATCGGTCCCGACGCGGTGGATCTGGTCAAGACGCCCTTCGGCCTCGACCTGCCGGTTGGTGCCACCCATGGTGCCGGAACGGTGGTGATGGCTGATGGAATAAAAATGCTGGAAGTACCGCTGTGGCGCAGTTATCTGGCCGGCTGCATCCTTCTTGGCATCGCACCCTGTACGGCCATGGTGCTGGTGTGGGGCTACCTGTCCCGCGGCAATGACGGATTGACACTGATGATGGTGGCCATCAACTCGCTGACCATGCTGTTGCTCTATGGCGTCCTGGGCGGCTTTCTGCTGGGTGTGGGTCGTCTGCCCGTGCCCTGGCAGGCGTTACTGTTGTCCATCGGTATTTACGTAGCCCTGCCGCTGGCGGCCGGTTATCTTTCCCGCAAGTGGATTATTGCTGCCAAGGGCGAGACATGGTTCAAAGAAAAGTTTTTACACGTTCTCACGCCGATTACGATTATCGCCCTGCTCATCACCCTGGTGCTGCTATTTTCTTTTAAAGGCGAGGTGATCATCGGCAATCCGCTGACCATTCTGTGGATCGCCATTCCGCTCTTTATTCAGACCATGCTGATCTTCTGGTTGGGGTATGGACTGGCGCGCCTGCTGAAACTCCGCTACATTGATGCTGCCCCGGCGGCCATGATCGGGGCTTCCAACCACTTTGAAGTAGCCATTGCCACCTCCACGATGCTCTTC
>CALZJV010000505.1 GCA_945787595.1 uncultured Desulfobacterales bacterium | reverse complement strand
CAAAACTAATTCATCTCAATATGGGGCTATAATGCACTTCAGGACTATTGAAGATCTGGACAATTATAAAAGCAAGGAGTCCGGAACCTACCAGACACTAGTTCGCAGCATTCGTGAAACATGGATGGATGATACGAAGCCTGTGAACGAGCAGGTTTTTGAAATTTTAGATATCTGATTGCAGATCAGTTATATCACGTTTATGGAAGAGGCAGTCGCAACAGCTGCTCATAATGAGGGCTTGAATTTCATATAGCTGCTATCAATGTTTAAAATTGACAACTCTAAAAATCGTATGATATCCAAAGCTTATCATCACATATTTCGATAACAGTCGAATTGTTGAGAATGGCAAGAAATCTGCACTCTGAACTCCAACAAATTTGGAGCTAATTTCACAGCATATCACAATTTTATGCGAAGTCTGGATAGTCTCAATTTATCACCATCACTTGATATTTGGTTTTCTGTTGTGATATCCCAAGTTTTCCTATAGCGAAATTTCAGCTTATTTAACCCAATCTACAAAATCCCCAAATTACATATTGGGTTCCCGGAAAATATTATACATATGAGGCGTGCGCACTTATGAAATCTGAAATCTCTCAAAATAACATTCATTAATTTGATAATATCGGCGATACTTGGTATGTATTATTGAGTAGCGCGTTATTGATCTCGCGATGGAATTGAGCCTTGCGCGTCAATACGATCCAGTTTTGGTGAAAGATGGTTTTCAATTTTTCCTCATTAAACAAGATAGCTTATATGACCCTGTGCCGAATTATTGACCTATCCCCCTTATCCAATAGGCTTCACCTTATTATTCTATTGATGCTCATCTTATCTTTGCAAGGTTGTGCTGATATGAGAGAATTTCTGATGAGATCTCTACCGCTTCCAAGCCACTTGGAGGAAAAGATCGAACGAAATGACTTTTTTGTTGCAAAAGAAGATGACGTCATTGGCCGGTTGGCGATCATCAGACTTGAAAAGGAGGATACGCTGCCAGATATTGCGAGACACTTCAGCTTGGGAATCAATACAGTCAGTGCAGCTAATCCGGGGATAGATATATGGGTGCCTGAGGCCGGAGAGCGTATCCGGTTGCCTCTGAGCTTTATCCTGCCAGACACCCATAGAAAAGGTATCGTGATCAACTTAGCCGCTATGAGGCTCTTTTATTTTAAAGGAGATGGTAAACTATTGGCCGTGTCGACCTACCCGGTCGGTGTCGGTAACACAGAGCGGCCCACTCCCATGGGCCAAATGTATGTAAAGCGCAAGAAATTCCGGCCGACCTGGTATGTGCCCGCCTCGATTGCTGAAGATCATAGGAAAAAGGGAGATCCTCTGCCGGCTAAAGTACCACCGGGGCCTCTAAATCCATTGGGAGAACATGCTCTCTATTTAAGCAAGTCAGGTTATTTGGTCCATGGTACTAATAAACCGGCCAGTATCGGCCTCAGGGCAACCAATGGCTGCATAAGACTCTATCCGGAAGACATAAAGAGACTTTTCGAAAACACCCCGATGAAAACACCTGTAAAAATTGTTAACCAGCCATATCTCGTAGGCCAACGTGATGGAATAGTTTTCATAGAAGTTCATACGCCCTTTGAAGAATCAGGCACCACTGAGTTGAAGAAGGCATATGCAAAATTGAGAAATATTGAAAAGAAGTCAGGACACGCGCTTGACTGGAAAAAGGTTAAGGAAGTAGTGGCCGAGGCCCGCGGGATCCCTGTTCCCATATCCGAGAATAGTCATGGAAGTGAAAAGGATGTTGCGGAAACCATAAAACTCAAGCACCCGGACAAGTTGTATGGCAAACCGGAAATACCGGAACTCAGAACGGACGCGTGGTATGTTCTGGCTGCTAATTTGCGTGACAAGGTTGACGCTCTGAGGCTTGCCGCAATTATTAACCATCAGGGTCCACAAATTCCCGCAAGGGTGTTGTCAAAGGGCGATCGCCACCGTGTTCTCGCCGGCCCTTTCAATAATATGAGCGAGGCCAAAGACGCGGCAAAACGCTTGAAAATTGATTTGGAAATAGACGGTATATTGGTTGAAACATAAAGCAGGTACACGCTTTTTGCATCAGGTCAATAACTAACGTGGATATTTGTTGTGGAGTAAGGCGAAATTTTACAGTCGCTATTATGGTAAGGTAAACTGAACAGAAAGGAGGTGACTACATTATGAAGAAGAGTCTTTTGGTGATCTCAATGATGCTTGCTCTCGCTATTGCTGTAGGGGGTTGCGCAACAAAAGGTGACCTCGAGGAGGTGCAGGCCCGGGAAAAGGCGATTGCCGCGAAAGCTGATCAGGCGGCTCAGGATGCGCAGGCTGCCAAGACAGCAGCCGATGAGGCCATGTTAAAGGCGAATGAAGCAGTGGCCCGCGCTGAGGAAGCTGAAAAGAGAGCAAACGAAAGAGAGAGAATCGCAGATGAAAAGGCGAGAATCGCAGATGAAAAAGCAAAACAAGCTGACAAAATTTTCCAGAAATCAATGAAAAAGTAAATCGAAAGGAAGTGGCAAGGTTTTGAGACCTACCACTTCCTTACATTTCCACCGTTTAGCATGGTACGTATTGCGGATATATGTGGAAGAGGACTGGTTTTGCGATCATCAAGCACATTATTAACAGGCATAAAGACGTATACGGGTAAAAGGCAGAGAGGGATAGGCGAGTATCTTCACCTTTTCTTCGTCTGCATCATGATAACACCAATTCTTATATGCGGATGCAGTCACATTGATGAGGGACTTCAGGCCAGATCACTCTCTCAGGAGGCAAATGATTTTTTCAACCAGGGAAAATACGAGGCTTCCCTGAGCAAATACGAGCAAATTATTGAGAAACATCCCGCGGTAGCGGACAGAGTTCTCTTCGAGATGGGTATTATTTATGCCTATCCCAGGAACGAACAAAAAGACTATCAGAAATCTCTTGAATGTTTTCAGAAACTCGTAAGGGATTACCCGGATAGTGAATACAGGCGGGACAGCCAGATGATGATATTTCAAATCCATAATGTCATCATCAAGGATAAAATAATTGCTACGCAGCAAACACAGATTGAGACTTCCCGGCAAGAGGTTAAAGGCAAAGAGAATGAGATTATTACACTGCAAGAAAAGATTGAAACGCTCGAAGAAAAGATTTTTGCACTCAGGACGGAACCGGCAGATAAAGTTCTGATAGAAAAGAAAGAGCGACGATTGACGGTGCTCTCAAAGGGCGAGGTGATCAAAACCTACAAAATAGCCCTGGGGGGGAACCCGGTTGGACCGAAAGAAAGGCAGGGCGATAAAAAAACCCCGGAGGGAACCTACATCATCGATTCAAGAAACATTAACAGCGGTTATCACCTGTCTCTTCATATTTCCTATCCAAACGAGAAAGACAAAATGCGAGCAAAGGAACTTGGTGTTTCTCCGGGCGGAGATATAATGATCCATGGCATCAAAAATGGTTTCTCGTGGGTTGGTGCTTCTCATGCAGAGGTTGACTGGACGAAAGGGTGTATTGCCGTTACAGACGAAGAAATGGAAGAAATCTACAAGTTCGTGCCAAATGATACGATTGTTGAGATAAGGCCATAGAAAAACTGCACAACTTATCGTTCTACCAAATCGCGTAACACTCCTGGTGACGTTTTTATTATGCTACATTTCCTTAACAACTACACAAATTTGAAACATAACGGCTATAAAGGGATAATCGTAAACAATTGCCTATATCTTTTGGGAAACAAAAATATCTTAGAATCAAAAAAGTTGCGATATCTCCAACGAATCGGCAAAAATGAGGGTTCAAAAAACCTGTGATATCATCAATTTCAGCTCTCGGGACTAAATCGCCGATTTCTGCTATAATCCCAGTTGAACAAGCAATTATGACTCTCCGGGTACCCCATGATCGACCACTGTCGTGGGCTTTCACTCGTCTCCAGGCCTCCCAAGTTACAACTTCACGATAAATCTTATCGTAAAGCGCTCCGAATTTCCTAACATATCAAAATCTAATCCACATCATTGACAGGGAAATCCACAACCGGTGAGGCTCGCAGTCGTCCCAGCGGATCTACTTGTCGGTAAATTGACGTTTCACCTGCCTCTGACCGTCAAAGAATTGTTTGAAATGTCAAATGATATCGCTTTTTCTATGCTTCTGCGGGTTGCCGGCTTTTGCTGAAATTTGGCAATCTTTCTTATCCTACTGATTTTATTTGTTTTATTATTCGTGATGACAGAATTCAAAAACTCATGAAAGTTGGCGCGCTGATTGCAAAACAACTAGCTTATATCTTTAGTGGATTGGAGAAATTCGTCGTCATGAAAGTTTATCAGATCGGATTAATATTTGCTTTGGTTTTTGGGCTAGCGGTTGTGACAACCGCCAAAACAATGCCTCAAAGTTTGCAAACAAAACCTTCACAACAGGTCCCACAGGTGCCTTTCTCAGAGGAAGAGCTGTTAAATGCGTCTCCCTATGATCCCGCCGTCCAAAAGAAAACATTATATGCCGTGGCAAAAATAATGTACATCAAGCGATTA
Source organism: uncultured Desulfobacterales bacterium (assembly GCA_945787595.1). The sequence goes on along the minus strand of CALZJV010000505.1, from coordinate 1,167 downwards.
GACCCCGAGCTTGCTTTGCCGGCAGTGATTGTCAACACAACCATACCGGTGGAGAAGATTGCGGAATACGTCGGATTTGATATTGGATCGAATCTAATCCATTATTTTAGCTATTTAAAGAAATTATTTTAGCTATTTAAAGAACACCATTCTGCTGTCCGAAGATGCTAAAGTTCACAATCTGGCCCACGAGATGGCGCACTATTTTCAATTTTACTACCGGCTAAAAGGTGATCCCAAAAATTTGGTCAGTGATCCGGAACCAGAAGCCATAAGGGTACAGCATTTATTCAGAGCCGACCATAGTTCTTTAGCCGCTCGCCTTTCTTTTTAAACAGCATCCGTTATTTTTATTTGTATATCCAGTCTCTGACTAAAAGATGATGAAAATGACAGAAAAAGCTTAACATCACTTGTTTTATAAAAACCCACCGAATAAATCTTCTTTTCAATGACGGATTTCGGCAGCTTTAACATTGCCGGCGGTATATGGCCGGCCGAAACTGTCTCGCACTGGCCTCACCTTTGTCTTATCCTGCGTCCGCAGTGATAAAAAACCTGACTTGAAATGTCTAATCTTTGTCTTATACTGTAATTAGTGCTTTTACCTAGGTTGAGGGGTTCAGGGTTCCCGGTTAAAATGCCCTAAATAGCCTTAACAATAGTATAACGCGTCGATCGGATCGAATTCCATGTTTCACCCAATGGGTGAAAGAGGCCAATCCAAACCATAGAATATAAAACTATGGAAATCAGCATCTTATAACCTTTGAACCTTGAACCCAGAACCGATCACTTTAGGTTTTTAAATACCAGATACAATTCTATCAGTGCAAAGGAGACCAATAAAATGACGGAACCTATTCGAATATCAGTTGAGAAAGCCCGGCAAAAAGTAAATTCCGGAGCAGCTCTTCTTGTCTGTGCCTATGATGATGACGAAAAATTTAAGAAAAACCATCTGCTGGGAGCAATCTCATTAGGCGATTTCCGGGCAAAACTCCCTTCATTATCAACGGAGCAAGAAATCATTTTTTACTGTGCCTGAAACAATGAAGCAAGCGCTGCCGGTCAGGCAGAAAAATTGTTAAAGGACGGTTATCATAATGCAGCGGCACTCGGGGGAGGGGTTGAAGCCTGGAAAAATGCCGGATATCCGATGCAAGA
>CALZJV010000504.1 GCA_945787595.1 uncultured Desulfobacterales bacterium | reverse complement strand
TTGTTAGTCCTATTTTTGACACTTGGAGCGATACGGGCACAAGCGGATTGGCCCCATGTCATTCCTTCCAAAGATGGTACACCCATCTCTTATGAAATCTACGGCGCTGGAGAACCGACCCTTGTATTCGTGCATGGATGGAGTTGTGATGCCCGCTATTGGCGCGCCCAGTTGCCATATTTCGCTAAAAATCATCGCGTTGTCATGCTTGACCTTGCAGGCCACGGCCACTCAGGTACTACACGTTCGCAGCATACCATGAGGGCTTTTGGAGAGGATGTGCGAGTGGTGACAGAATCAACTGGTAGTCGTCGAGTCATTCTGATAGGGCATTCCATGGGCGGCTCGGTGATTGCAGAGGCTGCCCGACTCATGCCGAGCCGTGTCATAGGGCTAATTGGTATAGATACACTTGAAAACATAGAATACCCGATGACTCGCGAAGAGCTCAAAAAGATGATCGCTCCTTTGGAAAAAGATTTTCGAACCGGAAGTCGGCAATTCGTTGAGGAAATGATTTCACCCCAAACCGATCCGCAGCTTCGCGAGTGGATTCTCTCAGATATGTCAGCTGCGCCACCTGCTGTCGCCTTAAGTGCAATGAACAACATGATGTCACAGTACATTACTGGGGAAGCGGCCAAAATATTTGATGAAATTCGCATTCCAGTCATAACCGTGAACGGAGATATGTGGCCCGTTAACTATGAAGCCAACCGACGTCATATGTTATCTTTTGACGCCATTGTTCTAAAAGGAGCAGATCATTTTTTAATGCTGAATCGACCAGAACAATTCAACCGCGCATTGGAGAAAGCGATCTCTAAAATTCTAAGAAATACGGTTAAGTAAGAGCTACGGTTCGCTCACCTAATTTGGGTTAGCGCGGTGCCCAAAGGTCCGTTCCCTGCCCTCGCCTAATCCGTTTTATTTTGTCTATTTAGTAGACGCTGGGATAGACGCTACTCCCCCAGATCCGCCCAGATGATCCTTCCAAAGTCCACCATATAGTCGTTGTCCCTTGGTTCCCGTTTCGATCTGTCCTGCGAAATCTGGTTGGCGTTCTGCTAATAACTTGAAATTGAAAATATGAAATGGTATCGACGTTTGTATAGGGGTAGGCAGATATCTCAAGTTAAGCCTTCCCAGTTTTATCTCAATTAATCTGTAGCAGCGTGATATCTGGTAAAACTGTTTCCGGTAGGATGATATCTGTATCCCGATTGATTTCTTTAATGAGGCTAACCAATGAATTATATAATTATACTATTTGCCACCGCTACTATCGTGGGGGGTATAATAATTGTGATCAACCCTGAAACGATATTTGGTCTGCTTCGCAGGAAATTGGATTCGTTAAGTCTGCATATTTTAGCAGTCGTTGTGAGAGTCATTTTAGGTGTAGCTTTAATGATGTACGCGGCAGAGTCAAGATATCCGACAGCGATTTCAATCTTAGGATGGATTTCGATCGTTGCTGCATGCGTTTTGGGAATTATGGGCCGTACTAATTTCAAGCGTTTAATGTCTTGGGCTCTTAGCGTTGCACCTTCCTTTGGGCGTATAGGTGGATTATTGGCAATTTTATTCGGAGGTTTTCTTATACATGCCGTAGTTTGATGGATTCAATTTGGCTTGAGCAGTTTTTACGGTATACAGTTATTTGGTATTGAGCGGTAATGATATCTGCAATCAGGGTCAACCTATGTTATTCTCAATATATCAAAGGTTGGCAGAGAAAAAGACCGACTACAACATATGGGGTTCTCCATAATTTCTAAAAATCAATAATACCTTTCGTAGGGTTCGCAAAACAACAGGCATGAACCACGACGCGATATGGCAAGTATGGTTCAGTAGCATGATACCAATATTAGCCGAGGACTATTGGCAAAAGTGCTCGGTCCAGATATTTGCACTAAATCATAATCAGAGCCGTCAGAGTGATAGGTGCTGGAGATGGCAAGAAACAACGCTAAATCCGTATAATGAGTTACCAACAGCAAATGTAGTGGAATTGCCTTTTGCATCGAAACCCGATGGTATCGATTATATTGTGTGGTAAATCTTGGTCTGCCCCTATTTGAATATCCAATAAACGAGAATTTATTTTCATTATCCCAATAACTCTGAACTGTTTCGTGATATTCCAATAATTCAGAATTAATTCCCGCTACTCATTAGTTAGCGTTTTAAGATGTCTTGCAGTTGCATCAACCAGTAGATTAATGTATCAATTTAGAAAAAGAGGACCGCTTAAATGGAAGAACATGAGACATATATTCAAGCACTTATCAAATTACATCTTGGTATAGAGAGACAAGGCCCAGGTGATATAAACTATTCGAACCATATACTTTCGCTGATTAAAGAGTTACCAGCAAATCCACGTATAGCTGATATCGGTTGCGGTGCTGGTGCGGGAACACTATTTTTGGCGAACAGATTTAAATCGAAGGTACGGGCAGTAGACTTCTCGCGAGAATTTCTTGATGAGCTGATAAATCGAGCAAAACAGCGAGGACTTGAACATTTAGTAGAAGCGATCGAATGCGACATGGGGAGTCTTGATTGGAAACCAGAAACCATTGATCTGCTTTGGTCCGAGGGAGCCGCTTATAACTTGACATTTGAAGGTGCATTGAAAGCTTGGAGACCATTGATGGCAGCTAATGGAATTGCTGTCATTTCGGAAATGAGCTATTTCACAAGTGAAGTGCCGGAATCTGTACGAGTTTATTGGCAAAATGCCTACCCTACCATCGGCACTGAATCAGAAAACTCAAATCATGCAAATTCATCAGGTTTTGAGATTTTAGGAATTCACCGTTTGCCATCAAAGGCTTGGTGGGATAATTACTATGGACCACTTAGAGAAAATATGAACTCTTTCAAGCACTCAGAAGACAGTATCATGCAATCCGTTATTAAGGAAATAGAAGAAGAAATGAAGCTCTTTGAAGAGCATGAGAAACATTACGGATATTCTTTTTATATTATGAAAGCTGTATAGTGATATTATTACTGCTACCGTAGACTACAACCATTATTCTTTGACTGATGTTGAACAGGTCAAGCTGAAGACTATTGGCAAATAGTCCACACTGTCATTTGACAGTCGCAGTTAATGTAGTTGCCCCAAAGCCAAGCCCACGGCGACAGCGATTACGATCAAGGACGTTGTCTTAAGAATTTCCCACAAGCGCCCTAAAGAGGCTATCAGGTTCCGGATCAGTGTATTGCCTAATGCTTTCATATTTCCCCCCTAATTTTCTGTTTTGTTGTCTATTAGATGGAATCCTGCTTTTTCCTTGGTTTTTAAACATTAATTGGGTTCATAGGCGACCCGAATATTGCTGAATTTTATAGCAAGATTCGGGTGGTAAATTTTATTCTACGTGCTAATGTGATGAATATATAAAAACATATTCTGAAACGGGAGGTTCGTAATGGAAGATAAATATTCAGTATTGGACATTGCTTTGACAGAGGCAAAAAAATGGGTTAGCGAAATTGATGACAGACCTGTTAGCTCGAAATTAACATTTGAAGAACTAAAGGAAAAAATCAAGTTCCCTTTGAATAATTCAAGCATACCAGCCGAAGATGTAGTTAAGCATATTATTGATTCTGTAAAGGATGGTCTACTGGGATGTGCTGGTGGAAGATTTTTTGCCTGGGTAATTGGAGGTTCACTTCCTTCTGCATTGGCATCAGACTGGCTTGTCAGTAGCTGGGATCAAAATTCCGCACTTTATGCCTGTAGTCCTGCTACAAGTATAATTGAAGAGACAGCAGGTGAATGGATATTGGAATTACTTGATTTGCCGAGAGAGAGTTCCTTCGCGTTTACCACCGGTTGTCAGCTTGCGCATTTTACCTGTCTATCAGCGGCAAGAAACAAGGTATTAAAAAACGTCGGTTGGTCTGTTTCTCAAGATGGGCTTTTTGGCGCTCCCCCAATTAAGGTGTTTACCAGTCAGCATCGACATGCGTCCATCGACCGTGCGATACGCTATCTTGGACTTGGAAATAAATCGCTTCAAGCAATTAATACGAATGACCAGGGTGAAATACTCGTTTCAGATTTTGAGAGCTCTTTACAGGAATTCGAAGGACCTAAAACAGTCGTTTTAGATGCTGCTGATCTAAATATCGCAGCTTTTGATTCATTCTCTGAGCTTATTCCCATCGCACGACAGCATGGTGCTTGGGTCCATGTTGATGGTGCTTTCGGCCTTTTTGCTCGTGCGAATCCAAATAAAAAGGATCTTACAAAAGGTATCGAACTGGCTGATAGTTGGGCAACCGATGCCCATAAATGGCTTAATGTTCCTTTCGATTGTGGGATAGCGATTGTTAAAGATAAGGACTCTCACCGAGAGGCAATGACAATACAAGCATCTTATATTGCTTCTGATAAAATAGCCAGAGATCAAATTGATTGGAATCCGGAATGGTCACGAAGAGCGCGAGGAGTACCTGTTTATGCCGCTTTAAGAGAACTTGGAAAAGAAGGCGTTTCTGATTTAGTAGCAAGAACCTGTAAATTTTGTAAAATGATAATTGAAAAAATAGGAGAGCTGCCTGGTGCTGAAATCATATGGAAGTCAGAACTAAATCAGGGGCTGATAAGATTTCGTGATTTAAAACAGAATGCACACAAAAAATTATTGATGCCGTTAATGATTCTGGAGTAGCATTTTTCTCACCAACTACCTGGGAGAATCGATTGGCAATGCGCGTAAGTGTTGTAAATTGGCGAACAAACGAAAGTGATGTAAAGAAAACGGTAGAAATATTTCACAAATTGTTATCTTAAAAGCTGAAATATTAAAGTTTCGTGATTGAAAGGGGTTGGAATGCATTCATACGATTATTCCCAGCAATCAGACGATTACAAAAGAATCGAAAAGGCCATTCAGTATTTAGAGGCCAATTTAAATCCCAACCGACACTGGAGAAAATTGCAGAAAGTGTTCATCTTAGCAAATATCATTTTGATCGTATGTTTAAGCGGTGGGCAGGAATAAGTCCGATCCAATTTCAACAATTTATGACGCTCGATTATACAAAGCAGAAACTGGCCGATTCAAGGAGCCTCCTCGATACCGCCTTAGATGCGGGCCTTTCAGGTCCCAGTCGTCTCCATGATTTATTTGTCACTTTCGAGGCAATGACACCTGGAGAATTTAAAAAACAGGGGGCAGGATTGGAAATATTTTATGATTTCTGCGACTCTCCGTTCTGCGACTGTTTGCTTGCCATCACAGAACGAGGCATTTGTCATCTTGGATTTGTAAAAGGGGATAAACGGTCCGAAGCGTTGAACCAGCTTTTTGAAACGTGGCCCGGAGCCGTATTCACTGAAAGCCACAAATCCATCAATATCGTTGGGGATCTGCACGAAAAAAGGCTTTGATAGGATGGGAAGCCGCGAGATCGGCATAAAATCCATTCATGTATCTAATGTCCATTTGCTTGCCCAAAAGATGCTGAGGTGAGGACTACGACCATTAGTCCTTGGTCCAAGGGGCGTATCTCATATGCCCTAATAGCGATCTTTACCCAAATGGAGTGATCAGTCAGAAAGCGTGGATTGTTATTTATAGTCCACGCTTTTCTAATTTTGGATGGGAACACAAGATATTGGGGTGGCGGAGTCTGGCGTTAAACTTGGGATTTCTCCAATCATCAAATCTCGGGAAAAATTCCGGAATGTTGTGTATTAGACTTGGCAATCTTCAATTCGCCAACTTTTACAAAAGTTGTGCAGATCTGAAAAAAATCGGCTACCCAGATTTTTACCAGTAGCC
>CALZJV010000503.1 GCA_945787595.1 uncultured Desulfobacterales bacterium | reverse complement strand
CTATCCGTGCAACACCCGTTACCATTCCTATGGATATACCTTTTTATTGGTCCGTAGGGCTTTATCCAGGAACATCAAAAACAATCGTTGAAGTCGAAACAGACGAGGGCATTGTCGGACTGGGCGAATCGCCTTCCTGGGATTGTGCCGAGGTTATTAATAAAAATATGGCACCCCGCCTGATCGGACAGGATCCTATCGACATCGCCGGTTGCGAAATGCGATGTGTACCGGAATGGCGTGTGGTTCAGAATACAGACGATGCCTCCGTGGTCAAAGCTTTTGGCGGTATTGAAATTGCACTTTGGGACATCCGTGGCAAGGCCTGGAATAAACCGCTGTATGAGCTGCTTGGGGGGGCTGTACGAAAACAAATTCCTTTCACCGAGTATTTTTGCTACCGGATTGGAAAAGACGGCCGCGGGGGTGAAAGGTCTGCCGAAGCAATTACCGATTACTGTCTTCGAATGCGTGACGAACACGGTTCGACCTATTTCGAGGGTAAGCTCACTGTGGGTGATCCGGAGCTAGAAATCAGAACAGTTAAAATGCTGCGTGAACGGCTTGGAGAAAAGGCAATGATCCGCCTGGATTCCAACATGGCCTGGTCTTTGTCGACCGCTCGTCGGGTTTTACGTGAAATCGAACCCTACAATATCCGCAACTATGAAGATCCGGTCGCTACCTTTGAGGAAATGGCACAGCTTAGAAAAAATTCCGCTATCCCTTTTTCCACACATATTCCGGACATTCGTCGGGCTGTCGCACTGGGAACTCCTGACAATATTGTGACAAACTTCGCAGTGCTTGGCGGAATTGGTCGCGCAGTTCGCTTCATCGGTGCCTGTGAGGTGATGGGAATCGGATTCTGGTGCTACAGCGGTGATACCGGCGTCTGCAATGCCGCATATCTCCACATGACTGCAGCCATGCAGTGGATTCACGAGCCAAGTCAGTCGCTGTTTCGCTGGCAAACCGATGATGTTATTGAAGAAGGACCGTTCAGACAGACGAATAATTTTATACAGGTGCCTGAAGGACCCGGTTTGGGTGTAACACTGTCGCCGAAAGCGCTAAAACGATGCCACGATCGGTTTGTCAATGATGGACCGATTCATCACTTTTATGATCCCAACTGCCCGGATCGTTTAAGGCGACTTCCACTGGACTGATCTGTCGCCTTCCATTCCGAAACAAGCCGGGTATTCATTTAACAGGGTAAATAATTAGGTACTCTAATTTGAGATTTGGCAATAATCCTATAAAAAAAAAGGAGACAATCATCATGGATATGAATCGACCTGAATTAAATTTTAAGCCAAAACTGCAGGTTATTAATGACGAACAAATTGCACAGATTCATATGGCCACTTTGGAAGTTTTAGAACGAACCGGCGTCAAGATGACCCATCCACGGGGTGTGGAATTGCTGGAGGGAGCCGGTGCCAGGGTGGAAGGTAACCGGGTGCGCATACCTTCCTGGCTGGTGGAGGATTCCATCCGCAAAGCGCCTTCACGCGTCATACTAGGAAATCGCAACGGCGAGCGGTCCGTCTTTCTGGAGGGGGACAAATCCTGGTTCGGGCCCAGTTTGGATTGCATTGATTATTTGGACCCTATGACAAATGAGCGCATACGTTTCACCAGTGAGCATTGCCGCATTACCGCCACCCTGGCGGATGCTTTGCCCAATTTTCATTGGTCAATGATCATCGGCATGGCAGACGATCAACCGCCGAACATCGCCGATCGTGCCATTGTACGGCAGGCCCTGACCTACTGTGAAAAACCACTGGTCTTTTGCTGCAAGGACACCAACAGTGAGCGCGACATTTATGAAATGGCTCTGCTGATCTGCGGAGGCAAAGATAACTTTGAAGAGGCACCGACGATTGTTCAGTATTCAGAGCCGATTTCACCCCTTGAATACTATGATCCGGCCGTGGATAAAATGATTTTCACCGTCGAACACGGCATACCTCTGATTAATTTTCCAGCTCCACAGGCCTGCGGTTCCGCTCCGGCCACCTTTGCCGGTACTATCGTACAGGGAAGCGCGGAATCCTTGAGCGGCCTTGTGCTGGCGCAGATTGTCCGGCCGGGTGCCCCCTTTATCTACGGCGCATTTGCTACCATAATGGATATGCAAACATCCATATTTTCTTATGGCGCGCCTGAAATGAGCCTGATGGTCGGCGCCATGGCCCAGATAGCACAGTATTACCAACTGCCCTTTTTTGGTACCGCCGGCGCCACTGATGCCAAATTTTGTGATCCTCAGGCCGCAGCCGAAGCGACCTTTCAATGCCTCAGTGCCGCGGCCATCGGATCCGGCCTGGTTCATGACTGTAGCAGCTGGATGGACCACGGAGCGTTGGTCTCGCCCGCTTATATGGTGCTCGTCAACGAAATTCTTCATAATGTTAATCAATTCATGAACGGTTTGCCGGTGACGGATGAAACCCTGGCAATTGATCTGATCGATCGGGTCGGGCCGGGTGGGCACTATATGCAGGACGACCACACCATGAAACATTTCCGCAAGGTGCGATATTCAAAGCTTTTTGAACGAATGGTGTATGACCAGTGGAAGGAAGCCGGCGGCAAACGCTTTGAAGAACGTCTGCGTGAACTCACCAGGGAAGCCATGGATCACCAACCGACACCGTTGGCGTCCGACATCACCAAAGAGCTGGATCGCATGCAAGCGCACTGGGAGTAAAAATATTTCGCTATAAATTCGCAAAAAAACGGGACTCCCGTCTTAAGTTTTTTGTATCATTGCCGATAATTACCATAAGCAACGCGTCTACTTACAATTTCAATGAAAACTAAAGAAGATACTATTTCAGCTAATAGAAAAAGAGTTTATCATGAAAATCAAGACAATTTTAGTGGTTGAAGATAACGAATTAAACATGAAGCTTGTGAGGAATATCTTAACCATTGGTAAATATCACGTGCTGGAAGCAATGGACGCTGAATCCGGCATTCAGTTGGCCCGTGATCAGCGGCCCAATCTTGTCCTGATGGACATTCAACTTCCTGGCATGAATGGGTTATGTGCCGCCAAGATCATCAAAGAAGATCCTTCTTTAAAACATATACCAATAGTAGCATTAACCTCCTACGCAATGCAGGGAGATAAAGAAAAGGCTATGGCGGCTGGTTGTACGGGATACATCGTCAAACCTATTGATACCAGAAAGTTTTTGGAAACTGTATCGCAATTTTTTTAGCATAAAGACCTTTAAAGAAAAGCCTCGAAGGATAAGATATGATTCATAAACCCAGAATTCTGATTGTAGATGATGAACCTTTGAATGTAAAATTACTTGCAGCCATACTTTCTTCTGACAGTTATGAAATTACTAGGGCATATAATGGTGATCAGGCTTTAAAAAAAGCAAATGAAGAATTGCCTGATTTAATTTTACTGGACATTATGATGCCGGGTATTGATGGTTTTGAAATAACCAGACGGCTTAAGAGCAACCTTGAAACACGGGATATTCCTATTATTTTGATCACCGCTTACGACGTTGCGGACTTTAAAGTCATAGGGTCTGAAGCAGGAGCCGATGAGTTTCTTAATAAGCCGGTTAAAGCACCCGAACTGAGGTCACGGGTGACATCCCTACTTCGTACCAAAGAATATCAGGATAAATTGAAACCTCTGGCGCAACCAGATAAAGATAAAAGTCGTGCTAGTGGAGAAAAAGCCCTTGAAATTGAAACTCGTGCTCCATCAGTGCATTTGGTGTTTGAAGAAGAAAATGATGCGGAATTAATCAAAATGTTTCTCCATGGGCAGCCTTACCAGGTGACAATTGAAAAATATGCCAATGATGCGATATCCCTTTCAGACCAAAGACAGGCAGATTTGATTTTATTAGATGTGATGCTGCAGGGCGAGGAATGTTTTCAAATTTGCAGCCGTTTGAAGGAAAGTGAACAGACGGCGAATACCCAGATTCTTGTGGTTGCAGGTTCGGACTATTTAGAGAACAAACCCGAACAATTCGAACTTTGGGCAGATGATTTCCTCCTAAAACCTATTAATGTTCATGAGATCAGGGCACGAGTAAAGGCCTTGCTAAAAAAGAAAACCTTTTTGGATAGACTTTATGCTGGTCCCGAAGGGAATGTCCAAGCGGCGATTACTGATAGTCTATCCGGGCTCGCAAATTATTCATATTTTGAATACTTTTTAGAAAAGGAGATAAAAAGATCTACTCGAAACAGCAGATCCGCAGCGCTTATGATGCTGGAGCTAACTGATTTTAAACATAAACCAAATTCCGTGGGACATCTGGTTGGAGAAGAATTGCTGAATGAATTGGGTACACTTATCAAAGAAAACATACGCGATATCGATCTAGGTGCACGCTACAAAGAAAAGCAATTTGCTATTGTTTTAGCCAATACCGACGGAAACGGAGCCGCCTTGGTCGCTGAGCGCCTAAAGGGTAGGATTCAAAATCATTTTTCAATTAGCACAGAAAATATTTCTGCAGAAAGTTCGGTGTTAAATATCGGAATTGCCGTTTATCCTTCAGATGCGGATTCAATTGAATCTTTGCTAAATAAGGCAGAAAAAGAACTAATTGAGTCCAAAAACGAAAATCAGTCTTTAGATATCAAGTGACTGGGTGCGCATAAAAACTATTGTCTATTCCAGCCAATTTTCTTTTCCATAAATACACTCAATGGATCCTCCGTGTAATTCCCAAATGGAGCTATCTCAGAATATCCGAGCTTTTTATATAGAGCGATAGCTTCATGCTGTTGAATGCCGGTTTCAAGGCGCG
>CALZJV010000502.1 GCA_945787595.1 uncultured Desulfobacterales bacterium | reverse complement strand
ATCCCGGCGTCGCCGGTAGATCGACGCATCCACTGAGATCCCCTGCAATTGCGCTACGGCCAGCTGCGCCATGCTGGGCGCATTGACGCAATGCATCGTGTTGATGGCGGCCGCAGCGCCGGCGACAAGCTGGGCATCTTCGGCCTCGGGATGAACTGCCAGATAACCGATGCGTTCACCGGCCACCGACAGCTCTTTGGAGTAGGAGCTGACCATGATGGTATGGGGGTAAAACTTAAATACCCAAGGCACTTCGATATCGTAGGCGATCTTGCGGTAAGGTTCATCCGATATGAGATAAATCCGCTTGCCGTATTTAGCGCCGGCACGCTCCAGGACATCACCCAGGGCGGCCAATTCTGCGGCTGAATAGACGGCGCCGGTGGGGTTGTTGGGCGAATTAATCAGCATCACCCGGGTATTTTCGGTGATGGCGGCCTCGATTGCCGACGGGTTGAGATGGAAATCGGCATCCGTTGGCGCGGTTTTGAGGACAACATCCGCCAGAAAGGCATATTGATCATAGCCGACGAAATAAGGTGAGGGAACCAAAATTTCTTCGCCGGGATTCATCAGGGCCTTGAACACGTCGTTTAGGGCACCGGCGGCGCCGACCGTCATGACGATTAAATCCGGTGTGAATTCCAACCCATTTTCGCGGCCGAGATAATCGGCTACGGCTTTGCGAACGTGGGGATGCCCCGGCCCGGGGGTATAACCGTGGTTCAGCGAATCGTCGTTTACCAATTCCCGCAGTACGTTTTTAAATTCCGGCGGTGGCGGTACATCAGGGTTTCCCAAAGAGAAATCAAAAACGTTGTCCGTTCCGTGAACGGCTTTTAGACGGGCACCTTCTTCGAACATCTTTTTGATCATCGAAGAAACTTCGACCATTTTGACCATTTTTTCAGCAATCGGCATGTTCCTATCCTCACTTTGATTTAATATCGCGGAATTTCTACAGCTTTTTGAAAAGATCTTGTTTTTTCTGACCATCCGCGTCCGAAATCAATTTACTCGCATAATTGATCGCTGAAATCAACACGAAATGAGCAATTTCTCCTGCTACTCTCGAAATCGGTTAAAAGTGTTTTATATTATTGCAGATTAATTTAAAATGACATAAGGAGGAAAAATGATCGCTTATTATGTGCATGACAGTAAAAAAGATACTGACCTGATTGTGCTGCCGGATATGGGATGCAGTGTTGCGGTGGATGCAGCGCGCATGGAAGCGTTTATATCAGTAAAACCGGATTTTGCAAGCTGGTCGGGAGATACCTGCGGTGAGCTGTCTCCCGAAGATTTTGGAACGATTGTGGCTAGCCGGAATGAAGAGGGAGATGTGTGTGTGGTCAATCATGATCTGTGGCGCCGATGTATGGCGCATTATTTGGGAGCGCCGTCGTGAGAATCATTCTCTTCGCCGGAAAGGGCGGTGTCGGAAAAACATCCGTGGCGGCGGCCACCGGGATCAAGACGGCACAAATGGATTACAGAACGGTAGTGATGTCTTTGGACGTGGCTCACAGTCTGGCGGATATTTTTGATTTGGACAGGGATCTGCTGGACCAGAATAAGGGGCAGCCCGTTGAAATCGATTCAAATTTATGGATTCAGGAGCTGGATATTCAGGAAGAAATCCAAAGATACTGGGGGGATATCCACGCCTACCTTGCAAGTTTATTCAACACCGCTGGATTGGATGACGTTCTGGCGGAAGAGCTGGCCGTCTTACCGGGCATGGAAGAAATCAGTCTCCTGCTTTACATCAACAAATACGTCCGGAATCGGGAGTTTGATGTCATTTTGCTGGATTGTGCGCCCACAGGAGAATCGCTGCGCTTTATCAGTATACCCACGACACTAGAGTGGTATATGAATAAAATTTTTAAGGTGGAGAGAAAGTTTGCGAAATACTTGCGACCCGTAGCCAAGCGCATTACCGATGTTCCCCTGCCCGGCGATGATTATTTTCAGGCCATAGAGGACCTTTTTAATAAGCTCAAGGGGGTGGATAAAATACTGGTCGATCCGGCCACAACCACAGTACGCCTGGTAACCAATCCCGAAAAAGTAGTTTTAAACGAAACCCGGCGAGCATACATGTATTTTTGCTTGTATAAAATGAGTATTGATGCCATCATCATGAACCGCATGCTTCCGGATAATGTAGAGGATACCTATTTTAAAAACTGGCGGGAGGATCAGCAGCATCACCTCGAAAAGGCCGGAGAGTATTTTAACCCGGTGCCCATTTTCCCTGTCAATTTGTTTGGTGGTGAGGTTATCGGCTATCACTATTTAGAGGAATTGGCGAATAAAATCTATGGTGTCAAAAATCCCTTGGAACGCTTTTCTAAGGAAGAGCCGTATCATTTTATTAAAGAAAACAACGGCTACCATCTTAAATTGAAACTTCCATTTGTGTTAAAAAAAGATATTGAGCTCAACAAGCGTTACGATGAACTGGTTATCCGCATCGGCGGATTTAAAAGGCATATTCTGCTTCCAAGACAGGTGGCCCCGTTACAGTCAGTAAAAGCCAAATTGGAAGAAGAATATCTAAATGTCTTTTTCAAAGGAGGCGATCATGGTCGAGAAAAAGGGTAAAGAAGAGAGGATTACCTGTCCCGTGGGTACTTTTTTCGCGGATCTTGAAAAAACCTTCGGCAGAAAATCACAGTTTTTTAAACACATGACCCAGTCTAGGATTGAATTTCTTAAAGGCGTCAAGTCGTTGCTGGATGACCGGATCGAATACCTTGAGAAAAAGGGTTCTAAAAAGGCTGGTGCTAAATTGACCAAAGTCAAGGTTGAATAATACCTGAATATTGCACGAGTCGGAGGCTTTCATATGCAAGGCACTTAAGGGCGAGGCTATAGTGTACTATGCCGAGTCCTTAATAACGCAGCAGATGAAAGCCTCCGGCTCGCCCGACGTGTTGGGTCGTAGCTGAAAGCGAAGCCCAAAGGGTGAAAATTAATGAGAAAAAATCGACCATTATCCTTCTTACTCATTTGGATTTACTGCTCAAATTCTCATAAACTGTTGTTATTAAATATTATTCAAACTTCTCATTAATTTTCATACAAGATTTAGGTAATACCCTACCCACACCAGCCGGAGTCTGAGATAAAGTTTTACCGATAAAGATCTTGGTATCGTTAAAGAATGAAATTGCAATAAAAGTATCATGGCATGCGCTACCTGACAACCGGATAGTGCATAACCGCTGTCTACGGCAGCCGGCGGCAGGATAATAGTCGCGCCAGGTTCCCGTAGCAATATAATTTTGTGGCTTCCCGATTGTGCGTGCATCTTTTCACGGTGAGCTTCCTTTTCTTCAAAAATGAGAAGCCGACTGAGTGAAAATAACGGCATTTCGGGAAGCGCCCCAAACAACTAGTCCGGCAAACACATAAATTATACTAGGGTGATCCTCTGTACGGCCAGCATGGTCACGTCATCTCCTCTTGGAGCGATGTCGATGAAGGAGAATAAATTGTTTTTGATACGTTCCAGCAATTCGGTGGCGGAATTAAAAGGTTGTTCAATAAGTGAACGCAAGCGATTCCTGGTAAAAAGCTCATCTTGCGGCGACCGCGCTTCCGTGACACCGTCGGTATAGCCGATTAGCATGTCGCCCGGTTCGAGTTGAATCCTCCGAATGTCGAACACTGTATCCGGAATAATTCCTACAGCCGGTCCGGTGGGGTCTAGTTTTTCCTTGATACCATTCGGACTGATAATCAATAGAGGTTCATGGCCGCCATTTATATAGTAGAGCCATCCTGTTTCAGGATCCAGAATCCCCAAAAAGAGGGTAGCAAACATCCCTTCATCACCGTGATTGAGGGCGATATAGTTATTGGTATCGGCAACCGCTCTTAGACTGCTAACCGGATCGATGCCGGAAGGTAGTGCCGCATCGATCTGTTTGTCTTTCCGGGCGCTTTTGACAGCTGCTGATAATTGTTCGGATAAGGCCTGGTTGGAAAAGACCCGGATCAAGCTGCGAAACAAAGCCATATACAACGCCGAACCGACTCCTTTGTCGCATACATCGGCGAGGACCAGACTGATGCGCCCGTCCGGTAAGGTGAAAACATCGTAGAAATCCCCGGAAACCTTTCCTGCCGGATAAAAACTGGTCGCAATTTCATAATTGGGTACTTGGGGTATTTTGGTAGGAAGAAATTCCATTTGTATCTGGCGACCTTTTTCCAACTCGAATTCAATCATCTTGATGCGTTCACGTTCACGGAGACCCTCAATCATTTGGTTAAAATTCTTTGACAGCTGCCCGATTTCATCATTTGTGGTTACTGGTGCCGACTTTGACAGATCGCCTTTGGCAACTTCGGTGGAAATTTCAGATAAATTTTCAATCGGACCCGAAATCTTACGTGCAAAGTAATACCCTAAAAACCGCAGGATAATCAGTGCCGCCAGTAAAAAAAACCCAAAATGCATCATCTGTTTGTGCATAACGCCGGTGATGCCCTTGCTATCAACGCCTATCTTAAGAAAGTAGTTACGCACATCATTTTCGCCGGTAATGTTTACGAACATTGAATGGGACCCGTTGTCGGAATAAATCTTTGCTCTTGCCGGTCGAAAATGATGCCCCAGCCAACGATCAAGTTTATGCGTGTAAGGGTCTTCTGAAATTCGATTGGACTCAAGCATCGGGCCATCGGGAAAATCCAATCGATACCAGGATGCGCCCTCCGGCGGTTTGCTGTAGATGGAAATATCAGAAACAATATAAAAACTTGAAGAAAGATTGGTCAGAATTTTCAACAAGCGATACAGCTGGGGCTGTGGCTTGTT
>CALZJV010000501.1 GCA_945787595.1 uncultured Desulfobacterales bacterium | reverse complement strand
GCTAAATTCCTCATTCCCATGGCCCTTTCCATTGCCGCTGGCATTGCCTTTGCAACTGTCTTAACCCTGGTGCTGGTTCCCAGCCTGATGGCGTTGCTCAGCGATGCCCGTCTTCTGGTCCATCGGCTGAAATACGGCTTTTGGCCAAAACGGGTGGACGTGGAACCGGCACGGGATCGGCATGTTGATCCACTAGCGGATGAACCTGCAGTAGGATCTCTACATATGATAACTTGATTGAGTCTTTATACCGCAGAAGGATGGAAGGAACTATTAGATTACTTTGGGTACGGTTTGTATCTAGGTCGGACCTGAGAGATAACCACAATATTGACATGCCGGCCCAACTGCTTGCTTGATCGCACCGACGATGATATGAGATTACTATACCTTGGCGGATTCCAGGGTTGTGTGAGAAAATTGCGAGGAGCAGTGCCCCGGCTGCTCAAATCGCAGCCATATGTTGTTGCCCGTTTTCTGAAAGAACATTTATGAAGAAGATCAGGGAGCACACAATGAAAAAAAGATTGCCAATTTTTACCACGCCTGAGGGCCGCGCAGAGTACATAGCAGCCTATGAGGCGATCTTTAGCCTTTGGACCGTACCAAATGATGCCGTTGATGTAAAAACCGGATATGGTTCCACCCATATCAATGTGAGTGGACCCAGCGATGGACATCCTTTGGTTCTTTTGCACGGTGCCGGTTTGAGTTCAACCGCATGGTTTGCCAACATTGCCGCATTAAGTGCCAATCATCGCGTCTATGCGGTGGACATCATTGGAGACGCGGGCAAAAGCGTCGCTGATCGACTCATTGAAAAGCGAATAGATTATGCAGCATGGTTAAAAGAAGTATTTGACGGGCTCAACATCGAAAGGGCTTATCTGCTGGGGCATTCCTACGGGGGGTGGTTAACGCTGAATATGGCGCTGGCTTATCCAGATCGGTTGCGGAAAATCGTCCTTCTGGCCCCCGCCGCATCAATCTATCCTATGAGTTTGCTGGCGAAACTCGGATTGCGTCTACCATTTAAGATCCGTCCTCCCGCACGGTTTGTGTTTAAGATGATAGCGTCGCAAGGGACTGTGTTTGAAGAGACATTTATTCATCTTATGGAGATCGTCACGAGATATTGTTTGCCGGCCCTAATGTTTCCGACAGTGTATACTGATGAGGAATTAAAGCAGATCGAGCTGCCAACTCTGCTGTTAATCGGTGCCGGGGAGAAGATTTATAATCCGAAAAAAGCAATAGCCCGTGCGCAACAATGGATGCCCGATCTCACAGCTGAAATCATTCCAAATGTTTGTCATACCTTGAATATGGAGCAGCCTGAAACCATCAACTCACGTATTTTGGAATTCCTCAGCAATGATGAACACTAAGATTACAGCTGGTGATTAACAAAAGGAACAGAACGGATGAATAATTATCAATCAAAGAAAAAGCCGGTCTTTAAGTTTTTGCTTATTGGATGTGGAACGATTACGGTTCTGGTAGTCACTATGATGATTGGTGTCAGCGTATGGTTATTCTCGGGACCAGAAGATATAGAAATGACAGCATATCACCCTTTTCGATCAATGACCGCAAAGGAGCAGTATCTTACTTTATATGATATAAGGGCCAAGAAGTGGCCAGTCGATTCGGAGACCAGATTGGTGGACACTTCTTACGGCCAAACATTTGTCCGGTTAAGCGGGCCAGTCGGTGCCCCGCCGCTGGTGCTGCTGCATGGAGGCGGTGGCAATTCGTTACAATGGATGCCAAACATAGAAGCGCTATCCAAGAGCTATAGAGTCTATGCGGTGGATAATATTTATGATTATGGTCGAAGCATATACACGAAAACCATAAAGGTCCCGGATGACTTTGTGAACTGGCTCGATGAGTTGTTCAGTGCTCTTGAGTTAGCAAACAATATCAATCTTATGGGCCTGTCATATGGAGGCTGGCTAACAGGTCAGTATGCACTCCGTTTTCCAGACCGACTCAATAAAATTGTGTTACTGGCGCCGGCCGGCACAGTGTTACCCCTAAGGTTAGAGTGGATCATGCGAGCAGTTCTCTGCTTAGTGCCTCATCGTTACTTCACCAATAGTTTTATGTACTGGCTACTGGAGGATTTGGCGAAAAAAGATGAAGCCAGCCGAATAATGTTAGACGAAGAGGTGGAGGCAGCGTTGGTGCGTATCAGGTCCTTTAAACCAAGCCGGTTGGTTAACCCGACTGTTTTGGAGGATGGGGAATTAAAAAGCATAAAAGTGCCTGCATTCTATTTAGTCGGTGAACACGAAAAAATATATTCTGCTCAGAAAGCCATCCAACGCCTTCATAAAGTGGCACCCCATATAAAAACAGTGGTTATTCCCAATGCCGGTCACGACTTAACTATTGTGCAGGCCGAAATGGTGAACACAAAAGTTCTTGAGTTTCTGAAATAACTGGGACGCACAAAGTACAACAAGTTCTGCTTTTTCCAAAACACTGAAAAGCAAGGCGCTAGAGTTCTTGCAAAGATGCATAAAAAAGCAGGTTGTTTATCCTGAAACAGCGCGAAAAGCCGGAGCACTTCAGATCCTGTGTTGTTCCGCCGCAGGCGGATGGTAAACTACTACAACTTCACCCTTGACGCCTTGGCTCTGAAGCCCTCCGGCTTTTGCAACGCTAGGGTTTATAAAACCACCATTCGCCAGATCACACCTGCCGCAGCGCCCACAAGCACCAGATAGTGGATTCGGAGGTGAAATTTCTGTAGCAGTAGTAGCGAGATTACGGCGGATGTCAGTCCAAAAAGATCGATACCATTGCTGGGCAAAATCACCTTATACCCGAACCAGACCGCCAAGTTGAGTACCACGCCCACCACCGCTGCGGTAACGCCGGTGAGTGCAGCCTGAATGCGTTGGTTGCCGGCCATGGCCTCGATAAATGGCGCACCGGCGAAGATGAAGAAAAAGCAGGGCAGAAACGTCACATAGGTCGTGAGCAGGGCACCGATGATTCCCGCCGTTAAAGAATTGAGCCCACCGGGCAAGTTCCAGGCCGCCAGAAAACCAGCGTACTGGGTCACCATGATCAATGGGCCAGGGGTGGATTCAGCCAGACCGAGTCCGATCAACATCTGCTGGGTGGAGAGCCAGCCGTTGGATACCGAAACTTCGGTGATATAGCTCAGTACGGCGTAAGCGCCACCGAACGTGACAAAGGCGGCCTTGGTGAAAAACAGACCGATCTGCGTCAACGTGTCGCCGGGCCCTCGCCAGATCCATATGCACCCAACCACAAAAGTCCACAAGAAGAGGCAAGTAATAAAGACCCGTAAGACATGGGAAAAAGACGGTCGGGTGCTGTTTCGGTCTGTGGCGGGTTCGGTCTCGATACGGCATTCACGGGTTTGTTCGTCAAAGCTGCCTGTGCAAAAAACCTGCGGCAACCGTCGCTGCATGAGCAAACCGCCAAGCGCTGCCGCGGCCACGATATAGGGAAACGGGATTTTGAAGAAAAAGATGGCGACAAACGCCAAAGCGGCAAATGCATAGAGCACGCTATGTTTTAGCGCCTTTTTGCCGATGCGCAACACCGCTTCGATCACGACGGCCACCACCACCGGCTGGATGCCGTAGAAAGCGGCTGCCACAGCCGGGATGTCGATATGGGCCACGGCCAGATAGCTTAACAGCAACATGACGAAAATCGAAGGGATCACGAAAAGCGATCCTGCCGCGATACCGCCCAAAGTACCATGCAGCCGCCAACCAATGTAGGTAGCCAGTTGCTGAGCCTCGGGTCCGGGCAAAAGCATGCAGAAGTTGAGAGCCCGCAGGAACGGATTTTCACCGATCCATTTTCGGTGTTCCACCACTTCTTGATGCATAATGGCGATCTGACCGGCCGGACCACCGAAGCTGATGAATCCCAATTTTGTCCAGAACTTCAAGGCTTCCTTGAATGAAACCGCTGTTGACGGTAATGGCTTGGATTGCGTCGTCATGAATCCTCCTTGGTTTTGTCCATCAGGGTTTGGACTTCCTCGACGAGGTGGTTGAACTTACCCTTCAAATCGTCTGCAAGGTGCTGGATATACTCCCGAGAAGCCTCCTCACCATATTATTCTTTGAACATCTGGAAGGCAGGTCACATCCAATCAGCCAATTTTCGGATTAGCAAGAATATGTCCGAAATCTTGTAATAATTTACAAGTTGTTTTATGAATGAGGAGATTAAAGCAGAATTTGATAACCATTGATGCCGATGCATTCGATACTGCCATCGCACCGGGGGTGCTCTTCCCCAGCCCCGGTGGGCTTACATTTGATGAAATCACGTATCTGGTGAGAGGAATTGCCCGAAAGGGATCCGTCGTGGGTATCGGCCTTTTTGAGATCAGGCCAGAGCTGGATATCAATAGCTTAAGCGCCTCAACCGGCGCCGAGTTGATCATAAATTTCATTGGAACGTTGGCCCACAACGGCCAAATTGGCGAATGAACTTTGCAGCTCATTAAAATTATCGTATGGGTTGCATTCAATTTGTCTTTTTAAAACCGAAACTGGAGATAAAATGAAAAACGTTTTAGGAATAATTGGCTCGCCGCGCAAGCTGGGCAATAGCGAAATCATGATAAAGGAAATCAGCCGCAACATCTCTGTTATTAAGGACGATCTTTATACGATCGTCGATGCCATGTGCGCGGCGGATGCCATCATTTTGGCTGCGCCCACCTATTTTCTGGGCGCCAATGCGTCTTTGAAACGATTTGTTGATAGGAGCTTTGCCCTTTATGCCTGCATTGATCGCTTGTTTGGCACGCCTTCCGTCGGGATCTGTATTGCAGGTATTGCGGGCAAAGAAGGGCATGGACTTCTTGGCGTTGAAAATTTTCTAAAAATGACTTTCACCGATAGAAAAATGACCCGGGTAGTTTATGGCGCTTTGCCCGGCGAGGTTTTCCTGAATGAAGAAAATCGATCGACTGCTGCACAACTTGGCAAGTCCCTCTTCAACTCTGTCTTCAAACCGATGGGTCCCAGATGTCCGGTTTGCGGCGGAGACAGCTTCCGGTTTTTGGGCGGAGCTGACATCCGCTGCATGCTTTGCAGTAACCGCGGCACCATGGACGCAAGTTCCGGCACACCAGTTATTAACATCGAACGGAGCGACCATGAAATGTTTCTCAGCAAAGCGGAGCTGCTCAAGCACAAGGATTGGCTGATTGGGATGAAATCCCGCTTCGTTGAGAAAAAAGCTGCACTTAAGGCTGTGAGTGTCGCTTACCGCAAAGATGGCACCTGGATCAAGCCGCCGCAATAGTTATATCCATAAAGCAGATTCATATAAGCACCGCCTCTGGCCGCGAGCGTCCAGTCTGATCGATAAAGAAACTTTGGTGTTTTCTGTTCAGCCACAAAGACACCAAGGCACCAAGATTACAGTGGAATTTATTGATTCCTTACCCAAATAGATATAATGATTTCAAATATATACAATCACTTCGTGTCTTAGTGCCTTAGTGGCAAAACTGTTATTTTGAATGAAGTTTCACACGAGTATCCAAATACCTGCAGTTCAGTTTAGCCTTAAGACTATTTCGCATGACGTATTTAGCGCCGGTGACCGGCAGTGTTGATCTCCAACTAATCATTAAAATTGGTGACCCTCAAATCCTGTGATATCCTCTCATTTGAGAACAGGACCTGGTGCCTCCCACAGCTCCCCTTATTGCGGCTTTCCATAGCGTATTACCCCGATAGGCAACCCCGGCCTCCGGACGGTGATAATACTCATCATCCATAGTCACTCATTGCCAACACCACCGTATTCACAGCACAATCAGCATCCGATCAGGTTGCAGTGGACGGGTTGCTCGGGTAACCCCGATATATTTATCCGTCCAACTAAAGATCACATCCAAATTGCCGATTAATAAGTGATGGACAAAAAATATGACCTGCATGGGAGGATAATTACATGAACAACACTCTGGCAAAAAGATTGTTTATTGGATTAGCAGCTTGCTTTTTCATCATCTCGACTATTTTCACTTTCGGCTGTGCCGGGACTAAAATCAAAGCAAAATATGAAAGAAAAGACGATTCAGGGTATTCGAAGGCAGAGCATAAACATAAGCATAAGAAAGGCGGTCCTCCTGCACATGCCAAGGCCCATGGATATCGGGCCAAACACAAATACCGCTATTATCCCGATTGTTCAGTCTATCATGATACCGAACGAGGCCTTTATTTTTACATAAAAGCTGGTAACTGGGAGGTTGGTG
>CALZJV010000500.1 GCA_945787595.1 uncultured Desulfobacterales bacterium | reverse complement strand
ATGACGACTTTTCTGACCCATTACAGTTATATTGAAACCTATCGCAGGGTTCGAAATGAGTATTTCCCGGAGCCCTGTCCGCCCAACACACTATTGATTCTAGAGAGTTTAGCACTGCCGGAGTACCTGATTGAAGTGGAGGCAGTTGCCGTGCTCGATTAACCCCCAATGTTGCATAAACAGCATGGTAAGGCTGTTCATCCATAACGATCCCTAATGGTCTCAGACAGCATCCAATTTCGGTGGCGATCATCCACTCCGCTATAAATATAGGCTTACACTACAAACTTACCGACCCCTCAATTAATGATCATTTCTACATTTATTTCTTCACCCACCAGGGAAAGTCCGGGCTCATCCCATGGTTTCAAGGTTTTGCGGTGTGCGATGAATCCCGAAGGGTGTTGCGGAAAGAATGGTGCCGGACCTTCATGCTGGCCACGGAGTCTATTTCGCACAAAACCGCCAACTTAAAATCCGGATCAGTTTTCGGGGGGATAGGTCAATTGGAGGTAACGGGTTATATTAAAAGTGCAACGATTGAGTTTAACGTTTTACTATATTTTGTCGTCTGTCGAGGCAAATATTTCGAGAAAATTATCAAAAGACACTATTGATAAAATGAATTAATTAATTGTTATAACATATAATTATCAATTTTTCCGCACTTTCAAGGACTATGGTTATGAGACCATAAAAAGATATTGACACGCGAAAGACTCTACTTTAGTATAACGATCCACCCAAAAGATAGTAATTGAATATTCTTTATTTTTATACACAGTGGACAGGTACAAAACAAAATAGAGATCTAGCTGATTTGGCTTGAAGATGGCTTGTGGAGGTTTTTAGTTGGATCGCCCCAAAAGCGATTTTTAAAATGGGAAGCACATATGTCTAAGATAACTATTGCTGACGTTGCCCGTTTGGCGAGAGTTTCGACGGGCAGCGTTTCAAATGTGTTAAATGACCGATCAAATCGAATGCGTCCAGACACAAAAGAACGAATCCAGCATGTCATTGAGTAGCTTGGATACACCCCGAATCTTGCTGCTCGTCAATTTAAGACTGGTCACACACTTATCATCGGATTAATTGTACCTTCTGTTGCCAACCCTTTTTATGGCATTTTTGCTCGTCTTATTGAGAAAGCTGCTTTAGCGAGCGGATATCAGGTGCTGCTAGGCAACAGCGAACGAGATCCTGTGCGCGAACGTCGATATGCTGAAGAGCTTTGGGGTTATGGTGTGCGAGGCATCATATTTGGCTCGTCACTTGCACAATTTAACCATCTTGAAAAGTTAATAAATAATGGGATGCATGTTGTTGCCTTTGATCGACCGACGCAGCAGGGTGATCGCTTTATTATTGACAGCATTAGTGTCGATAACGTACAGGCAACAAGGTTGACGACCAAGCATTTGCTTGCACTTGGCCACAGCCGAATTGGGTTCATCTCTGGACCGATCCGCACGGTGAGTCGCCTGGATCGATTGAAAGGATACCGCGATAGCCTTCAAGAAGCCAATATAGAATTTGACCAACAACTCGTGTGGGAAGGAGTCGCAACCAACTTTGGTGATACGGCAGCCGTGGCGTTAGGCAGACAGGGAGCACACGATTTACTCAGTAGACCTAAACCTCCTACAGCCATTATCGCCATTAACGATATGTACGCGTTTGGTGTATATACGGGTGCTCGTGACCTGGGACCAACAATTCCCGATGATGTTTCGGTAACTGGCGTAGATGATATCACCTTGGTAGAGGTCGTTGAGCCACCACTTACAACTGTTCACCAGCCGATCCGTGATATTACCCGCTTTGCAGTAGAACGTCTCATTAGTCGAATACAAGACACATGCAACCAACCGCCTGGGCACAAAACTGTGTCGCCAAAATTAATCGTGCGCAAATCGACCGCTCATTATCAAAAAAGCTAGCGAAAGTATAGGAGAGGATTATGGAAATAAATCTTTTAGGTAAAACAGCCTTTGTCACTGGAGGGAATATAGGAATCGGGCGTGCTGTTTCACTCTCTCTGGCTCGCTGTGGGGTAGATGTTGCATTCACATATTTTTCACACCAAGAAGAGGGTGAGGCCACAGTAGAGGCTATTCAAGAAATTGGGCGAAAGGCGTTTGCCTTTAAATTGGACGCAACAAACGGTGAACACGTGAGCGAGGTGGTAGGGCAAGTTGCACAGGCCTTGGGGGGTCACATCGACATTCTGATGAACAATGCCGGCCATCTTGTCGGGCGTTCGCCAATTGTTGATATGACAGATGAGCATTGGTTTAAAACCATTAATGTCAACCTGACGAGCACTTTTTATTGTACCCGTGCTGTTTTGCCTTTTATGAATACTGGTTGGGGGCGCATAGTAAATATGTCCTCTTTGGCAGCTCGAAACGGGGGCGGAAATGGTGCAACGGCATATGCCGCATCAAAAGGAGCCGTCATCGCCTTTACGCGCGGGTTATGCAAAGAGGTCGCAGAACAAGGAATCACGGTGAATGCCGTCGCTCCAGGGCTAATCCTTGAGACACCTTTCCATGATACTTTCAACACTGAAGCAGGTATTCAAGGCGCTGTGAATAGCACTCCGTTGAAACGGGGTGGTACGCCGGATGATGTGGCCGGGGCTGTTCTTTACCTTGTCTCTGAACTGGGTTCGTTTATCACCGGGGAAATTCTTGAAATTAATGGTGGTTTATATTTTGCGTAATCCGAATATACGCAAGCAGCAAATTTAATCTGCTCACGTGCCGGTGGCCAGCATGGGTTATGCAGAAAAACATAGTGTTTATTAGAGGTTCCATCCCAAACATCCTATCAACACTTAGGAGACGGGAAAAGCCAAATAGACTTACGATTAGATCGGTTTTGGAAAAATGGCCAGCATAGTTATAAGGGATTGTTACTTGCTTTAAAAGGCAACTAATCGTAAATACATAACGCGGTTCTCCATAATGCTCAAGTTACGGAGTATTCGAAGATTGGATCAATATCCATTCTGGCATTTATTTAAATAAATTTAAATGTTAAACAACCTGTTTGGTGGTTTTTTTTATAATAGGGGGCGGCTCCTGGAGCTTTTCAGAGAACCGCGAAACATAAACCAGCATGCTTTAAAAGGAGGAAAATTCACATGAAACATCTAAAGAGTATTGGTCTCTCAGTTGCAACCGTAGTTCTCATAATTGGCTTTTCTGTTTCAGTTCAGGCCAAAGAATGGAAGGGCTGGAATATTCATGTAGCGGGTTACCCAAATACGATAGCAATGGACAAATTTGCTGAATTACTGAGCGAAAAGTCCGGCGGTAAAATGACCCTGAAGATGTACCATTCAGGCACCCTCGGTAGTCAGCCGGACGCCATTGAACAGGTACGAATTGGTGGGCTGGAGATTGGCAACTTTAATCTGGGACCTCTTGGCCCAATCGTTCCGGAAGCCAATGTCGTTTCTCTGCCTTTTATCTTCAAAGACACCGATCACATGTGGCGTGTTCTAGATGGAAAAGCGGGCGATATTATCAACGAAGGTATGACGAAATTTGGTCTTGTCCCCCTGGCATGGTATGATGCGGGGGCACGTTCGTTTTATAACTCCAAAAAGCCCATCCAAAAGCCTGCCGATGTTGCTGGCATGAAAGTCCGGGTAATGAATAATGATTTATACTCCGGAATGATTGCGGCCCTCGGCGGAAATCCCTCTCCAATGGCTTTTGCAGAAGTATACCAGTCTCTGAAAACCGGTGTTGTTGATGGTGCTGAAAATAATTGGCCTTCCTATGAGTCGACTGGTCATTATGAGGTAGCTGCCTTTTATTCCAACTCTCAACATCTGATCATTCCCGAGACCCTGTGCATAAATGCGGACGTGTACAAGGCATTATCTGCAGATGAGCAAAAAATTCTGAAGGAAGCGGCTCAGGAGTCAGCGATGCTCCAACGCAAGCTTTGGAAGGAGCGGGAAAAAGCAAGTGAGAAAAAGGTACTGGCAGCTGGCGTTAAACTCAATCAAATTCCTGACAAAAGTGCCTTCCAGGCTGCGATGAAACCAGTTTACGATAAATATCTAGCTGACAATCCAGGTCTGAAGCCGTTAGTCGAGCTAATCCAAAAAACAGATTAGTTTTATTCTGTGAACCACTGCGGTCACCGGTATTTTTTTCAGAAAGAAATACTGGTGGCCGTTTCTAAATGTAATCCACATTGATGAATTTGAAATTCTAGCGGGTATTACTAATGTCCACAGGAAAATCATCAGAGAATAAATTATCATTTGACAGATTGTTAGATCTCTTCAGCTATATTAATACCATAATTACCGGTGCCGCCCTTGTTGTCATGACTGCTATTTTCGGTTGGCTTGTCTTTGGTCGTTACGTGCTGAATTCGACCCCCACCTGGGTTGAACAAGTCTCCTTGTTACTGGTTGTCTATATTGGCTTTTTAGGTGCATCTGTCGGTGTTCACAAAAAAACCCACCTGGGTGTATCCGTGTTCCGGGAAATATGCCCGAAACCGGTTCGTCGAATTTTTGATTTCTTATCATATAGTATTTTGGCCGGATTTGGTATGGTGATGACCGTCTATGGCTACAAGTTGACCATGTTCAAGTGGACAGCTGAGATTCCCCTCATCCACGTCTCTGAAGGGTTACGATCTTTGCCTATTATGTTGAGCGGTGTTTTGGTTTTTCTTTACTCCATTGGCCATCTTATTCACTTTTTTAATCGTACAAATCAAGAAGATACTAAGTAAAGATCCGGGTCCAGAGGGCCCGGCTTTGGTCCACCCCTGAGGGGTGATATGGGTGATTACATTTGCCAGCAGTGTTCAGGTGTCGGGTGTCAG
>CALZJV010000499.1 GCA_945787595.1 uncultured Desulfobacterales bacterium | reverse complement strand
CGAGGCCGCATTGCAAATAAAAAACCGGTACGGGGCAAAACTTACGGCCGTCACGATGGGCCCGCCAATGGCGGAAGAGGTGCTTTACGAAGCCATTGCTATGGGGGCGGATCACGGTATTCTTCTTTCCGATCCGGCCATGGCCGGCGGGGACACCTTTGCCACGTCCTATACCCTCGCCCGGACCATCGAAAAGCAATGCCCGGATTTTGATCTGGTGCTCTGCGGCTGTTTCACAAGTGACAGCGAAACCGCCCAGGTCGGCCCCCAGCTTGCTGAAGAACTTGACATCCCGGCCGCCGCTTATGTGGAACAATTGGAAATCGAAGGACGCGAGGTTCGCATGCAGCGTATATCCGACAACTTTCTTGAAATTATGGAAATGAAACTGCCCGGTCTGGTGACCATCATGGACCGGGTCTATGCACCCCGCTATCCGTCGCTGGAAGGCCTGATGCATGCGTATGAACGGCCGCAAATTAATATCCTCAGTGCAGAGGATCTTGGTTTGGACGCTAAAGCCATCGGACAGAAAGGCTCACCGACAAAGATCATAAATGTCTACTCCCCGACAGCAGAAAAAAAGAATGTCGTTTTGAAAGGTACGGCTAAAAAGGTGGTCGATGAGATTTTCAACAAATATGGAGAACAAATCAGCGGCGCCATGGGAAAAGACCTTAAAAAGATGTAGAAGTTAAAACGGTTCAAGGTTCAAAGGTTCAGGGCTCTGGATTGAGGGTTCTAGGTTCTGGGTTCAGAGGTTCAGGGTTAAAGGCTCATGTCGGATCTGATTAATGATGTTGATACCTTTTAATGAAATAGTGGGTTGGAGTGGCTTTTAGCCACGAGCATGGGTATATGCCGGACCGAGTTAATCGTGGTTAGAAACCGCTCCCACAATCAAAACCGTTTCAGATAACATCTTAAAGCTTATTTCATGATCCAAAAAAGTTTCTCCTTCGATCAAACTGGTCAAATCGGCAACCAGCGGCTAAGCTGAGCCCTTGAACCCTGAACCCAGAACCTTTGAACCCTGAACCTTTAAACCCTGAACCTTGAGCCTTGAACCCTGAACCTTGAACCCTGAACCCTGAAACTTATTCATATGAGCCAATCGAAGCATTCCATATGGGTTTTTGCCGATTACCGCAACTATTTTCAAAACCGGGTGACCCTTCAACTGCTGGCCAAAGCCAATGACCTGGCGACCGGCATGGATGCCGAAGTGTGTGTCGTCGTGTTCGGCCACGAGACCGACGAATATGTGGCCGAATACATTGCCCACGGCGCTCAAAAAGTACTGGTCGTCGAGCACCCTTCGCTGAATCGATACAGCGTTGAAAAGTTCACTGTGTTGATGGAAAAACTCGCCCGAGATCATCAACCGGCAATAATTTTGATCGGCGCCACATCGTTCGGCAGAGAGTTTGCGCCAAGAGTGGCCAAGCGCCTCGGCACCGGACTGACGGCCGATTGTATCGGTCTTGAAATTACCTCAGAGGGACATCTACTGCAAATCGCACCCTCATTCGGCGGCAATCTCATCGCCGAAATCATCACAGCCGACCACCGGCCTCAAATGGCCACCGTGCGGCCCGGAACTTTTCAGGAACTTCCCCATGATTATACCCGTCGCGCAGAAGTCATGCGCATACCCTTGCCCAAAAAAATACCTCCGGATCGCCTCCGTCTTTTGGCCTATGAACGCCGAAGTGTCCGTGACCAGAGACTCGAAGAGGCGAAGATCGTTGTCTGCGGTGGACGGGGTATGGGCAGTAAACTGAAATTCAAGAAACTCTTCGACCTCGCTCAACTGCTCTCGGGTGAGGTCGGCGCCACCCGCCCGATCGTTTATGCCGGGTGGGCCGATGACGGCGCCCTTGTCGGCCAGGCCGGTAAACATATCAAACCCCGCATTCTTTTTTCCTTTGGCATCAGCGGCGCCATCCAGCACACTGCCGCCACCACCGATGCCGACTTTATCATCGCGGTGAATAAAAATCCCAATGCCACCATGATGAAAATGGCGGATGTCGCCGTGGTGGCTGATGCAAATCAGGTGTGCTCAGCTTTGATCAAGGGCTTGAAGGAACGCATCCAGACCAAATCCGACTATTCGGATTAATCGTAAGCTGCTGATTCTTGTTATTGACATCTCTCCTATATCCTACCCGGGAATGGAAAGACGCCAAGAGGAAAGAAGATAGAATAAGAGAGAGGTGGAAGCATGGCCGATGTCGAGAAAATCTACACTGTTCTGACGGGTGATCTGGTGAAGTCTTCGCGCCTGACAAGCGCTAAGAGCAAAGGCGCCATGGAACGCCTCAAAAAAAAAGCCGTGGAGTTTGCGGAGCAACATCCAAATTCCGTTGTCGGGCGTATGGATACGTTTCGGCACGATAGCTGGCAGTTACTGCTGCAACAGCCCGCCCTTGCATTCCGCACCGCCGTGTTTCTGCGTACCGCCCTCAAACTAAAGTCCGATGCCGGTACGAAATACGACACGCGTATATCCATTGGTATCGGCAAGGTTGAATTGATTTCCAAACGAAGGATCTCCGACTCCCGAGGCACTGCGTTCACCTGTTCCGGCAAGGGCCTTGACGCAATGGATGGAGGTCGGTGTCTTACGCTGGTTGCGGGAGATGACGCACCCGTTCTGTGGCACACACTCGAACGCGGGGTCGTTCCACTTATAGATTGTGTTGTAGGCGATTGGACGCCCACGGAGTCGCGCGCAGTTTATGGCGCTCTAAAGGGCTGGACCCAAGAGGAAACCGCCAGGAATTGGCCGCCGCAGGAGAAGACCGACAAACAGCCTACCCGGCAGGCGGTGGGGGATTCTTTGGTGCGTGCCCACTGGAGCACAGTCGATGCGGTGCTTTTGTGGACTGAAACAGAGATAACCTCAATGTTGCAACCTTGGGGTTAAAGCAAACATGCGGGCTTGCACAACCCATTTGCAAGCTCTGAAGCTTGCATAGGCCATATGCAAGCTCAAGGGTTTGCATTTTAGCCCGTGTAGGGGGTCAGTAATGGAGAAAGTGGCTGCGGTGTTGATTGCCGCCCATGCGATTGCAGATTTTTCGCTGCAGACCGATGGTCTGGTCCAAAGCAAAAATAGGCTGCAATTTCTACTGCTCCATGCGGCAGTCCACGCCGCACTGACCTACACTGTCCTGCAGGTGTGGACATGCTGGCAGGCGCCACTCTTCCTACTTCTCGTTCACGCGGCGATTGACTTCGTTAAGCAACGCTGCAAGAGAGATACAGCGACGACCTTCATTTTCGATCAAATTGCGCATGTGTCCAGCCTGCTCGCACTCACCTGGCTGCTGATCCATTTCTCATGGGCACCTTTTTTCACAGGCATCGGCTACAAGCCGCTGGTTGTGTTGGCTGGATTCATTACCACCGTTCAGGGTGCCGGTTTTCTGATCGCTATATTTACGAAACGGCTGATAGACGAAAATAATCTTGAACTTGATGGACTGCTCAACGGTGGCAAACTAATCGGCCAGTTGGAGAGGTGTCTCATTTTTCTGTTTATTTTTATCGGTCAACCGGCGGGCATTGGTTTCCTTGTGGCCGCGAAGTCAATTCTTCGCTTTGAAGAGGCCAAGGAACAAAAGCTGGCGGAGTATGTCCTGATTGGGTCGCTGTTGAGTTTTTCCATCGCCATAGCCCTGTCTGCCGTCACGAAGTGGGCCATGGCACTTTGAGAATTTGAGTGAACTCCAGGATACTCCGATGACTACCCTCGATATCCAAATTTGGGGTCCCCAACCGCAGCCTCCGAATCCTTGCGCCTGAAGAAATCGGCTTGCAAGGAATAATAAGCCTCCTGCTCCGTCCCAACCATAAGTATCTAAAAATATACACTGGTTGCATTAAAAGGTAAATCCCATGTCCCCTGTGCAAATCTAAGGAATGCATAACTACCCAATATTATAGGAAAAACTTTTTGGCACGATTTTTGCGATATTTCAATAAGATAGCCCAATAAGATAGCGTAGCTCGTTCAAGGCTGCTCATATTAAAATGATACGGTTTGATAAATCAGGTTATCTAATGAAAAGTATTTTTTATTCCCGTTGCCTCTTAACGATGTTTTTGGGTATGATTTTGCTAAATTGCTCGGGTGGCAGCTACTCACCTGATCAAGCTGATGATACTTCATCATCAGGCAGCGCTAGCGCTGGTGAACGTAATCCCGTGCGTGCTTCAGGCGATACTTCCAGAGAAATTGGCAAGCCGCAATTAGTCGTGAACTTACCCGGGCAGACAAGCTGGTATGCATCTCCTCTAATTGTCGATTTGGATGATGATGGCCGCAATGAGCCGATAGCTGCGTATTATTCAGTGTTTGTTTATGATAGTCAAGGCACACTACCCGACCGAATTGATGGCGGCAGCGAGCGTATTTATGCGCCCCATGTTGTGGCCGACTTGGAGGGTGACGCAATGGCCGAATTGCTCTACGGGTACAGCAATTCGGGCTATCTGATTATACTTGGCGCAGATGAATCACTGTTGAATGATATTCCCCTTCCCAATCGCGGACATAATGGAAACGGCAAGGGGTGGGCCATTGCGCATGGGGCAGCCAGATAGCAACGGATGATGAATCGGAACACATCAATTGATCTTTGGGTTCCGCATTTATAATCAGTGAATATTTGTGCTTCAAATATTCTGCAACCGCTTGAACAATTGTCATCGTCTCTTCCCGGAATTCTGAACCACCATGAGCGCTACGACGGACAAGGATACGGATCCGCAAAATCTCCAACCTCGCGTCAAAAGACCCACCAAAAAGTTTTACGTACAGCCGGACAAAAGACGGATCAGTCGCAAAAGAGCATGTCT
>CALZJV010000498.1 GCA_945787595.1 uncultured Desulfobacterales bacterium | reverse complement strand
ATGATTCCGTAAATCATTGAAAACCCAATGGCCACCATGGCGTACATACTGCCCAGGATGAGTCCGTTGACGATTTGCTGCGCAATGTATTCTATATTCATAAGGCTATTATTAAAGCGAACCGCAGAATATCGAATGTCGATTGACGAATGACGAATTGTGGATGTCGCTTCGCTCTGCTCTTTTAAAAATTTAGATAGAAAGAAATCCTTAATTCGTCATTCGTCATTCGATATTCGGTTTTTAGAGTTTCTTTTTTGATCAAGCTGGCCGTTTTTCAATCCAGCGGCTGGTCTGAAACCTGAAACCTCAAGCCGCATGTTGTCAGAAAAATGCCTCAATGGCCTAAGCTTTATGCGCCGCCCAGATAGGCACTGCGGACTTTCTCATCTTGAGCTAGTTCCGCGCTGGGACCGGACAGTGTCACCCGACCGTTTTCAAGAACATAAGCCCTGTGAGAATAGTCAAGTGCCATAACCGCATTTTGCTCTACCAGCAGGATCGTCACGCCCTCAGCGTTGATATCGTGTAGAACTTCGAATAAATTTTCAATGATAATGGGACCTAATCCTAATGAGGGTTCGTCAAGAATCAGTAGTCGGGGCCGGCTCATCAGCGCACGACCCACTGCCAGCATTTCCTGCTCACCGCCGGAAAGACTGCCTGCTGTCTGTCGAGCCCGTTCACCGAGGATCGGGAAAACTCCGCAAATACGTTTGTAATCCTGTAAAATTTCCTGTTTGTTTTTTCTCAGGTAGGCGCCGATCATTAAATTCTCCGCAACGGAAAGCCGGGAAAAGATTCCCCTGCCCTCCGGGCAATGGGAAATCCCAAGGGCAACGATCTGCTCGGCGGATACCCGGCTAATGTCGATTTCTCCCCCGGCGCCATGGGGTTTGTAGAGAATGCGTCCGCTTTTAGGCCGCAGTAATCCAGAAATTGTGCGAAGCATCGATGTTTTTCCGGCCCCGTTGGCACCGATCAGTGCCACGATTTCTCCATGACCCACATTCAGGCTGATCCCTTGCAAAACATAGGTCCTATCACGGTAGACGCGAATGTCATCGATCCTGAGCATTTAGACTTCCCCTGCCGGATTTTCCCAGATAGGCTTCAATGACCCGTGGATCTTGGCGTACATCATCGGGAGCACCCATGGTCAGCATACGGCCTCGATCGATCACCTGAATTTTTTGGCATACCGCCATAATCAGTTTCATGTCATGCTCGACTAAAAATATGGTAAGATCATTCTTCCGGCGGATATTCTGAAGTATTTTGACCAGTTCCTCGGTCTCGCTGGGGTTTAGTCCCGCCGAGGGTTCATCCAGCAGCAACAGTTTTGGCAGCGTTGCCATGGCCCTTGCAATCTCTACGCGTCGCTGAATCCCGTACGGCAGGTTTTTAGCCAGCGAGTCTTTGACGGACACCAGGTCGAACAGCTCCATAATATCATGAGATCTTTGTTGCATTTCCATTTCAGCCTGTCGGTAAGCCGATGTGTGAAAAAGCGTTTTCCAAAGGCCCCTTCCCTGGCGCATATGAAAGGCAACTTTTATATTGTCGAGGACAGACAACTCTTTAAGAAGCCGGATATTCTGAAAGGTTCGGGCGATACCCAAAGCGGTATTCTGATCGGGCCGCTGGCGGGTAATATCTCTGTTGTTAAAGTAGATACGGCCGCCTGTGGGTTTGAGAACGCCGGAAAGCAAATTAAACACGGTGGTCTTGCCGGCCCCATTGGGTCCGATCAGGCCGACCAGTTCTCCACGGTGGATCTTGACGCTGTAGTCTGTCAGGGCGGTGATGCCACCGAAACGTTTTTCTAAACCTTCGACGCTTAGAATCGGTGCCGAATGATGAGTGTTTTGAGGTGCCACTTATTATATTTTCCACTCTGTCAATATCAAGATTAAAGACCAGATCGGCAATCAGATCTTGGTCGGTTATCTGCTTATCGGATCCCTCCGTTTCAAGGAAATCATTTGGCCGCAGATAATGCACGAAAACCTTTCCGTCTGACTCAGGGCTGATCACAGATTCAAACAGCCGACTCTTTATCAAAAAATGGTAAATCAGACAAGACCGATGAGAGCGCTAATTTCACAGAGCCCAGATAACCGGATTTGCAAAATGATACGAGCCAGCCGGCTTTTGACGTTTATCAAAGCACTGATGGCGACCATTGCAGAGTCGAAATCCGAAAATATTGGACAACATCACACATCAATTGGTTGCAAGGTAAAGAGTCATGGAAAAACATAAATACCATCGGCATGGTTCAACGTGAACGCCAAGTCGGCGAGGATATGAGTATTGAAACATCATACTATTAACCCGGCAACTAAACTCGTCATTCCGGCCGTAGCGGAGCGCAGAGCCGGAATCCAGAAAAGACCTTGCGATTATTGGATTCCCGCACTCGCAAGAATGACCGGATGGTGGATATCAGTTGCTCTATTTAATTGCCGATTAATACATCAGCCGTATCGAAAATGATGCCAAACGCATCAGCCATGCTGCCCGAAGTCATTGATGCATAGAAAATAGGCGGAATTGACAATGCGGGGTTGGTTTGGATATGGCAAACTTTCATGGAATACGAGATTTTCGGAGAGAGGTGTGAACAAAGCACGAAGGTCCTCGTGATCAACGATCTTTAAATATTTCGACCATCTGCGTGTGGATTTCATCCATGGATAAAGGCTTTCTGCTGCCTGGATAGCAAGTTTTCGATGAACTTCCGGTGGAATCCGAACCATAAATTTGCCGCTATAATGTTTACCCGCAATGGCTGCAGGTATAGGTTCACTAGTTCTCTGCATATCATCAACTATTTCAGCAACAACTTTCCTTATGCCTTTCAAGGCTGCTTCTGGCGTTTTAGATAGCCAACTCAAGCTGGGAAATTCGGCGCATAATCCAACATATTCGCTATCATCTTCCGACCAGGTTATCCGATATGTATAACGGTCATTTTTAAGAGACATGATCGTCCTCCAAATTCTGTATAGCCAGAAGCACCTGTTTTACTTGGTATGCTTTGGCCTTTCCTTTATAATTTTGTATATTTATTCTTGGATCACCTTGCCACGTTGTAAGCGGTGAATAAAATCAGCGAAAGGGCCGTGCAATTGCGAGGTGGCGATGGCGTCTAAAACCGACTGCATTTGAGTATCTTTGGGAATGTCGCTGACATCAAAAATTGTGGTTAAATTGTTTTTTTGGATGCCGTCCTGTAACCGTTTCTGAAAGTTAACAAAGAGGGGTCCTGAAAAAACATCATGGCAAAGCCGCTCATCAGACAATCATGCAGACTGTAATCGACCTTGGCACTTTGCCGCCGGTCATCAATCTGCCTGAAGTGCTGTGAAAGCGACTTTCTCAAAGCAGTAAAGCTGAGATGTTTTTTGTGATGCACACAAAACCCCTACGTATCGTATAAGCCTATAATATTTATACAATAAATAAGGGCAAACGTCTAGATTTTTATTTTAAGTTATTTTAATAAGTTACGCAATTTTCAGAAAAAAGCTTTGCGAAAAATAGTTTAAATATTCACCACAACCCCAGCATTATACTCAGTAAATAAATTCACCGAGAACTGCTGTTAAACCTGCCCTGAAATCAATTCATAGGCACTCCGCGCTATTTTAATTCAATTCCTACAGCCGTCACATCAAAATTACAGGCCGCTAATTGCCCGGGTCACCTCTTGTTGGCTTACCCCTTATTTAATCGCCAATCTATCAAATATCAGCATAAAAGCCCTATTTCAGTGATTATAGGGCTTATCAGATGCGATATATTGAACGATAATTGGTCAGGCCATATCAATCAACATGAATTTATGGGCAAACCCTTATCAGCACATTAATCGGTATTATTATTCTGCACTGATTAACAAAATCGAATTGGTGGCAGACAATTTGCACACTCCCAAGAGAGGAAATCTAAAACGGGATCTAAATCTGCGCCAGCTCCGCCAGAAATTCGTCGGTGGTGCGTTGGCGACAGTAACCTTTGATGTGGTCCAGGGAAGTTTCGTGCCGCTGCTGGGTATGGGTGGCACAGGCGTCGGTGACCAGGGTAACCAGATAACCCAGGTCACACGCATCACGCACCGCTGAGCTGATGCACTGATCCGTCAGCAAGCCACAGATAATCAGGAAGTCGACGCCGAGATTGCCTAAAATATAGTGAATGTTGGTAGAGATGAAAACACTCGAAGACGTCTTGGGGAACACGATTTCATCACCTATGGGTTTGATCACGTCAAGAACCCGAGCGTCGGATGAGTCCTTGGGTACATTAAATCCGGTGATTTTGTAATCAAGGCTGCGATCCCGCCCGTCTGCGGTCAGGCTTTCAATGACCGTGTACAAGACCTCGATACCCTTTTGGCGACAAGCCTTTTGCAGACGCTGCATATTTGGCAAGGCAACCCTCTTGAGGCGTTTAAAAAAATATTCGTATTTCGTCTCAGCCTCTGCAGGCAATAAACCATCATCCCGGTACTCACCACCGTCAGAGCGCGCATTGTAGTTTTGTACGTCGATAAAAAGCAAAGCCGATTTTCGCGGGACGATGGGAATCTCGCGACTCAATTGATTCATCTCTATATGCTGCCTTTCAGTCCTTTATAAACTAACCCGAACAAAGCTGAATTGAAGATTGAAGATTGCAAATTGAATATTTGTGGATGTCGCTTCGCTCCGTCTTTTTTAAGATGGACAGAATTCCTTAAATCTTCAATCGAAAATATTCAATGCACCTAATACCGTTCAACCAGAAGATCCACTTCCTCCTTCAGTTTTAAGTCTTTAAGATTATCCCATTCATGTTGTCGCACTGCTATAAAAGACCTTGCGA
>CALZJV010000497.1 GCA_945787595.1 uncultured Desulfobacterales bacterium | reverse complement strand
TTCATCTTGCTGATCAGCGGCGGCGGTTGGTTGTTGGTTTTCCTTTCAAAAAACTCTCTTCTACCCGAGGAAACTGCGAATAACCCATTGCCCGCTGAGACCGTCAGGTTGGAAAATACTATTGAACCCGCTCCAGAGCCGCCGCAGGACGTGGATCCCGCCCAGCTTGAGTTGGAAAAAACCATGGCCGAACAAAAACTGGCAGAATACCTGGAGGCCAAAGGCGAGCTGGATCACAAAGCTGCATTGGAGTGGGGAGAAGCAACATACCTGGAAATGACGGAGCTGGGGCGCCAGGCGGATGCCCGCTTCATGGAGAAGCAGTACGCCCCGGCATCCGAACTGTATAATCGGGCTACAAACCTGGCCGCAGAACTGGCCGATCGGACCATGGACGCATTAGGCCGCCTGCTGGCTGAAGGCCAAAAGGCACTTGATGATGGCAACGGCACCCTTGCCCGACACAATTTCTCAGTGGCTTTGAAGATTGCACCCGCCGACGCCAGTGCCCAACAGGGCCTGAAACGAGCCGAAACCATTGAAACGGTCATGCAGCTGATTGGCTCGGGGCGGCAACATGAGGCAAATAACGCTTTGTCTCTGGCCCGGTCCGATTACAGCAAGGCCCTGGAAATCGATTCCGATTCCGCAAAAGCGCGCCAGGGCTTAAACCGCATAAACGGTCTGATTAAAGAGGAGCAATTTCAACAATCGATGTCCGACGGGCTGGCGGCTTTTCACCGCAAGGATTATAAATCCGCCCGCACCCGGCTGTTAAAAGCGAAGTCCCTAAAACCGGGATCCCGCGAGGTATCCGACGCCCTTTTTCAGGTGGATCAGGCCATCCGGCTGTCCGCTATTGATAACCTTCGGCTGGCGGCACAAAAGGCTGAACGATCCGAAGATTGGCAAAGCGCACTGAAATCCTACCTGGCAGTCCTTGACATCGATAAAAACCTGCAATTTGCCGTCCGCGGAAAAGAGCGGGCCCTTGAACAGATTCACATCGCCAAACGTATTCATTTCTTTCTGGCGAAGCCGCAAGTTCTGGAGTCCGCCAGCCAGCTTAACAATGCGGTCCTTTTGGTCATGGAGGCCAGAGAGATAACCCTCCGGGGCCCAATGCTGACCGCTCGCATAAAAAAACTGGAACAACTGGTTGAGGTCGCACAAACCCCGGTGAAAATCGCTATCGAATCGGATAATCTCACCCGGGTTGCCGTTTACAGGGTAGGTAAATTAGGTCGCTTTTCCGTGCACGAACTTGAGCTGCGCCCGGGCACCTACACCGTCGTGGGGACCCGTGACGGCTATCAGGATGTCCGGCAGAAGATCGTGGTAAAGCCCGGACTGCAATCATTGCGTATCACTGTCAAATGCAAGGTTAAAATTTGAAGACTAAAACCGGAACCGAATACCGCACCGCAGCGCCGATAGAGATTAAACCGGTTTCTTTTCGTCCCGGCCGCGGCCGCCGACCCCGAAAATCATCTGCCCGCCTGAAGTGGTTGATAGGTGCCGTCCTTGCGGCAGTCCTCATCTTGCTTGGTACCACGATATGGTTTGTATTTACGGCTCGGCAGGTAGTGATTCGTATTGAACCCCAACCGCAAGAGATTTCAATCGAGGGCGGCATTGCGGCGCCCAAAATAGGTGCCTATTACCTGTTGCGCCCCGGAAAATATAACCTTGAGGCAGCTTTGCAGTGTTTTAAACTGCTCAACAAACGGTTTGTCGTCGGCGATGATAAAAGCCAGGAACTGAAATTTTCAATGACAAAAACTCCGGGGCGATTGTCGTTTCAAGCCCACCGCTCGGATAGACCGTCTGTTTTTGTTGAGGGAGCCCGGGTGTATATCGACGGGCGAGAAATTCAAAAAGCACCCGTCGCAGATCTGGAGATAAATCCCGGTCGACACGAGGTAGAAATTCGCGCCGAAAAATACCAGGACCTGCGCAGCGAAATAGAGGTAGAGGGCTGCGGCATCCATCAACAATTTAATTATGCCCTGGTCCCGGCATGGTCGGACATCGCCATCGATTCCATTCCCGGCAACGCAACCGTGCTGATCGACGGGAAACCAGTCGGCAGCACGCCCTTAACGCTCGAACTGCTTGCCGGCGACCATGAAATCGAGCTGAAGGCGGAGCGTTTCAAATCATGGCGCACCCGCCTGGCGGTAAAGGCCAATTACCCGCAGGTGCTGGATCCCGTCCGTTTGCAACCGGCGGACGGCACTTTGACGGTGCAAACGAATCCATCCGGCGCCAATGTAATGCTCTCAAACACCTTCGCCGGTCGCAGCCCGACAAAGCTAACCCTGTCTGCGAACACACCCCATTTGATCCAACTGTCCAAAGCAGGATACGAGACAGAGAACCGCGAGGTCAGCCTAAGCAGTGCCGCATCCAAAACACTCTCCGTCAAGTTAAAACCCAAACTGGGTATCATTCATCTGGTCGTGGCACCGGCCGATGCCGAGATTGTTGTAGACGGCAAGCCAATGGGCAGAGTGCCGCGACAGTTACGTCTAGTTGCCGTCGAACACCGCTTGGAATTAAAGAAAAAAGGCTATCAACCGTACCGCACCCGCATTACCCCCCGCCCGGGTTTTCCCCAGGAAATTGCCGTCACTCTAATCAAACAGGCGGCCGCTGAAAGGGCCACGGCCAACATCATCACCACCAAAAACGGTTATGAACTCAAACTCATTCAGCCCCGGTCCTTTACCATGGGATCATCGCGCCGGGAACAGGGTCGTCGCTCAAATGAGACCTTGCGTCGCGTCAAGCTGCAACGCCCGTTTTATATGGGCGTCCGCGAAGTCACCAACCAGGAATTCAGACAGTTTTTTGCCAAACACAACTCCGGCACACTCAACGGACACAGCCTGAATCGGGATCCATCACCCGTGGTAGAAGTCACCTGGGACCAAGCAGCACTGTTTTGCAACTGGTTGAGCGTCAAGGAATCACTGCCCCCGGTATATGTTAAAAAGGGAGACAAACTGATAGCTGAAAATCCCATGGGCATCGGGTATCGGCTTCCCACAGAGGCCGAGTGGGAGTATTGCGCCCGTTTCAATAATAACGGGAAGGCCCTGAAATATCCCTGGGGGAATAAATTCCCGCCGGCCGGCAAGGCCGGAAATTTTGCGGATATATCTACCAAAGGCTTGCTTACATTCTATTTGAAAACATATAATGACGGTTATGCGGTCACCGCACCTCCGCAAAAATTCGAGGCTAGCGGGTTGGGTCTGTACGATATGGGAGGTAATGCAGCGGAATGGACCCATGATTATTATTCGATTTATCCCTATAACGCCGATAAAGTATATATCGACCCCCTGGGGCCTGAAGGCGGAAAACATCATGTCGTGCGGGGAGCCGGCTGGAAGCAGGCCGGTATCAGTGAATTGCGGCTTTCATACCGCGATTATAGCGATACCAAGCGTTCGGATCTGGGTTTTCGTGTGAGCCGATATTTAAATTAAAATTTTAGATCATTTTCTCACTAATGAAAAATCTACTTAACAAGTACATTTCGGCACTGGCCGTATCGCTGTTTATCATAACTGCACCGATGGCTCGGGGGATGTCCAAGATTGCGCCGGTGAAAAACCCCGTGCGGACGGAAACTATGCCCACAACGAGCGTAAGGCAGAAACCGTTTGTGCTGGTTGAAAACGAGGAAAACACAGCTGGGGACAAAGCTCAGACAGCAACCGGAATTAAAGACCAGGTATCGGACCCGGAATCGGGTCCCGGGACTGACAAAAAAGACCCGTCAGCCAAATCGAAAACAGCGCCCTTGAAGCCCTTTAAACCGTCCGAAGAAATAGCGGCAGAGCAGGCAGTGGATTTCCCGGTCGATATATGAAAATTGAGGTTTACCGGTTAGCCTGTTGCCCGTTCGCCCGTCACCTTAGAATATTACCGGCCAACCGGAAAACGGGACAACGGGCTAACCCTAAATGAGCAAAAAGAGGTTTACCGGTTACCCGGTCCTCCCGTTTGCCCGTCAGCTTAACACATTACCGGCCAACCGGAAAACGGGTCAACGGGCCAACCCTAAATGAGCGAAAAGAGCTCAATTGGGATTAAACTTTAAACCGGATAAATATTATGAGAAAGAACTTCCCCATCTCATTTGAATTCATCTACCAGCTGTTCTCGCTGGTACTGTTTATCATCATTGTGCATGCCGCTTATGTGGCCGTGATCCGTCCGAAATCCGATATGATTCTGGCCAAACAGGCCGCCATGCTGGATGAGGACAAATCACAGGTTATCGAAAGATCCGTATTTGTTTTGATAAAGGACTATGAGCAGGAGGCCTGTTTCATCCTCATGCTCTGGGCGCTGGCCATCATGGCCTATAAAAGTATTGTCGCCATCCGGCAACGCGCGTTGTTACAAAAAGACCTGATACCGCTGGCGGAGGCGGTACGTATTCTGCCCGAAGATACCCGCAGTCTTTCCCGGCAGATTCAAGATCTGCCGCCTCAACAGCGAGACGCCCTCCTCCCCAGGGCTCTGCTGGCGGCGTTGCACAGGTTCAGTACCACCCGAAACATACAGGATGCCGCCGCTGCCACTCACGCCTATTGTGCCGCGGAAGCCGAACGGCTGGAATCCGATCTCTCCATGATCCGCTACATTGCCTGGGCGATTCCGTCAGTGGGTTTTATCGGCACCGTGCGGGGCATAGGGCAAGCCCTTGGACAGGCCCACAAAGCGATTGAAGGAGATATCTTCGATGTCACCACAAGTTTGGGCGTAGCCTTTAATTCAACCCTGATCGCCCTGTTAATCAGTATTGTGCTGATGTTTCTTTTGCATCAATTGCAATCGCTTCAGGAACACTATGTCATGGACACC
>CALZJV010000496.1 GCA_945787595.1 uncultured Desulfobacterales bacterium | reverse complement strand
TATCCGATTTCGGCAATGATGACGTACGACAACATGCGTTTAAAATCACTCTGTGACAGAGCCATCACGGCGCCGAATAAAATGGCCAGGGTACCAAACCAAACCATAAGGTCCGTCACCCGCAGTATCGAGACGGGAAACTCGGCTTTAAAAACCGTGAACATCACGCGGATGATGACGTAAGCCATCACCTTGGTCATCAATGGAGCAACAATGGCGCTTACAGCAGAAGGTGCATAGGTATAGGCATCCGGTAGCCACCCATGCAAGGGGAAAAGAGCCATCTTTATACCCAGGCCGATTAAAATGAACGCAAATCCGGCTATAATTGCTTTGGACTTGATGAGTTCGGGGAGCAATTGTGAAAGGTCGGCCATATTCAACGAACCGGTGGTGATATACAAATAGCCTACCCCCAGAAGGTAAAAGCTGGCGCCCATGGTGCCGATAACGGCATAACGAAAGCTGGCGTATATGGCCCGTCTTTCCCCCATGGCAATCAGAGCATATCCTGATATGGAGGTTACTTCCAGCAGCACAAAAAGATTAAACAGGTCGGCGGTGATACATATGCCCAGAAGACCAGTGATGAGCAGAATGAAAAGGCTCCAAAACAAAGCGGTTTTTCCCGGCAGCTCTCGCTCAACGCTTTTACTGGCATAGAATGCCACCAGCATGCTGAGCACCGAGGTTAAAACCAGCATGATGGCGTTAAGATGGTCAACCCGATATTCGATCCCCCATGGCGGCCTCCATCCTCCCAGCCAGTACTGGATGGTTCCCTGCTCAATGACGGTTTTCAGAATGACAAAAGATGAGACCAGGCAGATCAGCAAAGCCGTTATTGCCAGGGGGAAGCCAGCTCGTTTTGACCACCATCCTGAAAGAAATATCAAAAAGGATATTACTAGGGGGCAGACAACGATAATAACTGGTAATTGCGAGCTCATTTCAGATTCAGAAAAGATCTTTCATGTCCGGAGCATGCTTTATCACTTTGATAAATTGCTCTGTTCGGTAATCATATCGCTTCTTCAGGATGACAAGAAGCCGCCGGCTCAACAAATAACCCATGTAGGGATCTTTTTCGCAGAGAGCCCTTATTTTATCTCCTCTCATCGAAAATATTTCGCAGGGTTCGGCACATACGGCGTCGGTCGTGTAATACCCCTCCTCGATCATCGTCGACCAGCCGAAAGCAAATCCGGGTTTGATGGACCCGACGGAGACGGTGGTCTTTTCTGCAATCCGTTGCTCAAGAATCACCTTGCCCCGTTTCACCATATAAAAGCGGTCGGCGATATCGCCCTGTCTGAAGATGATCTCCTGATCCTCGAATGTCAAAACATCGGTGATCGAGATAACTCGGTTGAGCATATCGTCTTTGAGATGGGTCATAATGACCATCTTTTTTAAGTCCTCCGTGGTTACCATACCACCTCCTATTCAGTATCGCTGCAGGCGCAACCAGGAAAGATCATCCCCAGATACTTAATTCTGAAATCAGTGTTTTTATGATCAGATGAGTCCTCCGCTACAGACATACGCAGGCTTGGGATCGCTTAAAACTCAGGCTCAATCATCTTTCAATTGGGCCAGAATTTCATCTTCGTCAAGGGTACTGTACTGCTGGTGGAGCTTGATGATTAAAGCCAGGGCGACGCCGAGGGTCGCCACAGCCACAACGATTGCCGTCAGCATCAGCACATGGGGTAAGGGATTAATATAATTAACTGCGGAAACCGCGTGATCCCCTGGGCCGTGTGCGTGCTCGATAATCGGTATGGTGGCCCTATTTTTGGCGCCGATGGAAATGAAAAACAGGATGACCGCGGTCTGCAGAATGTTCATCCCGATGATCTTTTTAACCAGGTT
This sequence comes from uncultured Desulfobacterales bacterium, assembly GCA_945787595.1. Next base: position 7,365 of record CALZJV010000496.1, on the reverse strand, counting down.
TTTTTTAACAATCATGGCATACAGGCCGATCATCATCAGCGAGATGTAAATCCAATAATTTAACTTGGAGATGATGATCAGTGTCAGGTCATTCATGTCTATAACCCTTCATCATGTTTTCCGGCTGAGGATAGGTTGTAGTAAAGGGTTATCATGACTGCCATCACGGCCATACCCACACCAATTTCAACCAAGAGGATCCCGTGAGATCTTGCTGTTACCGGATCGACGCCGAATATTTGGGAAAGCGCGCTGTAATCCAGGAAATTTGAACCCAAAAGCAGGCTCAGCCCTCCGGTGGCGGCATACAGGAACACGCCCAATGTACAAAGAAGTACGGCCTTTCTTTCGCTGATTCGGTTTATGGATGACCGCAGGTTGTGGGAGACGGCAAAAATGATAACCGAGGCACCCAGGATGACGCCACCCTGAAATCCCCCGCCGGGACTGTGATGTCCATGGGCAATGACGTAAAGGGCAAAAATCTGGATAAATGGAATTATCATGCGGCAGGTCGTTTTGATGATTAAATCATGCGGTATCCATTGCAAATCGATTCGTTCAAAATCAACAGTCTCCCGTGGATATCGGCCGCCCTTTTCGATGCGAAAGGTAATATCGGTGGGTACATGCCGATATAGTCGTGTGCCAGGTTCAACGCGTTTAAATCTTCGCAACAGAAAGAAGCAGGCAATTCCGGCTGAGAAAATAACGATGGTTTCAAACATCGTGTCATATCCGCGGTAATCGGCTAAAACCGCGGTGACGATGTTGGGTACAGATGTATCGTCAAGGGTGTTTTCGATATAGTAGGAGGATACATGGGTGCTTGCCGGTGAGGTCGGATCACCCCAGGAGGGAAAGTCTAGCGTGCAATAAATCAAAAGGCTGCCGAATAGCAGAACGACAATAGCCCCTGCGGCTTTCAATCTTTGGTCCTCCTCGAGGTTTGGAAAACAGCACATACGAAGAGCACCGTGCTGATACCGGCGCCTACGGACGCTTCTGTAAAGGCCACATCAACCGCTCCCATAATGGCCCACAAAAGGCACATCATGAAACTGTAAGCCCCAAAAAGTATGGCGGCGCCCAGCAGGTCTCTAACCGTTATAGCAGCCAGGGCCGTGATGACGACAATTATCAGAATGATCAGTTGAATTAACCACAACATGGTCTACTTCTTCTCCTTGGTCCAGGGTTTCAGGCCGGCCCTGACGCCTGCGTCGATAATGGCGTGAGTCGCCGTCGGGCTGGTAAAAAAAACGAAAGCGACGATTAAAATAATTTTAAAGGCAGTCAGCAAGGAGGCGAAGGAAAGTTCTTGAATTGTGTACAGTGCCAAAGCCGACATCGTCAGGACGTGACCGGCTGTATCCAGTTTTCCCGCCGGATGCAGCCGGCTATAAAAGTCCGGAAATCGAATGATACCAACCGAACCTCCGGTAAAAAAGATGAGACCACTAACCAGAAGTATAATGATGATGATATCCATTGAAGCTGTTTTCCTCCAAGCTAAGTTTCGTCATATAGGCCTTTTCTTTTTTGAAAATATCTCGATGCAGCCAGCACGGCGATAAAATTCAACATAGCGTAAGCCAAAGCAATGTCGACGAACATGTCCACCCGTTGATAAACCAGACCGATCAGGATCAGAAGTGCCACGGTCTTGCTCCCGATGGCATTAACCCCAATCAGGCGGTCAAGAACGGTCGGCCCGGCAACCGCCCGGTAAAGGGAAAGCATCATAATCAAGGCTAAATAAAGACTGCAATAGAGAAATAGGTTGTCCATTATTTACCGAATACTTTGGCGATTCTTGTTTCCATTTCACCGGGCAGGGGTTTGCCGGATTCCGCATCGATACAATGAATCGAGAATTTGCCCAATGCAGTTACATTGACGGTGATAGTTCCGGGCGTCAATGTGATGGAATTGGCAAACGTGGTGCGGGAGATATCGCTGGTCAGTTTGCTGTTAAATTCGATAATGTGAGGATCGATCAATTCCATCATTCGGGGATGAAACACGAGATACATGACGTGAAGGTTTGCCCGAAAAATTTGATAAAGCAGCCATGGAATATAACCAATATATCGAAGCCACAGGAAAGGAAGACGTCGATTCACCGGTGACGGAAAGAGTAAATCTGCGGACAATAAAGCCACGATCGCACATGAAATGCCACCGAGCGTTAGATGGAAACCATCGAATCTACCTGAAAATACAAGCCATACGGCAAACATAATCAGAAAAGTAAGGAAAAAACCTGACCTGAATCGTTTCGGATGCGCAGGCCGGGAAGCGTCATGGCCTTGCTTGGGTTGAGACTGGTTTTCACGGTTGGAAGCGTGATTAAAGGTATTCATTGATAAGAATTCCCTTTTTGGAATGGGGTAAGGGAAAATTTAAGAATGTGTAAAGCCTCCGGATGAATCACAACATGTCGTGCCGTCGGACAGGCACATAAGATCCAAATAGCAGATGTCGGCGATGCTGTCAAATCGTCAGATTCAACTAAACTTTTGCGCGTGTCATTTAACCACCCTTCGCTTAGAAGGCTGATTGTGACCCTAAAATGAGCCGGCTAAGACTTAAAAGGCTTGAAACTATGCTGTTTATAACATGATATCAAATGGTTAACTTGTTCCCCAATCGAGTGCGGCTATGAATAATGGATCCTTTTTCATATTACAAGCCGGGTATGACCATTTTTACAAACTTTGTGTTTACCAAGAAATCCTGCTCATCGACTTCAATAAAAAAAAACTTTTTACTGAAATTAAGAAAATCGGAAAGTCGTGTGTGGGTCTTTGGAAGATCAATGAAAACGTGTCCTTCCAGGATGTTGCCGGATATTAAAAAAACCTTGGCGAAGGTACGGTTTTGGTACGGTAAATCCTTTCGCATTTCACTTATTGCCATTCTGACCATCATAATTGATTCTTTTTGCAGCAGCGAAACCTGGCCTTTAGCTATTTTAAAGGGTGTGTAGGACCGATCATCATTGAGGAGTTCGATGACGTTTTCGCCTCCAGGGTGACCCTTTGGATGAGGTGAAATGAAAAAGTGACCGCATATGGAATGACCATCAGAAAACTTGATTTCTGCCTGCCTCTTTTGGGTCTTTAATTTAAGATTCAAACTATTCTCCTAACCAGGACAGCCGGAACATAACGGGCTATCATCAGCGTACAAAAAGAACTTTAGCACCTAATTATCATCCCCTGCCATGGCCTCATCCGCAAGACGCGATGCTTCCAGCAAAAGGGACATGGTGGCACCTTGGATCGTTCGAAAGGGAAATGCCGCACAGGGAACAATCTGAAACCTTCCCTCCTCCCACACGACAATCTTATAAAAGGCATTCTCGCCCTCAAGGTCGCCTGTATCAGCATGGATAATGTTTCCCTTTTCAATATAAATATGTCCGCTCTCGGTTTCGTTTTCTAGGATTATTTTTACGCTCTTTTCGCCGGCAGAGAGACTTTGGATGAAATCAGTGGCACTCATCTCATGCAAAGATCCACTTACACCTTTATTTGTCTCCTGTGAACTTGTCTTTACAATAGCCCTCTGAATTTTTAAAGAGAGAACTTCTAATTCACCGGGTTTTTTTATAAAATCATCTGCGCCGGCTTCAAGGCTTTCTATAGGAAGTCGGTCGTTTTCTTCTTCTGTAAAGAAAAATAATGGGATGTTGGCTGTCGATTGATTTGATCTCACCATACGACAAAATTTCAATCCATCCGTGTCCGGCAATTTTATTTCAGAAATAATGAGGTCATATTTATGTTCTGCTATTTGTTTTAGGCCTTTCCCAGCATCAGGAACAACTTCCACCTCAAGACCATCATTGTTTAAACGAATGGCAGGAGGCGATGTCGGTGATAGGAATGGGTCTACAATGAGAATGCGACCTGCTGGCTTATCCATGTCTTTGAGAAACTCCTCATTTTTAATAAGGTTCAGAAATACCTCTAAGTATGCTTCGAACCCCGATGAGGGCAAGTTTTTGATTAAAATACGGCGCATTCGATCCAAGTCTTCAATGAGTCGAGGGTCCTTCTTTTTAAGAGCCTGATAATATCTTACTAATTTGAGAATAGCTGCCTCCACCCGAATGGTCTTATCCCTATGATTGCGTGGGCAGACAATTTCTTCGATTTTGAATGGTGTTGCAATTTGCTTTAGAAAATCACGGTCCTTTTCAGAGGAAGAAAGCCATGCCGCCAATACGACACCGTCCATCTGCGTCTGGTCTAGATCGAGTTTCAGTGCCAGCAATTTACAATATCTCACACGGACTAATATTTCCTGAATACGATGCGGTTCATGTTCAAGGTTTTTTCGAACAAAGGCAGCAGCCAAACTGACCAGCGCTTCACTCATTGCCTGATAGGGATAATCCTGTCCTGCCACCATCATTGCCGGATTATAATAGGACGTCTGGGGAAGCTTGATTGAATTGGGTATTGCCTTCATCCAGGATCCCATGGCCGGATAGTCCCGTCCATTGACGACAAGGCGGTCAAAGGATTGATCTCTCAGAGTTTTAGGAAGTTCCTCGGGCGATGCGATCCATTGGACGTTAGTGTATCCTTCTCCCTTAAGGAGAGTTTTGAGTGCACTGGCACGGGTGACATCAGGTTCGATCAAGACAATTTTCTTCTCATTTGGCGCCGTCTCCTCGAGAGAAACCGTCTCCCCTGAATCATTGGTGGGTACAAGGATTTTAAAATCCTGTGGCAAATCCAACTCCGTGTTATCCTTATAGGACCTGCCCTTGTAATACACATCGATTGCCTTTTTGATCTCATCGGCGGTTGCTATGGTGAAATCAAGTTGCAAAGACGGCGGGAATACTGTTTTCAGTTGACTGATAAGAACCTGATTGTCTGGTTCTGCGCAAGCCAGGGTCAGAAGGTTTTTTCCCAAGTCATAGTCGACCGGAAATACTCTCCACTTATCGGCAAATTTGACAGGGACGTGGGATTTGGCAGAATCCGGGGGGGCAGACTCAAGAAGTGGATGATAAACCATGTTTGAAAGTTCCGCCAGCGTGCTTCCCAATTGCGAAAAGTGTAGCAGATTTAAGAAAATAAGAGACTGTTCAAGTGATATTTTGCGGGTGAGAGCATAGTCCTCCGCCTGTAAAAATTCCTCCTCTGTTAAGCTCCCGTTGTTTACCAGGTAGTCTTTTAGTTCTGAGTTTTCTTGCATGATATAATGATATATTCTTTACAGATCCCGATGTCTTGAGTACAACTATTCTGTGTCTTTCAGGTAAGCTTCGACTTCCTCTTCCGTCACCAGTTCTTTTTCAAGCAAATATTTCATTTGATTTTCCATGGTCTGCATACCCTGGGATTTCCCGGTCTGCATCACCGAGATGATCTGGTATGTTTTTTCTTCCCGAATAAGATTCTTGATAGCCTGATTTGATATCATTACTTCAACTGCGGCAACCCTTCCCTTGCCGTCGGCTTTTTTTAACAACAACTGGGCGACCACGCCGCGCAGTGACTCAGAAAGCATGGTCCTAATTTGGGGCTGCTGTGCAGTAGGAAATACATCGATGATGCGGTCGATGGTCTGCGCCGCGCTGGATGTGTGAAGCGTTCCCAACACAAGCAGACCTGTCTCGGCTGCCGTTAACCCGAGCTGTATGGTCTCAAAATCTCTCATCTCCCCGACGAGAATAACATCGGGGTCCTCCCTCAAAGCTGCGCGCAAACCGGATGAAAAGCTCTCTACATGAAAACCGAGCTGCCTTTGATGGATGAGGCACTTTCCTTTCGAATGTATAAATTCAATTGGATCTTCAAGTGTAATGATATGATAGTTTTTCTCTTTATTCATCAGATTGATCATAGCGGCCAAAGTGGTTGATTTACCGGATCCCGTAGGTCCCGTTACCAGTACCAGTCCATTGGGAACACTGGCAAGGGATTGAACAGACTCCGGAAGCATAAGTTCTCTGATGGTGTTGATTTTGGTCGGAATAAGTCGGAAGGCCCCGCCATACCCTTTTCTTTCCATGAATACATTGGCTCTGAATCGAGCCACACCCTCGATTTCATAGGCAAAGTCAATATCCATCTTCTCCTTGAGAAGTTTCAGTTGCTCATCATCCAGCAATTCAAGCAGCAAGATTTCAACCTCTTTCGGTGAAAGATCATGATACTTGGTCCGCTGTAGCTCACCGTCTATGCGCAACATGGGTGGCGTGCCTGCAGAAATGTGCAGATCAGAGGCCTCGTGCTGAACCATCACATCGAGCAAAACATCAATTTTAGCCAAACCATCCCCCTTTATCGCTAATCTTATCGCCATCCGAGCAGTCCCACTATTCCTTTGCAGAAAAAGGGCTGTTAGGACAATGCCTCGAAAGGCGATCATTCGAACTATTGATTCGGCAAAAAATCGATGAAACTTTAGTTTTTGTTTCTTTTTCCCACCCTTAACCGAAACCAGCCCGCCCCCAAAAAAATGCCATTGACGGTTCCAGGCAAGAATATTATCGGTAGCAAACCATCGACTTAAGCCGCTTAAGATATGTCGCTTAGGCCCGCGAAGTGGATATTTCTTTCTCGCTAATTTGACTTTATCATTTTACTTTTTCTAACAATTATGATAGTAACATTTTTCGATATATTACTTTTAATTTTCAAATGTTAAGGTAATGGTCTATTCACTTTAAATGAAACTGCACCCATAACGGTTGGATAAAATGCAAGATAATGATGACAGTGCATGGATGGATGATGACATATTGCCGCGACCCACACCGGAGGATTTAAGAGGGCGCCAATCGGTAAGGGCCACCTTTAAACTGTCCGCTAAAGCCATTGAGGCCATGAGTATTGTGGCGGTTCACCTGGGAATTAAACAAAAATCCCTTTTTGATCATTTAATCGAAGATGCACAGTCTTTAAAGTTGATTGCACGGGAAGTAGAGTCTGATCGCTTTAATAGGATAGGCCGCATCCAAAAGACATTTGTGATCAGCCGTAAAACACTCTACTCCCTGGATGAAATTTCGAAACGATTTAATGCACCCCGTGATGCTCTGGTTGAATACTCTATCCAAAGGTTGTTACCGGTAATTACCAGAGAGCGGGAAAAACATCGAAGACGCAAAGAAATACTGCGGGATATGATAGAGAATATGGAGAACGGCTTGAAAATTCTGAAAAAATCCAAGTCGATTTTGGGGCAAGACGATCCGGTTTTCCTCAGATGGGAATCCGCTATGAAATCACTGGTGAATACCCAGAACGATATAGAGGAGTTCATTGAAAAAGGAAAAATTATCGAGGATTTCTGAGCCGGCTGCAGAGGTCCCGATTTTGAACCAATCTGAGC
>CALZJV010000495.1 GCA_945787595.1 uncultured Desulfobacterales bacterium | reverse complement strand
TTCGCTCGTGCAGCGCAGGCGCTTGCGCCGCGTGTTGCTCGGTCTTTTTTTAATTGACAGAATACATTATTCGATGTTCGACGTTCATCAGTTTCTTTTTCGATCAGACTGGACGCTCGCGGCCAGCGGCGGCGCTCGTATGAAACTACGCCAAAATGGCACGGCTTTCTTGATGATTAAACTGGCCGCTTTTCAGGCCAGCGGCGACGCTGAACGGTGAACTCTGAACCGATGAACCATTACTTTAGGATTACGATTCAAACCACCAGCGCTCCGGGGCTCTTTGGCCGTCCATCTCCCAATTGCCGGCCGAGTTTCCGATGTTCAGTTTGCTGGTTGCGGCCTCAATCCAGTTTGCAAAGACCGGAATGATGACACCACCTTCGTCGCGCACAATTCGTTGACATTCCAGATACAACTCACTTCGTTTGTCGTCGTTAAGTTCTGCTCGGGCCTCTTTGAGCAGCCTGTTGAACCGCTCGTTTTTCCAGAAGCTGTCGTTCCAGGGTGAATCCTGCGCATAGGCAGTGGAAAACATCCAATCCGCGGTTGCCCGGCCGCTCCAGTAGCACATGGCCCAGGGTTTTTTCATCCAGACGTTCTCCCAGTAACCGTCATTGGGTTCCCGCACGACCTCTATTTTAATGCCGGCTTTAGCGGCATGTTCTTTGAAAAGCACCGCAGTGTCCACAGCACCTCCAAAGGCAGCATCGGCCCCATGCAGCTTAAACGTGTAGTCCAAAAAGCCGGCCTTCTTCATATGGAACCTGGCTTTGTCCGGATCGTATTTTCTCTGTGGTAATTGGGATGCATAATATTTCTGGGTTGGGGCGATGGGATGATCGTTACCGATGCTGCCGTAACCGCGTAAAATTTGTTTCAACACATGCTCACGATCGATCGCGCATTTCAGCGCCAGACGGACATCGTTGTTGTTAAACGGTTCCCTGTCGGTCAACATGGGAATTGAGAAGTGCCTATATCCGGTCACATTTATAATCTGTAGACCGGTTACTCTTTTCAGCAAATGAATGGTTTTCAGCTCAAATCGATTCATGGCGTCGATTTGTCCCGTGTTCAGGGCAGTGGCTCTGGAAGTGACATCCGCAATTCCGATCGTCTCGACCTCATCAAAATGGGCGCGGCCTGACTTCCAATAATTTGGATTGCGTTTGGTCAAGGCATTATAGCCAGGTTCATGGCTGACCAATACATAGCCGCCGGTGCCGATACCTTTCTCCCAATCGGCTCCGGTTGTACCAGCTGGAACGATGGTCAAGTGGTAGTCACTCATGATAAACGGGAAGTCGGCGTTGCCTTCTTTCAATGTAAACACCACGGTGTGCTTGCCATCGGCCTTGATGTCGTTGATGGGATCGACAATACCCTTGGCCGCCGACTTTGAGTCTTTCCCGCGGTGATGATTGATTGAAAAAATCACATCCTCGGCCTCCAGGGCTTTGCCGTTGTGAAATTCGACGTCCCGGCGCAATTTGAAATTCCATTTGTTAGCACCGGGTAAGGCCTCCCAGCTTTGGGCCAGTTCGGGTACAGGATTTCCCTTATAGTCAACCTCGACCAGGCAATTTCTGATTTGCCAATTGATACTCGTCGCCATGGCGTCTGTCATCGTCCCTGGATCCAGCGAATCGGTTGTGGAGCCACCGGCCAAGCCGAGTCTGAGCCGCCCGCCTTTTTGGGGAGTTGCTGCTCTGGCCGGCGCAGCCAGCAACGCCGGAGATAGTGCGGCCGTAATTCCTAAAGCAGATAGGCGAGCTAAAAAGTCACGGCGAGTAATTTCTCCTTGTGTCAGTAAACGCTCAAGTTGTTTCAGTTCTGACATGATTACTCCTCCTTTCTTTGGTCCGAACTTTTGTTTGCGAATATCCGACCGACTCGTGATCAGCTGCAAAAAAACTTCACTGCTTTGTGGGGACGAGGTTTATGCCTGCCCTGCAAAATGGTGGTGAGAAAATAGGATAAATTCGATAACTATTTTTGGGTTAGAGTTGCTTTGTAAAATGAAACAGATGCGGAAAATGTTTTGTCCTTTTTCTCCTTTTGTCTGTGCCGTTCTATTAAACACAGTCGCGATCGACATCAATCTGCAGGAGAATCGGAACAGATAATTTACGTCCAGGAAGACGTTTTCGGCGCTATTCTGAATGGATCCACTAGATTCTCTTTAAATAGCAGGTTTGGATCGGGGTAGTCAAATAAAAAGGAGGCTCGAGAAATATTTGCGGTCCACTTCTTACGACCAGCACATCGAAGGTCTGCGACCAATCGGCTGTAGACACGCTAACTGATGGCATTGTCTAAATACAGATCTCGTTGAATAGCCTACTGGTTTATTGGTTGATTAGGTAAATTATAGTCATAATTTTAGAATGTTACGATTGTTAAAACATGAAGTGTCCAATTATTTTGCAAATACGGGATAAATCCATATCTACAACCATTTAACCAATCAACTAATCAACCAATCAACGATATCTGAAATTCTTTTCTAAAATTACCCTTGACACCCTAGTTGGCTTAGGATATTAAGAGATTAATTATATAGTGATTAATTTAATTATATAGTGATTAATTTTTTTAACCCAATGAACCAAGCCAAACAAAAAGCGGACAAACCGTATTACCAAATATCCTCCCTGGTAAATGGACTCCGGGTTCTTGAACTGCTGGCTGGAAAAGAAAGTCTTTCCGTGACGGAGGTTGGCAGATTATTGGACATGGATCGAAGCGCGAGTAATCGATTTCTGCTGACCCTCAGAGATATGGGATATGTTAAAGCCGATCAGCATGCCCGGTATCGATTAACCCTCAAGGTATTTGAAATCGGTAATAAAATCGCCAACATTGTAGAAGTACGGCCGGTAGCCCGGCCTTACATGAGAAAACTGGTCAATCTTCATAAGGAAACCGTCAACCTGGGGTATTTGGACGGTTTTGAAATCGTCACCATTGATGTGGTTTCCGGTCAGGAGGTTATCCGGTTCGATTCGACCATTGGAAGTCGCTCGCCAATTCACACCCTTGCGATGGGGAAAGCAATTTTAGCATTTCGCCCCGAAGAACAGCAGACAGCATATCTGGAATCTACTGATTTTCAACCCTTTACTGCGAACACCATCACTAATGTGGAACGGTTCAGAAAAGAACTTGAGAAGGTCCGTCGGCAGGGGTATGCTCTGGATAATGAAGAATGGGCAATCGGGGTCAGCTGTGTTGCTATACCGGTGTTTGATTTTACCAGCCATCCATCACATGCCATCAGCATTTCAGGTCCTTCCCGGAATTTTACGGATGAAAAAGTGGCCAAAATCGTTCAGGATTTGACCATACTTTGTAAATCCCTTTCTGAAGAATTGAGCGCGAGAAATACTTAATTTCACAAAGATCCGGCATCCTGGAAAAATTTAAAGATCTGCAGCTCATCGCCAAGCGATCCACCGGTGTTGACAACATTGACCTCACATACTGCGCGGCTCACAGGATTACGGTTTGCAATGTGCCGGATTATGCCGAGATCGCGGTTGCTGAACATGTGTTCGCGCTGCTCCTGTCGATCAGTCGCCACCTTTATAAGTCCTTTAAAGAAGCAATTTCGATGGCGGATATGATTACGCTTCACCTTCCGGTCACACCGGATACGCATCAGTTGCTTGCCGATGATCAATTTGACGCAATGATCACTATGCCGTTTTTTCCATCAGGTAAGCATGGAATGTCTGTCCGCAACGCCCCTCAGAGGGATTGCATTTGACATCAATCGCATAAAAAGGAGGTATTAAAATGAAATGTTTTGATGATTATTTAAAGGAGTTTAAGGAAGGCAAAATCTCACGCCGTCAATTCCTGGCACGGATGTCGGCCTTGGGAATCACCGCTACCCTCTCTCCATTGCTGTTAAACAAAAAGGCTTATGCTGCGACCCCCAAAAGGGGCGGCCGGCTACGTGCGGCGCTATCCGGAGGCAGCACGGCGAATACTCTCGATCCCGCGCTATCCGACGACATGTATACAGCAAACCTATTTTCGGGAGTATTACACAATTACCTGACCGAAATTAATAATGATGGAAAACTGATCGGCGAACTCGCTGAGACCTTTGAACCTTCAGACAATGCAAAAAAGTGGACCTTCCGGTTAAGAAAAGGCATCGAATTCCACAATGGAAAAACAATGGATGCAACGGATGTATTGGTGTCCATGAACCATCATCGTGGCCCTGACAGCAAATCAGCGGCCAAAAGTCTGGTAGCGTCGGTCGAAGGCATTAAGACACCGGATAAGCATACGGTAATATTTGAATTAAATGCGGGTAATATGGACTTTCCGTGGCTGATAAGCGAACGTACTTTTGCAATAGTGCCCGAAAAAGATGGAAAGCCTGCCGAGTCCTTTACGAAATGGCTTGAAAGTTCCAATGAGCCTCACCATTTCGAGAAAGCTTAACTTGAAGATGTCCCTGCCAGTTATTATCATTCTGGTCCGCAAAATCATCTCTGAAATGTGATCCGCGGCTTTCTTTTCTTTTTAAAGCAGCTTGGATAATAAGGGAAGCGGTTTGTGCACCAAGCAAACTCACTATTCTACGCCGCACATCCAAAGGATTGCCAATATGAGATTGCAAAATTTTTCTAGAAATTGTATTTCTTTATAATATCCTCGCCACGAGTATTAAAAAGTCACCCATCGTCAGCTATATTCGGAGGTACTAAAAAGGCAGGCAGCCCGGGTTCGACCAAGCCCAAAGGGTAGAAATGAACAAACTCCATATCCTGAAGAACAGCGCCGGCTTTAAGGGCCAACACGTAGCCGTCACCTAACATTCGCTTCGGATTATCATGTCGAAGATACAACCCGCCGGCTCCACCGGTTCCAAGAATCACAGCCT
>CALZJV010000494.1 GCA_945787595.1 uncultured Desulfobacterales bacterium | reverse complement strand
TCTTGATAAAGAAAATCCTTATTCAACTCATCATTTGAGCTTTCTCCGGATATTAAGTGCTTCGATTCGCAATTACAGTCACATATAATTATTGACCGAGCGGTTACAATTGCTTACTCAGCACTAAGTCCTGAGTGAGTAAATACGTCATCGTATTTACGAATCGATGGACTAAGGATACAGGAGACCGGGGTCATGACCAAATTAAAATATTTTCATCTAAAAAATGAAATGCTGATAGCCAACTTCCTGGCTAACTTTATCGGTGCGGTTCTGGTTCAAGCTCTGATCTTCAGGGCTGAAACACCTTTCCCGGACAGCCTTTTTGAAAATCGTCTCGTTTATCTATTTGATATGGTTTTTACACCGTTTGCCTTTATATTTGTAACGGCCATAACATTGATTTACGAGCGGTCTATTCGGCAATACCTGACTGCCAAGTCAAACCAGATACCTATATCGCCAGAGCTGGAAATCAGGGCTCGTCGGAGATTACTCAATGAGCCCTTTGTCATGATCGCTATCGATTTCAGCATGTGGCTTTTAGCTGCTATTCTTTACCCCACCGCTTTTTTATTGGCGCAGGCAGATCCTGTTAACATCTCGCGATCATTTATGCTGAATATTAGTACCGGTATCATAACCGTGACCGTTGCCTTTTTTCTGCTTGAACACGTATTACAAAAGCGACTGGCCCCCCATTTTTTCCCCAATGGCGGGTTGCACAAGATCCCCAGAACCTTGCGTATTAGGATCCGTACGCGGCTGGCTGCCCTTTTGTTTGCCTGTAACCTGATCCCCCTGTTTTCCATTTTCCAGATCATAGACAGAATCACCTCCAATTTTGATGACCCTGCCACAGCCTTAAAGCTGGCAAGGTCGGCGATATTCACCAACGGGCTAATATTCATTGGGGTAGGTATCGTTTTAACTATGCTAGTCAGCAGAAACCTGACGATGCCGCTTAAGGAAATCATTCGAACATTGAGCGGTGTCAGGAACGGGCGTTTCGACAAAAAGGTGCAAGTAACCTCCAACGATGAAATCGGATACACCGGTGATGTGATCAACGAAATGACCGAAGGGCTTAAGGAACGCGATCGTATCCGCCGATCCCTGGGCATTGCCAAGGAAGTCCAGCAGCACCTGCTGCCGGCTGCCGCCCCAATAATCCAAGGCCTGGATATTGCTGGAAAAAGCATTTACTGCGAAGAAACCGGCGGGGATTACTTTGATTACTTGCCGGTGGACAAAGATGGGCAGGGTAAAATTAGAATTGTCGTCGGTGATGTCTCCGGCCATGGGATTGCTTCGGCCCTGCTGATGACCACCGCCCGGGCCTTTCTGCGGCAGCGGGCCTCAAAGACCGGTAATCTCAATCAGATAATTGCGGATGTCAACCGGCAGCTATCGCGGGATGTGGAGGATTCCGGCCGCTTTATGACCCTGTTTTTCTGTGAACTCGACGGTCCGGATAAAAATATTCGCTGGGTAAATGCGGGACACGATCCGGCTTTTACATTCGATCCGGATTCCGGAAATTTTGAAGAACTTGCAGGACATTCCCTGCCTTTGGGAGTTTCTGAAACGGCGGCCTATCAGGTATTTCAACGCAACATACTGCCGCAACAGGTCTTTTTAATCGGTACTGACGGAATCTGGGAATCTCGAAATGCACGGGGACAAATGTTCGGCAAAGAAAGGTTTCGCCATGTTATCAGCGCCCATGCCCGGCAAACGGCCATAGAAATCCTGCAGGCAGTCATCGATGAATTAAATCGTTTCTGCAAGCCGCTGGGAAAGGATGACGATGTGACGCTGGTGGTCATTAAAGTAGAATCGTAACCGTTCATGGGTTCAGAGGTTCAGGGTTCACGGCAAATCTGACCCGTTGATTCGTAAGTTCTGTTACCTGCCGCGCCAGTGCCACGTCAGGGCGGGCGGGAAAACGCGTGTGAATAATAAGAATGATTCGCCACAGACGCACACGGACAATTTGTTTGAGAGAAAAAACCGTCTGTGTATTTCTGTGTGGGTCTGTGGCTAATTCAATAGCCTATGAGCAAGGTCAACGCAAGAAAAGTAACCCTGAACGGTGAACTCCCTGGCCCAGACCTGACTTTACGTTGCTGTTTTTTATTGCAACCCAGGACCGCTTTGGCCTATATGATATTGATTTTTTAATACCCATGATTTACGTATAAAATTTGCGCTTACCCATGAGACAGTATCCCCGGCCTGGCTGCCGCCAACCTTGGCGGGAACCTGGGTTAAAATCTCATTCGGTGCATCGACTTGGCTTGACAACCGCGACGATATTGCACAACTCTGGAGGAGAAAATGGACAAACCCATTGAGAGCTACAACAAACTGAGGCTGGCCGATCTGAAAGCAGCGCTGGAATCCAACAACTTCGATGTCTATCTTGCAGAAAACAAACAAGAGGCCTGCAAAACCGTCCTGGAAGATATCATGCCCAAATTAAACGCCAGGAGCATATCCTGGGGCGGATCGATGACGTTTATCGCCACCGGGCTTTATCATCAGCTAAAGACGGATTCGGACCTGGAGGTGCTGGACACCTTTGACAAGAAAATCCCGGCTGAAGAAATGGTTGAACGCCGCAGGCAGGCACTGCTGGTCGATCTATTTATCACCGGAACCAACGCCGTTACCGAAACCGGTCAACTGGTAAACCTGGACATGATCGGCAATCGGATTTGTGCATTGACCTTCGGCCCCAAATGGGTAATCGTACTGGTCGGTCGCAATAAAATCGTCGCTGATCTGGACGAAGCCATGTTCCGGGTTAAAAATTATGTGGCGCCGGTCAACTCCATGCGCCTGGATAAAAAAACACCCTGCGTTAAGACCTCCTACTGTCAAGAGTGCAAAAGCCCGGATCGGATTTGCAACACCTGGACCATCACCGAAAAATCTTTTCCAAAAGAAAGAGTTAAGATAGTGCTGATAAACGAGGATCTGGGAATTTAAATCGATAACATACGTTAAATCTTCAATCTTCAATCAACAATCGACAATCATAAAAGAGGGAGATCAAAATGAAAATTTTAGTGGGCTATGACGGATCAAATGTGGCCAAAGAAGCCATAGCGATCGCCGAAAAGCATGCCAACGCTTTTAAGGCCGAGATTATCCTGGTGCACTCCATGGTCGGGGGGCCCGAGGTACCGCGCAAGGATTTCGAGAACGCAGAAAAAGATCTGGATTACGAAAAAAATACGTTGCTGGATAAAAAAATCCCCTGCAAACTGATTTTGTCGGTTCGAGGGTTGGAATCCGGAGAGGACCTGGTGCAGCTGGCAGATGAGCACAAAGTCGATGAAATCATCATCGGTGTTCGCAGAAGATCAAAAGTCGGCAAACTCATATTCGGCTCCACGGCCCAATATGTGGTCTTAAATGCGTCTTGTCCGGTCGTTACGGTTAAATAATGATTGAATATTGAATAGTCAATTCCGGCTTGTCCGGGTTACGTATCGGAAGGTAGGATTTGAAAATAAGGTTCGTTTGGTTCGATATCGGTTACACCCTGCTCTACATGCAGCGGGAAACCACGTATCAGAAAGCGTTGCGGGAATTCGGCATCGATGTCCCGCGGGCGGATATCGAAAAAGAATTCCATCTGACGGACAAACTGTTTATGCGGGAGTATCCCGGTTTTTTCTTACAGCCCCGGGAAGTATTCATGCCCGCTTATCTTGGTATAACCAATTATCACCTGGGATTGAGTGTCAACCTGTGCGAACTTGACAGCTGCTGGGAAGCGATAAAAAACGATATCGATAACTATTGGCTGCCCTTCAATGGGGTAGAGGAAGTGCTGTTGGAGCTGAAGCGAAGATCCATCGGCCTGGGCGTCATATCGAACTGGGACTGCACCGCGCGGGATATTATAAGCGCAGCCGGGCTGATTGATTTTTTTGACCATCTGGTTATCTCATGTGAGGCAAACTTAGCAAGCCGGACTCCCGGATCTTTAATTTAGCCTTACAAAAAGCGTCCGTGGAGGCCCACCAATGCATGTATGTCGGCGACAATTATTATGACGATTGTCTCGGCAGCCGCAAGGTGGGAATGAACGCCTTGATTATCAATCGATTCGGCTCCCTGGGCGTGGAGGAGATTGATGATTGCACCGTAATTCGCCGGCTCGCGGATATTTTTAATTACATTGACTAGCAGCATAAAGCGTGACGATCAACGAGAGCTATCAATGCGGCACTAATTAATTAGACATTTTCTATTGAGATTTAATATTTTATTCACCGCAGAGCCGCAAAGTGCGCAGAGAATATTTGTTTTATGTTTGCCGTTGAGAAGCCCCTCCTTATTGGTCGGGATGACCAATCAGTTTAATATCTTGGCCGGACGGCCTCCGGCAAACATAAAGGACAATCCGCACCAAACGCAAGAAATTATTTATGCGTGACGGGGTGAAAATTGTAGGCGATCCGATTGCCCGAAGGGCGTGTGTTTTTAACTTTCTGCCATTGTTCACATCCCGTTGCTTTTTAGCGGGGCTCAGCAGAAAGTTAAAAGAAAAGTCCCTCTGCGATCTCTGCGACTCGAGCGAAGCGGGCGGTGAATCCATGTCCAAACAGTAATAAACTTATTAGTAAAGTGCGACCCGTAAGGACAAAAACCATATGATCAAGAACTTAAACGCGCCGATCATCGGCATTGATCGAGGAGCCTCTTTTACCGATTTTGCCGTTGTTGACTCCGATGGCTTTAGAGAGATGTTAAGCATAGAAAACCGGGGCTGGGAAAGCATCAGAGCAGCCTACGAACCCCTGATCACAAAATACCAAACGCAACATATTGTTTTCTCGGGCTCCGCCAACGGTATGCCGACATCCATGAAAAATACCATCACCATCATGATTGCAATGAATGTGTCGTAGTCAGCATGGGTACCGGCTGCGCTATCGTTCATTTCGCAAATAACACGGCCGAACACCTGGGCGGCTCCGGTGTCGGTGGTGGAACCATCAAGGGACTTTCCGCTCTCATCTGCGGTCTGGATGATCCTTCACAGGTTGAAGCTCTGGCACTGGAAGGAAAAGCATCAGAGCTCAATTTAACCATTTCGGATCTGGGTTATGAACAAATCAGTTTTTTGGGTGCGGATATGACGGCCAGTAACTTTGCCGACATAAAATCAAAAAAGGTTGAAGACCAGGCCGCTGCAATTTTAAACCTGGTCGGTGAAACGGTTGGCATCATCGCCTCCATTTGTGCCCGGTCCGTCAATTGCCGGGATCGAATCGTCATGGTCGGCAAGGTTGCGGAAAACCGGTTTATCCGGCAGGTGTTAATTCTGGTGGGAAAACTGTACCAGACAACCTTTATTTTTCCCGAAAATCCGGGATATGCCACCGTTTTCGGCGCGGCTGTCAAATACCGCTACGATATGCTGGCAAAACCAAAACCCTTTCGGGCGCCGGTCGATAAGCACTAAATTATTTTTTCGCCGGGGGACTGTGGAATGGTGACTTAAAAAGATGAAGATCGAACCCCCGAACAGTTTATTTGGACCCCGAATCTTTTAAAACTGATTGTTTTCTAGTATTATTATCCAAGGGCAGGGGACACGGGGAGAGTCAACCCAGGAAATCTTGGCGGAGGTCGAGTATGCTGCTGGCAACCAATATCAACAACACCAATACCATGATCGGTCTGTATGACGGCACTGAATGGATCGCCAGCTGGCGGATAAAGACGGACCGGGCCAAACAACCGGACGAACATGCCATGCTGTTGCGCAATCTGTTTCAGCACAACCAGCTGAGCTGGGCGGACGTTACCGGCGTGGCCCTGGCCAGTGTTGTGCCGCCACTGACAGCTTCCTTTGTCGACATGTTTCAGCGCTATTTTCACCTCGAACCGTTGGTGGTGACGAACAAAATCGAAACGGGCGTGAAAATCCGGATCGATTACCCGGCCGAAGCCGGGGCCGACCGCATTCTCAACGCCCTGGCCGCCGGCGAGCTGCACGGCTGCCCCTGCATCGTGGTCGATTTCGGTACTGCCACCACTTTTGATGCCGTCTCCAGAGATGGGGACTATCTCGGCGGTGCGATTGCTCCCGGCCTAGGGATCGCAGCGGAGGCCCTTTTTGCCCGGACGGCCAAACTGCCGCGCATCGAGCTCGCAGCCCCTCCCGCGGCGATCGGGCGTAACACCATCCACGCGATGCAGTCCGGCATTATATTTGGCTACGTAGGGCTGATCGAAGGTCTGGTCAAACGGATTAAAAAGGAGCTGGGAGCCGGTACCAGGGTGGTTGCCACCGGCGGCTTGGCCCATGTTCTGGCCGCGGAAACCGCGGTGATAGAGACGGTCGATCAAATGTTGACGCTCGAGGGCCTGCGCCTGATCTATGATCTCAATCAAAAAAGGTGAGCTCGAATGACAGCTGTGCGATTGCTTATGGATAAAAACATCGTCGTTGGCGTAACCGGTGGCATATCGGCCTATAAAACCGTGGCGCTGTGCAGTCGACTCGTCAAGGCCGGGGCATTGGTCGATGTCATCCTGACCGATGCCGCTGCAGAGTTCGTGCGCCCGATAACTTTCCAGGCGCTGACCCACCGGCAGGTCATCACTGAAATGTTTTCGATGTTGCAGGAAACCGAAATCGGCCATGTTTCCCTGGGAAAGCGCGCGGACCTGATGATCATCGCGCCGGCCACTGCGAACACCCTGGCAAAGCTGGCCCACGGCTTGGCGGACAACATGCTGACGACTACGGCACTCGCCTGCCGGGCCCCGATTCTCGTGGCTCCGGCCATGGAGACCGGCATGTGGCACAACCCGGCAACCCAGATCAACCTTCAGATCCTGCGGGAAAGGGGGTTGACCGTGGTTGGACCAGAGGAGGGACAACTGGCCTCCGGTTCCTCCGGGACCGGCCGCATGAGCGAACCGGAGGAACTATTCAATGTCGCCCGCTGGATTTTTAGCCGCCGGAAAGCGCTGGGCGGCACCCGTGTTGTCGTCAGCGCCGGCGGCACCCGGGAGGCCATCGATCCGGTGCGGTTCATCGGCAACTACAGCAGCGGCAAAATGGGCTATGCGCTGGCCCAGGCTGCTAGTGACCGTGGCGCGGATGTCGTTCTGATTCACGGCCCGACATCATTGGGGAAACTGTACGGCGTGGAAGATGTGGCCGTGGAATCGGCCGAAAGGATGCACGCCGCAGTGCTGGAGGCCGTATCCGACGCCGACGCCTTGATCATGGCGGCGGCCGTAGCAGATTACCGCCCGGCGGCGAGCGCCCAGCACAAGATCAAGAAGAGCGCTGCGGGCATGCCCCTGAATCTTGTCCGCACCCGGGACATTTTATCTGCAGTGGCCGAAAATAGAAATGAAAACGGCCGTCTGAAAGCTGTTATCGGGTTTGCAGCCGAAACCGAATCCCTGGTCGCCAATGCACGTGACAAATTGACCCGCAAGCGGCTGGACCTCATCGTGGCCAACGACGTCTCCACCGCCGACAGCGGATTTTCCGTCGACACCAACCGCGTAACACTGATCGATTCGGCCGGAGAGGCAAACGAGTTGCCGCTGCTGCAGAAACAGGAAGCCGCCGAGATCATTATCGACCGGCTCATGGGCTTTCTAAAACGGAAGTAATTGTGACAGGGCCTAGACCGTAACTCCGATATTAAGCCACCACTTTTAGTGGTGGACCCGAAAAGGTTCTACCGACCCGGGGAGAAAACAGCGAAACTGGGAAAAATACGAAATTCGAATATCGAAATGCCCTGGCCCAGACCTGCACAACAAAGATAATCTGCATTTGAATCGGCCTTACCCGTTTGGATGATGGAGCGTTATGTGACAGCAGTCGCGCCAGGGCGGGCCGAAACAAATCCGAAATTCTAATTTTCAAATGCTTTAAGCGAAGGCAAACAAAGGCACAAAGCCCGATAATAATAACGGGTTACACTATTTTGAAATGGTAAGTTTCCTATTGGTATTCGGTTTTTGTCATTGGGATTTTTGTCATTCGAATTTGTTTCGTGTTTCGTGTTTCGGATTTCGGAATTAAATGACCGGAGCAGTAGTCTTCGCCCCCCTTTAGGGGGCTTTCTGAGGCCTCCCGCTCTGCGGGAGGAGCGTTCACTTGGTGTCACGGGGAAAGCAAGAGTATATTTTGAAAATTGGTATTTTATCCGACATTCATATCGACCTTGAGCATTCCAGACCGCATAAGGTGTTGGAGGGAATTGTTGCGGCCATAAAAAAATCCGATATCGGCGTAATGATTATTGCCGGTGATGTCGCCAACGACTACGAACTTACCCTGCGGACCCTGGCTGACATCGAAAAGGCTTCCGGGGTACGATGCCTTTTTGTCCCCGGCAATCACGACATTTGGAATGAAAATCATCCGGACAAAACTGCCTGGGATATCTATGATGCTCTGAAGACATTCCGCGGCAATCTTGCCAATGGCCCCGCCGAGTTGGCGGATGGCTGGGTTGTAATCGGGGATCTGGGCTGGTATGATTATACTTTTGGCACACAGCGATATACCGTCGAAGAATTTGATCGTATGACGATAGAGGATCGGCTGTGGCAAGATAAAATTAAAGCCGTGTGGGAAATATCCACTCTTGAGATGCACCGCCATTTCCATGAAAAGCTTGAGAAGCAGCTGGATGCCTGCAAGAGCAGCAACATCATTTTGGTTACCCATGTGCTGCCGATTATGGATTTTACGGTACAGCCAGCGAACAGCATGTGGCAGTATATGAATGCATTTCTTGGCAGCAAACAATACGGCGAACTGGCACTAAACTACTCGGTGAAGTATTCGATCAGCGGCCACGTTCATTACCGCAAGCAGAAAACGTATGAAAATACCACCTTCATCTGCAACTGTCTGAACTATGCCAGCCAGTGGATTCACAACAATGACCCAGTTTTGGAAGTTGCCAGGGCTTTTAAAACGATTGAGATCACCTAACCCGGATAAACCGGAGATAACAGTTTTGCCACTAAGCCACCAAGACACGAAGGGATGATATGTATTTTAAATCATCAAATCAAGTATGGGTAAGGAACCAATAAATTTTACTTGACTTTTTCTTGGTGTTCTTCATTCATTCACCAGGATTTCAGATATTGTTGATTGGTTGATTAGTTGATTGGTTAAGTGGTTGTAAATATGGATTTATCCCATATTTGCAAGTTGATTAGTTGATTGGTTAAGTGGTTGTAAATATGGATTTATCCCATATTTGCAAAATAATTGGACACTTCATGTTTCAACTATCGTAACATTCTGAAATTATGACTATAATTTACCTAATCAACCATTCAACCAGTAAACTATTCAACCAGGTCTGGATTTACAGGATTATCGGGATTTTTTGGGTTTAGCAGAGCTATATCCTGCGCAACATGAGGTTCCAAAACCGATGAAGCTAAAACAAATCGGGGAATTCGGTTTCATCAATAAAATCAGCCGGGGCTGTTTGATCCGACCGGACAACATTATCAGGGCCATTGGAGATGACGCTGCCGCTTTTACCGTAGCTTCGGATCAGGTTTCTCTGATCACCACCGACTTGCTGGTTGAACGCATTCATTTCATTCGAAGATCGATTTCCGGATTCGATCTGGGATATAAAGCCCTGGCCGTTAATCTAAGCGATATCGCCGCCATGGGAGGCAAAGCCCGGGAGGCATTTGTCAGCATCGGCATTCCGCTAAAGTGTCCGCTGGATTACCTCGAAGCTGTTTATGACGGCATGAAACACCTGGCCGCCAAATTCGATGTCAACATTCTGGGCGGTGATACAACCCGCTCCAAAATTGATTTAATCATCAATGTTGTCGTTCACGGCACGGCTGCAAAAGACAAGTTGTTGCGCCGTGATGCAGCCGAACAGGGAGACATCATTTTTTCAACCGGATATCTCGGTGACAGTAAGGCCGGACTTCACTTGATTCTAAACAATCTCCCTGTTGAATCCACCGAAATGCAGGCCCTTTACCGAGCGCATGTTTTACCTGAACCCCACCTTCGCGAAGGGCGTTTTCTGGCAGACCAATCCGGCATCCGGGCGGCCATTGATATCAGCGATGGGTTAAGCTCCGACCTTGGCCATATCGCAGAACAAAGTGGGTTGGGTGCCACGATTTATGCCTCTGAAATACCGGTTTCAGATTCCCTGCAAAAATTTTGCGACATTTTTGGATTTGACCCGCTTGAATATGCCCTTAGCGGAGGCGAAGATTACACACTGGTGTGCACCGTGGCTTCGGAAAAAGCAGAAGAAATTGCTCAAAAATTTCAAAATGAGTTCAATCGGCCGCTTTATCGCATCGGCAAAACAACGGCGGCAGGTCGGCTGGAGATTATCTATCGCGACGGCACATCCAAACCGATTTCACCCCAAGGCTGGGACCACTTCAAGAATGATTGAATATTTAAGGTCCGCCTCTCTCCGAGATGTAGGCCCTACGAGCCGGAAGCCGGCGGGATCAAGTATTAAAAAAAGATCATAAAAAAGGCAGAGCGAAGCCTCCGGCTCGTAGGGATTGTAGCGCCTACGCCTCGGAGAGCGACATCCACAAATCTTCAATCTTCAATTTTCAATATTAAATTCGCTGCCCCGCAGCGACCACTTTTTCCGCGCGTAGTCTCGGAAAAAGTTTTAATTTCTCCTACCCCAGGAAAATATAATAAACCGAAGTGGATACAGCCCAGATAAGCACCAAAAACGTGCCGATCAAACAGACGCCGGCAAGGGTTCTATGAAAGAAATTTTCTCTTTTTTTCTCCTGATACCCCAGCAGGTAGCCAAAAATAATTCCGGCCAGAATTCCGCCGCCGTGGCCCCAATTGTTAATCCCTGGAACCAGTAACCCGAAGATAAAGAGAAATACCACCCAGACAGCAATTTGCCGGTAAAGGTTTTTACCATATACCCCCCCGCGGCTTTTGCCATAATAGAGGATAGCCCCTACCAGCCCGCAGACCGAGGCAGAAGCTCCGATAGTCAGATATACGCCGGCCATATAGGAAATCCAGAATCCAACAACGCCGCCAAAGGTGTAGATGGCAAACATCCGATAGACCCCGAACTCCCGGTTGACAACGGTAGCCAGCTGATTAAACGCCGCCATATTGAAAAAAAGGTGCAATATCCCGCCGTGAAGGTAACTGGCAGAGACAAGGGTCCAATAGCGATGATACTCATGAATGGGAATGATTCCGGTGGCGCCAAACAATTTGAGAACGGGTTCTGAAGGTGACAGAAAGATAAGCGGATGTGGGGTTAAACTGGTGGCTCCGGGATCAAATAAAATGGAAAGAAGGTACATGACCACATTTATCGAGATGATCAACTTAACGAATTTGCTCGGATCACGAAATCCTCGGGTCCAAACATTATTCTTCCAAAATGAGGCTGGATTGGCCATACCGCAATAGGGGCATTTAGGCTCAGACGCGCTGATAAGTTTTCTGCAGTTGGGGCAAAGGATGGATTGTCGTTGATAATTAGTCATAGGTTCAGGGGAAAAGCTGCATATTCAATTCATTTTGCCGGAAACCGCGTTTCTGAAGTATTCTGACACTCACAATAAGGAATCCGCATAAGTTTCAGGGTGGCCGCAAGGCCACCCCGAAAAGGAGGTTGTTAAAAATTTAAAACCAGCAGCTTAGTGCTTCGATTCGCAATTACAATGACAGACAGGCATTGACAAGTTCAAAATAATTGCTCACTCGGCACTAAGTCCTGAGTGAGTAAATACGAGGCCGCATTTACGAATCGATGGACTTAGCAACTGCATAATTAACATTAATACCGATCCCCGATTGGTCAAGGTTATCGGAATACTTCCTGATATGATAAGGACTGATGCTGAACAGATTAAGAGCCAGCTTATTTCAACCGATAGACAAAGGAAAACGGATTGCGGACGATAGGTTCCTTTCCAATTGACACAGGTTACTCATTACATTATGATAGCACCCTGTAGCACAAAACTCGGATAGGACTTTTACCGGCACCCCCGGATTTTTTAAAGGTCTCAAAGGTAAACCGGAGCTTATATTCCATTGGATTCGTAATTCAATTGGTTATTACCAGATCATCCCCATATTCATGGGCATATATGATTCGGCAAAACAAACACATCAGCAATCGGCAAACATTTTCGAGTCTGGCCATCCTAACCGTCCTCATCATTATTGGGGCTGGAGTGATTGTAGCTCAGTACCACTACAATCCGGCGGTGCTGCAAAAAGATGCCCTTTTGACGACGGCAGACAAAATCAGCCGATCTTCCCCACCGTCCTCCGACAAATCCTTTCAGCCGTTACCGCAAGGCCTGGTGCCCCTCACGGACAGCGAGACTTTTGAGACTCAAAATCTATCCGATAAAATCAATGGTAAGGCGGAATTATATTTATCTGCTGGTTTTGCCCGGCTGGTAAGTCAGCGTTTTAAGGATAAACGTGCATCTGATTTGTGGATAGAAGTCTTTGTATATGACATGGCCAACGCTCATAATGCCTTTTCGGTGTTCAGCGCCCAGCGACGGGAAGATGGCGTTTCGCTGGATATAACACCGCATTCTTACCGGACATCCAACGCTCTTTTTCTAATTCATGGCAGCTATTATTTAGAAATAATTGCGTCCGAAGCATCCGAACGGATCGTCGAACCCATGAAATTGCTGGCCGAGCGATTCATTCGCAACACCCGCACAGAAGCTGCCACCATCAATGAAATGGAGCTGTTTCCGCAAAAGGATCTTGTCGCAGACAGCATTGCTTTGATCTCGTCGGATGCCTTCGGTTATGAAGGTTTGGACAAGGTGTACACCGCCGAATATGAACTGGATGGCGCCGGCCTGATGGCGTATTTCTCCCGGCGACAGACGGGCGATGATGCTGAGAAATTATCCACCGATTATCGGGATTTTTTGGTTAATTTCGGCGGACAGGCCATAGACACCCAGCTTCCGATCAAGAATGCGCAACTGGTCGAAATCCTGGATACCTATGAAATCATTTTTTCCGACGGTGCGTATATAGCCGGCGTTCGGGAAGCTGCAACCATCGACCAGGCAAAAAAATTAGTCATTCGATTGTATGATCGTATAAAAGAGGTGAGTGCTGAATACTGACCCGCATAGCAGTGTTTTGAACAGACGGCAATTTCTGTCCCGATCTGCAAAAGCCGGGATCTCGATAGCCGCAGCCGCTGCTGCCGGTTTCTGGTTTCATGATGCCAAGGGCCCCGGCCGGCCGGGGGATAATCCTTCAGATCTTCGCCTGCCGGATTTCTCCATCGAGGGTCTGGCAGCCAAAATGAGTATCGTCCAGGGGCAGGACAGGATCGCCACCTTACGCCTGGCCATAAAATCTTTAGGCGGTATTGAAACGTTTATTAAAAAAGGTGATCGCGTCTTGCTCAAAGTCAATGCCGCATTTGCATCTCCCGCGATGCTGTCGGCAACCACCCATCCGGCAATCGTTGCTGAAATGACGACGCTTTGTTATCGGGCGGGGGCTGCCTCGGTTGTGGTCACGGATAATCCCATCAATGACCCTACCAGTTGCTTTAACTTGACCGGTATAGCCGAAGCGGCCCGCGGTGCCGGCGCCAAAGTCATATTGCCGCGCAATGAATTATTCAGATCCCTGACGGTGCCGCAGGCGAAATTGATCCGCAACAGACCGGTACTTTACGAACCTTTGGTAAATATTACCAAAGTTATCGGTTTGGCGCCGGTTAAGGATCATCATCGCAGTGGCGCATCCATGGTGATGAAAAACTGGTATGGGCTGTTGGGAGGTCGCCGCAACATTTTTCACCAGGACATCAATACCATTATTCTGGAACTGGCCATGATGGTAAATCCGTCCCTGGTAATCCTGGACGGAACCATGAGCATGATGACCAATGGGCCCACCGGCGGCAGTCTGTCAGACCTCAAACAGACAAATACGATGATTGTTGGAACCGACCAGGTGGCTGCGGATGCGTTTGGAGCGACATTACTTGATAGAAGGTTTAACGATCTACCATTCATCGGCATGGCTGAAGCAGCCGGACTTGGAACTGCCGACTATCGTTCACT
>CALZJV010000493.1 GCA_945787595.1 uncultured Desulfobacterales bacterium | reverse complement strand
TTTCTCCAAAATCGAAGCCGGCAAGCTGGATATGGAAGCGGTGGAGTTTGATCTGTTGGAGACTATGGACAACGTCGCCAACGTGATCACCGTCAAGGCCCAGGAAAAGGAGAATCTGGAAGTTTTGTTCTACCTCGATTCGCAGGTGCCCAACTTTCTGGTCGGAGATTCGTTAAGGCTCAATCAAATCCTGGTCAACCTCGGAAACAACGCCGTCAAGTTTACCGAGAAGGGTGAGATTGTACTCACGACCAAAATCAAGGAAAAGTCGGATGATAAGGTTACCTTGCAGTTTTCAGTGCGGGATACGGGCATTGGCATGACTGCGGAACAGCAGGCCAAACTATTCCAGGCCTTTTCCCAGGCGGACACCTCGACCACGCGAAAGTACGGCGGCACCGGGTTGGGGCTGACCATCAGCAAACGCCTGGTGAATATGATGGGCGGAGAGATCTGGACAGAAAGCGAGGCCGGGCAGGGCTCCACATTCAATTTTACGGCCGATTTTGGTTTGGGAAAGGAAACGGTAAAAAGACGCTTAGTGCCAGCGCCGGACCTCAGGGGGTTGAAGGTGCTGGTTGTGGATGACAATGCCACTTCCAGAGAGATTTTGCAGGAGATTCTGGAGTCGTTTTCCTTCGAGGTTTTTCTGGCAGCATCCGGCAAAGAGGCCTTGGAAGAGGTCGAAATGGCCGATAGGGATCAGCCGTTTGAGCTGGTGATCATGGATTGGAAAATGCCGGGTATGGACGGCATCGAAGCCTCCAGGCGTATTAAAAACCACCGGAAATTGAATAAAATACCCGCCATCGTCCTGGTGACCGCCTACGGTCGGGAAGAAACCATGCGGCAGGCCGATGAAATCGGATTGGAGGGCTTTCTGCTCAAGCCGGTGAACTCATCGGTACTGTTCGATGCCATCATGCAGGCCCTGGGAAAAGAGGTTAAAGACATGCCTCGGGCAGGCCGGAAAAAAGAGCAGAGCGCTGAGGAGTTACCCGCTATTTCCGGGGCCCGGGTGCTTCTGGTGGAGGATAATGAAATCAACCAGCAGGTGGCGCAGGAGATTCTGCAAGGTGCGGGACTCAAGGTTACGGTAGCGAATAATGGTCGGGAAGGCGTCGACGCTGCTATGAAAAACCAATATGATGCCATCCTGATGGACATTCAAATGCCGGTGATGGATGGATACGAGGCAACGAAAAGAATTCGGAAGTGGGAAGCAGAAATCAGAGGACAGAGGTCAGAAGTCAGAAGTCAGAAGACAGAAGACAAGGAAGATAAGACAGAATACAGCCATCAGACCTTGAGCCTTGAGCCTTGCGTCGTTAGCCTTCCAATAATTGCGATGACAGCCCATGCCATGGCCGGTGATGAACAAAAAAGCCTGCAAGCCGGTATGAACGGCCATGTCACCAAACCCATCGATCCGGATCAGTTGTTTGCCACTTTGCAGAAGTGGATCCAGCCCGGTGAGAAACGTGCTTCAGTCCGGCTACCGGAAGAATCCGCCCAGTCTCCCATAACGGCTGAGACGCGGTCGGACGAGGAGCAGCTTCCGAAATTTTTACCAGGTTTTGATCTTCCAGCCGGTTTAAAGCGATTGCAGGGCAACAAACGCCTTTACCGCAAGCTCCTGCTGGATTTTGGGGTCAGCTACACCGGGGTGATCGCTGAAATTCGTGAAGCACTAGATGTAAAGGATTTGAAGCAGGCCCACAGCCTGGTTCATAACCTAAAAGGATTAGCCGGGAATCTTGAGGCTACTGAATTGCTGAGTGCGGCAGTGGAACTGGAAAAATTGGTTAAAGGAGAACAAAAGGATTTTTCTAAGAAACAGTTGCAGCAGAAATTGACGGATTTGGAAATCGCCATCGGCAATGCGCTTGAGTCGGTTCAGAACCTCAGACCCCAAGGCGAGGAGAACACCTTCGAAACATCTCTAGAAATGCCGGCGGCCCTGCCGCCGGAACTATCAAAGGAGGCAGCCATTCGAATTCGAGATGCTCTTGAATTAGGTGATATCATGCGGCTGAAGTCGATTGCAGAAGAGCTTCAATCCCAATCAGAGGCCTTGGTACCCTTCAGTGACAGTCTGATTCAATTGGCAGATAACTTTGACTTTGATGGTATCGCAAAATTGGCAGCCAAATTGGAAATTTAGTTAGGTTCGGATCTGAATGATTTTTGAAAACGCTTAACTGTGCTGCAACGTTGCACATATTATAGGAAAAAAACCTGATGACTGAAAATCAAGAAAATAAAGAGTCAATCTTGTTGGTGGACGATAATCCGACAAATCTTCAAGTTCTTTTTCAAACCCTTGAAGGAGCAGGCTGTAAGTTGTTGATTGCCAGAGATGGCGAATCAGCGCTCTCGATTGCCCGCAAGGCGAATCCAGATTTAATTCTGCTGGATATTATGATGCCTGGAATTGACGGGTTTGAGGTTTGCCGCCGGCTGAAAGCCGATCGATCTACGGAAAAAATTCCGGTGATCTTCTGCTCTGCCCTAACCGATACGGAAGACAAAGTTCGGGGGCTTCAACTCGGTGCGATAGACTACGTGTCCAAACCCTTTCAACCCGATGAAGTAAAAGCGCGGGTAGACACCCATCTGACGATACACCGTTTGAGACGTGAGGTTGAGAACCAGAAAGATCGGCTTGAGCATGAGTTGGAAGTCGTCTCCCACGTTCAGCGCCGCCTCCTGCCCAAACGCCTGCCCGCAATTGAGGGGTTCAAGCTGGCCGTATCTTATGAGACCAGCCGCTACGCCGGTGGTGACTACTATGATATGGTCGAATTGCCGGAAAATCAGTGGGGATTTCTGATGGCCGATGCCGAAGGTCACAGTGCGCCTGCGGCGGTATTGATGGCGATGACCTGTGCACTCTTCCGTGCTTATCCGGAAGATCCAAGGGAGCCCGGCGAGGTTTTAGATTACCTCAACCGACATCTGTGCAAAGTCGCCGAACCGAGCTTCATAACCGCCCTCTATGTCGTTTACGACGGCCACCGGAAGAAATTACGGATGGCCCGAGCCGGCCACCCGCTTCCGATGATCTACCGATTTGCCGATACAAAGGCGGTCGAGTTTGATTGCCCCGGTGTTTTTCCAATGGGCGTAGAGCCTTACGACCAAGTCCCAGTCACTGAAACCAAGTTGGAACATGGTGATCGCCTGCTCATTTATACGGACGGAGTGACGGAAAGGTTCAGCCACGATGGGAAACTATACGGAGAAGAGCGCCTGCTTCAGCAACTCGAGTCCGCCGGCAATGATAGTCCCCAAAAAATAATTGATGCTATATTGGCAGATTTGCTAAAGTTTGCCGGAGATCGTCCCGCCGACGATGATCAAGCGCTTCTGGTAGGTATCGTTGATTAAAGCGACAGTAAAGATTTTGGCAAAATTTTGGCAAAAATATCTTTGACAACAAACCTGTCAATGTCTGAACCATAGCCAGGTATATAATCAGTGGTCGCAGACATTGGCACCCGTCGTAAGTGTATCAGATAGATAACCTCTAACGAGTTCTTCGGGTTCTCCAGCAGGTGCTCCGGTTACCACTTTTATACCGTTCTGTTCAAAAAGGCTGAGGGCTCTTTCCCCCATCCCACCGGCAATAATGACGCTGGCACCCAGGTTATGAAGCCAGGCAGGCAATACCCCCGGTTCATGGGGAGGTGGTACAAGGGTTTCTTTTTTCATAATTTCATTTCCTTCAACTTCAATTAGCGCAAATTCCCGACAGTGTCCAAAATGAGCTGTCAGCTTACCTTCCGCTAATGGTATGGCAATTTTCATCTTAAAATACCTCCTGTTTACTTCTTCTTTTTAATATTTAAATTTACTTTAGCCCCTTATCATAACAATCTGAGAAAGCGAAATAAACGAATGCCTAAAGTGACCTAAAATGCCTAAAATGACTAAAATTATGGAAACGCTACGCGCTATCTGTTTTTATAAAATTGACAGAATACCACAATTTTAGCTCCTTTTAGTTCATTTTAAATTTTAGCTCATTTTCACATTAAAACCTTTTGAAACTCGAATAGAATATTTTGCCTTGATAATGTGACAAAGTAGAATTACGATCTATAGATCGAGTTCATCTGATATGTTATTCCAGATTTCTTTAATTGCATGTCCCGCTTTTGATCCGTTGTTATATTCAAAAATTGTTTGTGCCTGTACCATAGCCTCGGTGAAAACTGGATCGAAGGGAATACGTCCCAGACATGTTAATCCTTTTTCCTTGGCAAACCTCTCAATATCCCGGGTAAGGTTTAAATTGAGATCGAACTTGTTGACACAGAGCATGGCCGGAACTTTAAAATGCTGCGCCAGCTGAACCACGCGTTCCATGTCATGTTTACCGGAAACTGTTGGTTCTGCTACAATGAGCACGGCGCTGGCTCCGCCGATTGAAGCAATCACCGGACAACCAATACCTGGGGGACCATCGGTAAGAATAAGATCAAGGCCTATTTCCTCGGCAATTTTTCTGGACTCCTGGCGCACGAGCGTAACCAATTTGCCGGAATTTTCCTCAGCGATGCCCAGCCGCGCATGCACCATGGGACCCAAACGTGTATCTGAGCTAAACCATTCACCACAGGTATTTATGGGAAAATTGATTGCTTTTTCAGGACAGAAATACACACATACGCCGCAGCCCTCACAGTCAATGGAGTTGACTTCATAAGCGGCGCTGATGGCATCCCAGCGGCACATCTCCCGGCACAAACCGCACTCAGTGCACAGGTCGTTGTTTATTGCGGCGGTATTTCCCGACTGAAAATCACTGCGCCGTATGACTTTACCGGTACCGCCTTTGCCGCTGATGACAATTAATTCTTTCATGAAAATTGCTCCACAAATAAGCGTTCACAGGTTCAGCGTTCAACGTTCAGGGTTTCCCTCCTTAGGGAACCTTGAGTTAGCTCACGGGTCAATATCTAAACTTCAATACCCTAAAGTTGATGGATTCGTAAAAAGTCTGATTTTCAATTTTTGTTCATTGTGACACATTGAATTTACAAGTCCTTAAATTTTATTTTTGTGCTTTTTGTGCCTTTTGCGGCTATATCAAAATTGTACTATTTTTATGCGTTTCCGATCAGACAGGCCGTTTTTTTTGGCCGGGGGCGGCGCCCGTATGAAACTACATGAAATCTAATGTCATTTTCATGAAGTTTCCGGTTCGATTAAACTGCCGCCTCAGCGCTTGGGCTGACACCTGAAACCTGACACCATATACCCGCAGATTGGAATAAAACTGGCATAAAATTTTAAAGACATGTTATGGGTAATTTTCACAATCCCACCTTAGACCTAATCTTCTCGTAAAGCTCCAGAAATTTTGCCTTCCATTGCGGCATCACGTCCACGATCATAACCCCCCGGGAATAGGCCTCGGCAATTCGTCGATTAAAAGGGATTTCCAATAGAACGGGCAAATTTTCACTGTTTGC
>CALZJV010000492.1 GCA_945787595.1 uncultured Desulfobacterales bacterium | reverse complement strand
CACGCCACGTGCCGTTGCCGTGGAGAAGCGCCGCAAGAACGACATCGTCTTCATCCCCATCGGCTGTTCGGAAAACCATGGGGATCATGCCAACACGGGTCTGGACACCTTCATGGTGACCCAGATTTTAGAAGGGGTGCGCCGCTACACCGCCAAACAGGGACGTGAGGTCAACCTGGCCTTTACGCCGCTCAACTACGGCGGTCATCCTTACCATCACGTGGGGATGCCCGGGACAGTGATCATTCCGCCGGAAGTGGTGCGCGAGATGTTGATATATACCATGCTGGGGCTGTGGAACGACGGCTACCGCAAAATAATTCTGCTCAACAACCACGGGCATCTTTGGACGTTGGAGGACGCTATCCAGGAATTTATGAAACGCTTCGCGCTGCCGGCCATCGTGCAGGTGCTCGACTGGCACCGGGCGGTACGGGAATTCTTCATGCCCACCGAGCGCAAGGACAGCCTCTCCACCAATTTTATCCATGCCGATGAAAGCGAAACCGCCGTGGCGCTTTTGATGTTCAAGGAGATGGTCGACATGCAGTACGTGAGGGATGCAGAGGGTGAACATTTTCTACCCGAAGGGCATTTCGATCTGTCGGTGGATCCCTACCGCCGGCCCCATCGGTGGTCCGAAGGTGAAGGGCATTTTGCCATCGAACGGTTTGCCACCCCCGAAGGGGTGGTGGGTAAACCCAGCCGAGCCACAGCGGATAAAGCCAAGCGTCCCATCGCAGCGATTTTAAAGTATCTGACGCTGCTTCACGATCACATTCTGGACGCATTTCCAGCCGGCACCCTGCCACCCGTGGAGAAGATATCCCTACGCGATCCTAAGGAACTGGAACCCTTTTTAAAAGAGCCTTGGAGCGAAGGGTGGAAATCGGTCTATGAGCTGCCCCATTTCGGACCGTTTCATAAGATCTAGCGGCATAATGGTAGATCTCGTCATTGCGTTTAGAATTAGGCCATAGTATTTGGACAAAAGGCTCCGTTTGCAGCCTTGGCGATTGGTTAATTGGTTAAAGGGTTCACGGTTCAAAGGTTCAGAGGTTGATTTCCCTGCCACATTAACCAATGAAATCAATGCTAAAGGGAAAAAGCGTGATGGGATTAACCCTGAACCAGGAACCCTGAACCTTTGAACCCAGACCGACCGAATGTCCAATTTAATGGCAATATCTCGGTCTATAAAGCTCTACGGTCAATTTTATTTGATAATGAGGTCTGAAAGGAGAGGAACCATGTCACAGTTAAAGCTATCGATATGTCTATCCACTCATATGTATATCGAAGAGCCAAGTATTGAAGAAAGTATTTGCGCCTGCGGCGAGCGGATCTTTCATTTTCATGTTGCCGATTCGAACCGTTGGTACCCCGGTGCCGGTCATCAGGATTTTCCATCGATCCTCCGGTCGTTATTGGACACCGGGTACACCGGCTTTGTCTCCGGTGAACACCGGCCCGACCCGGCCGCCGAAATCGCTGCCCGGCGGGGCATCGACTATCTTCGCGCTCTAAAACTGTAACCCTTAACCGGGTAAAGGAGAAAACGGCATGAAACCTGTTGAACTAGGCATCATTGGTTTAGGACGCCTTGGTTTGGAACACGCCCGCAATATTTACCACCGCGTTCAAAATGCGGAGCTGACCGCTATCTGCAGCCTGCTGCCTCAGGAGTTGGAAAGCGCTTCCCGGCAATTTGCGCCGCAGATGGTTAGCGACGATTACCATGAGATTCTTCGCAATTCGAACCTGGATGGTATCGTGATCGCAACCAACTCCCAGACCCATTGCGAGATCATCTGTGCCGCCGCCAAGGCCGGGTGCAAATACGTGTTTACCGAAAAACCCCTGGGCATGTCCATGAACGAGATCAACCTGATCAAAGACACGATTGAGGCCCACCCCGGCATGCTCCTGCAGGTAGGATACAATCATCGCTTCGATCCTGATCTCTGCGCGGCCAAGCAGAAGGTGGATCAAGGCTTTTTGGGCGATATCATCCTGCTGCGGATCGAATCGCGCGACCAGGCCGGCATGGAGGATTTTATCGTCAAGTTCAGCCCCACCAGCGGTGGCTTTATTGCCGACATGATGACCCACGATTACGACACCGCCCGGTGGTTTACCGGATCGGAAGCCGAGACCATCTACGGCGTCGGCGGTGTTTATGCCTATATGGGACTCAAACAACACGACGACATGGACAATACGGCCATCCTGATGAAATTCAAAAACGGTACCATGGTAATACTCAGTGCCAGCCGCAACAGTGTCTATGGGTATCATGCCCCCATGGAGGTATTCGGCACTAAAGGCTGCATCGCTATCGGTGCGAACTCCTTTCGGGACCGCGTGCAATGGATGAATGCCGACGGCGTCAGCCGACATTGCAGCGAGTGGTTCTACGATTATTGGCAGTTCACCTACCGTGCCGAAATGCAGGGTTTTGTCGACTGTATCCAACACGGTGGCACGCCCAAAGTCACCCTGGAGGATGGTTATAAATCGGTCGAGTGGGCCATCAAAGCCACCGCGGCGGTCAAAGAAGGCAACGTTGTAACGATGGATTGATGTTTTTGTCAAGGTGGTCTACATCGAATAGTTGTTGATAAGAAATTGTAGATTGTTTCTATCCTTTAGCTCCTTACTTGCCGATTGTTTGACAAAATGTGTCAAACAATTTCGATTGGGTATTGTAATTATATTTGGCTAGTAATCATCTATGAACTTCAAACATTTAGCGAGGAAATATGGATAGCGGTTTACTAGGTGAAAAAGTATTTATAGTAACGGGTGGGACCCAAGGATTAGGTAAAGGAATCGCCCTTCATCTTGCCGATTGTGGGGCGGAGGGAATCGTGATTTGTGGTCGTAACAGAGAGAATGGGGAGGCGTCCGCCCGTGAAATAATGGATAGCGGTTGCACCTGTGAATTCGTCCAGGCCGATCTGACTATCGAAGAGGATTGCTGTAAGGTTGTGCGGTTATGCGATCAGAAATATGGTAGAGCTCAGGGGCTGGTCAATGCCGCCGGGTTAACGGACCGAGGAACCATTGAAGATACGACGGTGGAACTTTGGGATTTGTTGTTTGCGATTAATGTCAGAGCCCCATTTATTTTGACCCGGGAAGTCGTCAGAATTATGAAGAGGGAAAAAAAAGGTGGCAGTATCGTTAACATCATCAGTGATACCAGTCACGGCGGGGCCCCCTATATCATGGCATATTCCGCATCGAAAGGCGCTTTGGCCACTCTGACTAAAAATAACGCCCATGCACTCAGGTTTGATAAAATTCGAGTCAACGGCATAAACATGTCTTGGACCTACACACCACATGAAGACCTAGTGCAAAAACAAATGGGCAAGGGTGACAATTGGCTTGAAGAAGCTGAAGCCCAGCAGCCTTTTGGGCGAATTCTTCGACCCCTTGATGTTTCGTACCTAGTGGCATATCTTCTAAGTGACCAGTCCGAGATGATGACGGGTTCATTAGTTGATCTGAACCAGAATGTTATCGGTGCCTGGGACTAGTACTCCGTCCCATTTTATGTATATGATCTCATCCTTGGATATCGCTCCGACCAACACTGAGTCAAGCGCGCACTCATTAAAACTCTCTAACATGGCTCAGCTCACAGCTATAATCAATATTTTTCAGCCATACCGGCGCCTGCGCTGCTAAAGAATGGTGGCAGCTTCCTGCAGCAGCAAGAATTTCTGAAGATCAATCACCTAGAAAGGGTTCATGACTTCAGGGGACATTCTCCTATGGTAAGTGTCTGAATTTAGGCCTGCGAGTGTAACTAGCATTTGTATTTAAAATATTAAATTTCTTGACACCACAAATAAGCAATATATACTGGAGCGCAGGCATTCAGAGCAGGGATCCCAGAAAAAATAACAAGAAAGGAGGTTCGCATGAAAAAAATAATTTTTATGTTGCTGCTGGTTGCAGTTTTCGTATTTAGCGGTTTTACCACTGTCCATGCAGCGGGAAAGGTTCTCCATATTTACGACGCATTTGATACGGAAGAAGCAAAATATTATATCGAGGCATTTGAAAAGGAGACAGGAATCGATGTGGTCTGGGTCAGGATGTCTTCCGGTGAGGTTTTGGCCAGGGTTGAAGCCGAAGCCGCAAACCCGCAGGTCACGGTATGGCATGCGGGATCCAATACCTCCCATATTAATGCCGCCTCAAAAGGATTGCTGGCCCCTTACAAACCCAATACGGATTTCGAATTGACAGACGCGCTGCACGCCAAAGACTGGGAGTGGACGGGGTTTTATTCCGGGGCCATCGGCTTTGTTAGCAATACCAAATTTTTAGAGAAGCAGGGAGTAAAGGCCCCCACCTCCTGGGATGATCTTCTCAGCCCGGCCTTTGCCAAGAATGTTGCCATGGCCTATCCCTATACTTCCGGTACTGCCTATACAACCTATGCGACCCTGATTCAGATGCACGGCCTTGATAAAACGCTTGACTGGTGGGAAAAATTCGATAAACAAAGCATTCATCAGTATACCAAATCGGGTACGGGCTGCATCCCCATGGTCGGGTTGGGAGAAGTCGCCGTGGGAATAGCGTTTTCGCATGACATTCTCGCCAAGGGTGTCAATAAGGGCTACCCGGTGGTTATGACCTTTCCCAAAGAAGGTACTGGCTATGAAATCGGCGGCCTGTCTCTTATCAAGGGTGGTCCTGAACCGGAACTGGGCAAACAATTTATCGACTGGTGCTTCACTAAAAAAGCCCAGAATCTTTTTCAGAAGTATAACCGTTTGCCTGTTAATCCAGGTTAAATTGATCGATTACAATCATATCTGGGCTGGTCAGAATAAAGGTGAGATGGTCAGAGCCTGGCGAGACCGAATCGGCAAATAAATGAAAAGGTTTCATCAGAAATAGTCCCTGCTGCTGGTTCATCCAGCGGTAGGGATTTTTTGTTTTGATTAGCTATGTGAGGGGTCGGGGAGTTTTTCAAATTTCGCCTCTGCGCCCGGGGAATAGCCCATGCTAGCCGCAACAATATTTTCGTGGAACGATCGCACGGCAGCTATCTCGCTGCGGTTCTATCGGAACCAGCCCCAGTAGATAGGTTTCCACGGCGGCGATGATCGTCTCTGCCTGTAAGGACTCAACGCCAAAGATAGGGGGCGTGTACAGGGCTCGGTACGCTTTTGTTGCGGCCAGCATGGGCTACTCCCCGGGCAGAATACTGAAAACCAGCGAATCCCCGCGGTTCACCTTAGCGGCATATGAGGTGAAACTCCCCGAACCCTCAGCTATTTAAGGACCAGCATGATAAATCCAAGCAGAAAAAGGCAGGAGATAGTAGGAAATTTGCGACTCATATGGAAGGAGCCGCTGCTGCTGGTGTTCATCATAGCTATTTTTTACTTTTTACTGATCTTTGTGCTCTTTCCTTTATATATGGTTTTTAAGACCAGTTTGATTGTAGATAATCAATTTGACCTCTCAAACTATCTGGCAGTGTTCTCAAAAAGGTATTATTTCCAGCCATTTATAAATAGCATGATCCTGGGTGTATTTGCAGCGACGGCGGGAACCATCCTGGGCTTTGTTTTCGCTTACGCCATTACTCGGACACCCTTACCATTTAAGCGCTTTTTCCGGATGACGGCAACATTTCCCATTATCTCGCCGCCGTTTGTCATTGCCTTGGCAGCGATTCTGCTTTTTGGAAGATCAG
The DNA here is from genome assembly GCA_945787595.1 of uncultured Desulfobacterales bacterium. The sequence continues at coordinate 613 of CALZJV010000492.1, read as the reverse complement.
GCAGTCTCACCCCCATCGTAAGTCAGATTATCGGTGAATACTCGATATATGGGCTGGGAGGATTAGTGCTGGTAGAAACCATCGCCTATGGCCCCATCGCTTTTCTGGTTCTCTATGGGGTTCTGCAGGCCATTGATCCTGCCCTGGAAGAGGCGGCCATGGACCTGGGAGCCTCCGGGGCCAGAGTCTTTGCCACCGTAACCCTGCCACTGGCCATTCCCGGTATTGCTAGTGCCTGGCTTTTGGTGTTTATCGAGTCCATGGCCGATTTCGGCAATCCCATGGTTTTATCTGGAGATTTTAGGGTCCTTTCCGTACAGGCGTTTTTACAGATTACCGGCATGTATGACATCTCCAGGGGTTCTACCCTGGCGATTCTTCTGCTCACACCCACGGTAACAGCCTTTTTCCTCCAAAAATACTGGGTCGCAAGAAAATCGTATGTCACGGTTACCGGACAGCCCACCGGTGCAACCATCAAACGGGTGGAGTGGTACATCAAGCTGCCGGCCTATAGCCTATGTTTCTTGTTTGCCGCGATTGTTTTCCTCTTTTATGGCATGGTTATCTGGGGTTCTTTTCAAAAACTTTGGGGTGTGGATGCGACGCTCAC
>CALZJV010000491.1 GCA_945787595.1 uncultured Desulfobacterales bacterium | reverse complement strand
TGTTTGAGCATATGACCCGGCTTGTCCTTGGGGATGGTCTTGTCATTGCCTTCATAATAGCCGTCATTGCTGTAAAGGACATGACAGGCCGAGCAGCCCATGCCACGATAATCGCCTCTTCTCTCCCTACCTCGCACCCCGATATGGCAGCGCTGGCAATCCTGGCGCTGATAGGTCAGGGCTGCCATTTTGGGATCTTTGTTAATCTCTTCCATGGTCGCGGAAGGCATTTTTTTGAGACTGGCCGGGTACTGATCGGGATACAGGGTGATCTGCTGTTTCATGTAATCCTTGTATTGCTCGGATCCAAAGAACGGTTCGAGACCGTCTAAATCTTCAACATCGTAATTGCCCCAGGGAACTTTGAAGTTCGCGACTTCTTCAAATCCCCAGGTATGAAGATTGCCCTGGATTTTACCGGCCTCTGTGTTCATCAACGATAGCTGTGTCCGGTACACATAGCCTACATGGCAGGCCCCGCATGAGTTCTCGGCGATCCAGATCGAACCCGGATCAGGATAGTAATCTTTGGGTCCGGGCGCCATTCTCAATGTCGGCGCGGTTCCCGTGTGGGCTTCTTCTTTTTCTGTTGCCTTTGGATTACCACCATGGCACATAACACAGCCGTCAGGGTCTCCATGCTGGGAGCCGTTTGATTTTATGGTCTGCATCATCTCACTGTCAGATGATCGGATATCGGCAATACCCTGATGGCATTTTTCGGTGGTGCAGCCTCCGGCAGCATAAGCAGAAAAAGCAAAGGCAAGTATACCGCTTATGATCAATGCCATGAGCGCCACCTTTGTACTTCTCTTCATACCGCCTCCTTTCATTAATTGAAAATTGAAGATTGCAGATTGAATATTTGTGGATGTCGCTTCGCTCTGTCTTTTTTAAATGGATCCTCCGGCTTCCAGCTCGCAGAGCCTACAACTCTGAGAGAGGCTGACCTTAAATATTCAATATTCAATCGAAAATATTCAATTATTATAAGATAGCGAAAATGTCTCAATCCAATTTTTTTGCCACAAAAGGCTCAAAAATAACAACTAAAGACCTGTCACCTCCTTTCTCAATCTATATTTTGTTGATTGACTATCGGAATGGCCCCTTTTAAAAACAGGGTGTATAAAAGCAATCCGAAAGCCCAGATGCCAATGCAGAGCATCACTTCATTGAACGACGGCAGATACTGGACAAAATCGCCCAGGGTGGAGGGAATAAAGCCCGGTACAACAAAACCAAGGCCCTTCTCGATCCAGATGCCGATAACAATCATGATGCAGGAAAAAATAAGGGCAAACGAATTATGCCGTGCCGGCGACAAAAGGATAATCGCAGCAAGTATATTCATAGCCAAGGAGGTCCAGATCCAAGGGGCCAGAAGACTGGCGCCATGCAGGCCGAAAAGGTGACTGATGTGGATCGTGTGGGCAGAGTCGGAATAGAATTCGGCAAATAGCTCTGATCCGGCTAGAAAGATATTGATAAGCAGACTAACGGTTACAATGACACGGATTCTGTCGATCAGTGCCGATTCAAAAGAAATGGTGCCCAGTCTCTTCAGAATCGTGAAAACCAGAATCATGAAGGCCGGTCCGGCGGCAAAGGCCGAGGCGAGGAATCGGGGGGCGATGAGTCCAGTATTCCAGAAAGGACGTCCACCCAATCCCTGAAAGAGAAAAGCAGTGACTGTATGAATGCTGGGTGCCCAGCCAATGGCTAAAAAAACCACCGGTACATAAAGAATTGGTTTCGGTCTGCGACCGTGGAAGCCGGTGTAGAGGACATAGATACAGACATAGAGGTTTAAAACAAGATAGCCATGAAGAACGATGACATCCCAGGTCAACAAAGAACCGGGCCAGTTAAAATAGCCGATGAAAGGTATCAGGTGCCAGAAGCGGTCCGGACGGCCCAGGTCCACGGCGATAAAAAGCAAGCACATGATCATAGCCGCCACCGCGAACAGCTCACTAAAGATGACCACTTTGTGCATCTCCCTGTCTTTGAAGATGTAAGCCGGAATCACCATCATCACTGCCGCGGCCGCCATGCCGACTAGGAAGGCGAAGTTCGCTATGTACAACCCCCAGGAAACTTCGTCGCCCATGCCGCTGGTGATAAGTCCATGGGCCAATTGTCTGGCGTAGGCGTTTAAACCAAGCAGCGCCAATATCAGCAGCGCGGATACCCAGAGCCAATAAGCTCGGCTGCCATGAAAGACGGAACGAAAACCGTGGAAAAAAAACTGTAACATAAGTTCCCCGCTATTTGGCAAATACGTAATAAAATTTTGGTACAGTGCCCAAATCCTGTTTCAGGACATACACCCTTTCCCTCTCAATGATTTTTCGGACTTCACTTTCGGGATCTTTAAGGTTGCCGAATTTTCTGGCCCCGGTCGGGCAGACCTCGGCGCAGGCGGGATAACGCCCTACCCGGGTTCGCTGCAAACAAAATGTGCATTTTTCCATGACGCCCACATAACGGGGCCGGTTGGACAAATAGCCCATATCCGGATTCAGCTCCTGGCTGGGCACCAGTGGTTTGGCAAAGTTGAATCGGCGAGCATGGTACGGGCAGGCTGCCTCGCAGTAACGACATCCGATGCACCAATTGTAATCAACGACCACGATGCCGTCCTTTTCCTGCCAGGTGGCTTTGACCGGGCAAACTTTGACACAAGGCGGGTTGGCGCATTGCTGACATTGCACCGGCATGTAATAATAATCGGGATCTCCGGCTTCTTCTTGTGGATAATCGTGGACGGAGGTCTCCAGATCGATGCCTTGGCCTTCTTTTTTCATTTTCAAAACTCGAATGTATTGAACCTGGGGATCGCGGGAGAGATTGTTCTCCTTCATACAGGCGTAGACGCATTTTCTGCATCCGATGCAGCGACCGATATTCAGGGCATAGCCATACACAACCCCATCCAGAGGTTGCGGATCGTTAATGGTTGCCTTGACACCATATTTTGAACTGATTTCGTTTTCCAAGCGGGCAAAGATCGCTTTTTTTTCATCTGTTGTCAGCCGTTCGTAATGTTTCTGTAGGAAATCATCTACGGATGGTACTTCCTCGGCGTTGATAAGCGGACTTAGCGCGGCGGCTCCAGCCCCGGCAGCCGCAAGCGTTACGGCCATGCCGGTAATGAAATCCCGCCTGCTCAGGCTGGCATGCAGTTTTTGATCCTTGTCCATTAAAAAATCTCCTTACCCTACCCCTAACTTTGCAGGACGATCCAAATTCTATCTTTCCGAGCCGCGGCGAACAAACTTATCCGGCCATACCGGCGGCGGAGTATATTCCTTGAACTGGAAAACCGGTGAATGGGGATCATGACATGCGGTGCATTTAAAATTTGTCCTTTCGAACTCCGTTTGGGGCAACCATTGTCCGCGCCGCACCCCGTGAGTGCCGCTTTGCCAGTCTTTATAGATAAGGCCGTGGCACCTGGCGCACATTTCTTCCACATTGACATGCATGATTCCGGATCCGTCATTGGCCGCATACTTATTACGGTCTTGAATAAGATGGCAATTGAAACACCGGTCATTGGCCCCGTGATTTAATTGGATGGTCGAATGAGCAAATTTCGGACGAACCACAGCAGGATCTGGAATTCCTACCCAATACGCGTGGCAGAGAAAACAGCTGCCGACCATGGACTTGTTTTTCAGTTCTTCACCCCTGGCAGTCTTGGGGGTGTACCAGGCAGGCTTGAGGATCTCGGCAGCAGCTTGGGTGTCCGAGGATCTCAGACCGGATGCCAGAAAATAGATAATCAATACTAGACAAATGGGAACGGTAATAAAAAGTCCCCAATTACTAGTGCCGGCAGAACCTTGGGAGGGTGCATTCATTGTTTGACTCCATTGAAAACCAATTAAAGTGGATGCGGTAAAAATTGGCGAATTGAAAGGCATTTTTATCAAAGTAAATGGAGTTTGTGTGTTTATTGACGAATCTGGGCCTGAAAGCGGAATAATTCCAGCCAAAGAAGCTTAAGCTGAACAAGCAAACCAGATAAATGGCATATGGAGAATTTTTTATCGAGGAAATTAAGGATGGTAACCGGGTGGTATTATTTTTTAGAATTAAACGCATTGTGGTCCGCACCTTTGTTTGCGGTCTTGAGATCGTTTACATGAAAATGAGTAATTATTCCTATTCATATTTCAAAGAATAAATTAAAAATCAAGTGATAATTATTATCAAAATGATATTTTTATGGACACTTCCTTATTACTCTTTAACCCAATCTTCGGCAGCTTTAAAAAAGGATCGCATAGCAACCTGCCATCTGTCTTCCCGTAATTCGCCGAATAAAGAGCCGGACAGGGAACCCCCCTTCCGGCATTTTTAGTTTAAGACTCTGATTCCAGGCCGTTAAAGCCGCAGGCACTATCCTGTCCGGCCTCTGTTTGCTATCATCTATACCAGACTCTATGCGCCACGCCCTTTTGCGCCTACCAGCCTCGCATCAAATATTCATGGATCGAATCTGAGGCTTTGCGACCCGCACCCATGGCCAAAATGACCGTGGCCGCCCCGGTTACGATATCACCCCCGGCCCAAACTCCCTTTTTGTATGTCTTGCCTGTTTCCGGGTCCGCATCGATATACCCCCATCTATTCAATTTCAGATCCGGCGTCGACTCGGTCAACAGGGGATTGGCACCGGAACCCACCGCCACCACACCAACAGGAAAAATTCGATGCCTTCCTCTTCGGCATGGTGAATTTCCGCAATCCTGGCCGGCATTTCCTGTCTGGAACGGCGGTATACGATCCTGACCTTCTCCGCACCCAAACGCATCGCGGTCCGGGCGGAATCCATGGCCACATTGCCGGCTCCCAGCACGACGACATTTTTGGCCCGCGGAATCGGGGTGTCCACCTTAGGGTAAAGATAGGCCTTCATCAAATTGGCCCGGGTCAGATATTCATTGGCGGAAAGAATTCCAATAAAATTTTCGCCCGGAATATTCATAAACCGCGGCAGCCCGGCACCGACGCCGATATAAACGGCATCATATCCTTCTTCGAAAAGCTCATCCAGGGTTACGGTTCTTCCCACCACGGCATTGCACTCGACCTTTACACCCAATCGCTCCAGAAAGTTGACCTCCTGGGCGACAATGGCTTTGGGCAGCCTGAATTCCGGAATCCCGTACACCAGTACACCGCCTGATTTATGAAATGCCTCCATCACGGTGACATCATGGCCCTTGACAATCAAATCGCCGGCAACGGTCAAGCCGGAGGGGCCGGAACCCACCACGGCTACTTTTCTACCGGTGGACTCGACTTTTGGCGGCAGCTCGCCGCTACCATTTTCTCTTTCCCAATCCGCTACAAAACGTTCCAGGTTGCCGATGGCCACCGGATCATCTTTTTTGCCGACAATACATCGTCCTTCACATTGAATTTCCTGGGGACAAACCCGGCCACATACCGCCGGCAGGCTATTTTTCTGCCATATATGCCGGATGGACTGGTCCGCTGTGTAACCCGTCGGAACCTCAAGAAAATTTCTGGCTCTGACAGCCGGTTCCTGTTCGGGCATCGACACCCTGGGTATCTTGTCTTTTTTTACTTTTTTCTTTGCGTCTTCTGCCATATACTCCTCCGACAAACAATTATAGAATAGAATCCTCGCTCAGCTTCCAGCCCGGCTTCCGGCTCGACTCCGTCCCGTAGGGACTACGCCCCGGAGGGTAGAGCCCACAGCTCGGAGATAGGGAGGACCAGGTTTTGGAGTAACCCTGAAAAGGATAATTTACTAACAGACGTTCGTAAATTCGAAATCCGAAACAAATCCTAATCTCCAATGCTCCAATGACAAAAACAGATGCAATACTAGAACCTTGAGTTTTCTCGTCTGGGTCATTTGTATTTATTTGTTATTTGGGATTTACAATATTTCAAGGCTCATTTCTCCAACACGCCAGGAAAAGTTAAAAATTTTCTCAGCCTGACGGCTATACCTCTATCCCTCCTGCATCATGCAAAATTCATTATAACAAATCTGCTCATCTTCGCAGTAAGCCTGGAGCCGCAGCATTAACTCATCATAGTCCACTTGGTGACCGTCAAATTCGGGTCCGTCCACACAGGCAAATTTGGTCTTGCCCCCCACGGTGACCCGGCAGCCGCCGCACATACCGGTTCCATCCACCATAATGGGGTTCAGGCTGACCAGAGTCGGAACATTGAAGTCTTTGGTAATCAAAGACACAAATTTCATCATCGGCACCGGCCCGATCGCAACCACCTGGTCGATCTTCTCCGCTTCCAGTACTTCCTTCAAAACCTCGGTGACAAACCCGTGGTGCCCGTATGAGCCGTCGTCCGTGCACACGCGCAGATCGTGGGAGGCAGCCTTCATCCTGTCTTCCATGATAAGCAGATCCTTGCTGCGGGCCCCGATAATGCTGATGACATGGTTGCCGGCCTCTTTCATGGCCCGGGTGATCGGGTGCAAAACAGCGATTCCCGTACCGCCGCCCACACATACGACCTTACCCAATTTTTCAATGTGGGTCGCTTTACCCAAAGGTCCGATAATATCCTGGTAGGCATCGCCCACCTGCAGGGATTTAAACAGGCCGGTGGACTTACCGACGATCATATAAATCACCGTGATGGTCCCTTTGTCCGCGTCTGTCTCGGCCATGGTTAACGGAATGCGCTCTCCATCTTCATTTGCCTTCAGTATGACAAACTGACCGGGTTTTGCCTTGCGCGCGATCTTCGGTGCTTCGATTTCATTGAGGATCACATTGCCCTCGGACATCTCTTCACGTTTGACAATTTTAAACATTTTAAACCTCCAACCCGCTAACTTCTCAGTCAACGGTTTTTTTGCGATTAGGGCTGCAGGAAACTATCAACCATAAATCGAAATAATCTCAAAAGAATTGCGTTAAATCAAGGTAAAATGTTGAAAAGCTAAACAACCAATGATACTCGATGCAGGAAGCTCCATACTGGATACTGGATGCGGGACACTTGATACTCGACACTGGATGCTGGGATTTCGGCCGTTTGAGGATAGGATGTTGAAAAAATGAAATTGTTCGACAGTCATTGTCATCTCGATCACAGCTCCTATACCCGGGACCTTGACAAGGTTATCAAACGGGCACACAGCGCCGGTGTCACCCGCTTGATGACGATTGGTGTGAATGGAAAAACCTCTGCCCGCGCAGTCGAGCTGGCGGTATCCCATCCGGAAATCTACGCATCGGTGGGAGTTCATCCCCATGATGCCGGCAATTGTAGCGAATCTGTGATCGACGATCTTATAAAACTTGCAGAAAACCCAAAGGTGCGCGCCTGGGGTGAGATTGGGCTTGATTTTAACCGCATGTATTCGCCAGAAGAAGATCAGGAGAAATGTTTCCGCTATCAACTTGAAATCGCAGGGAGGCTGGATCTTCCGATGATTTTCCATGAACGGGACAGCAAAGGCCGTTTTCTTGAGATATTGAAAAAACATGCCGGCAAGAAACTTAAAGGCGTAGTGCACTGCTTCAGCGGTGATCACAATGAATTGGAGCAATATCTGGACCTGGGCCTTTATATCGGCATTACCGGTATTTTAACCCTAAAAGGCCGGGGGAATCGATTGCGTAAACTGGCGGATTTCATTCCCCCGGATCGTCTTCTGGTGGAAACCGATGCCCCTTATCTTGTTCCGGCACCGCAAAAAAATCACTGTCGGCGTAATGAACCCGCCTTCGTCAAATCAGTGATGTTTAAGTTGGCTGAGATAAAAAAAGAGAATCCGGATCAACTGGCTGAGATTATTTGGAAAAACACATGTAGACTGTATGGGATAGAGGCTTGATTTGGTCTGACTTATGCTCTGTTGAAGAGCAAATCGAGATCATAAAAGAAGCGGCGATTTTTTCTCGGTTGGATATCCTGCCTTTCGCCATTCTTGCCAACCACCTATGATTACGACCACCTATGATTACGTACACTTTTTGGTGGCCTTTCTTGTGAAGTTTATGTGCCAGCCTGGCACTGGTTCCTTCGTCAGGTCAATCTCAGTATAGCACCAGGAACTTGTTTTTAGGTAAATCATTAGCCCATGAATCGAAAGTATCGGGATTTTTTCTAACCGCTCCCTTAATTTTGGTTTCGTCGGCCTGCCAACTTTCCGGAGCCCGTACGTCCAAGATCAGCAATTTGGGATTGTTTAATGATTTCAGTAGCTGATTTATTGTGATTTTAATAACCTGAGCAGATGCCTGGATCGATAAGAATGCTGTAAAGCCTATAGAAAGAGAAAAAATCAGCAGCATTCTTTTTAGCCCATTAACCTTTTTCATATTCATTCTTCCTTTTAAATGATCAGTTCAACAAAGGTGATTAGCGTCCATAATAAACCACCTATCAAGGAAACAGCAAGATCGCGTCAAAGTTGTCATTTCAATTCTTCTTGGGGACATATATTTTTTAACGATTTATCCATCAAAAAAGGCCAAACCACCATTGACCAACACCTTTTACACCCTAAGCACTTTCCGCAACGAGGTCAACACCCTCTTTAATAGGACCTAAAATCCGGATATCGCAAAACAATATTATGCTTCTCAATTTGAGAAACAGGCTCCGGGCATTCTGTCCATTATAATCTTCCCCCGGCTACTTTGGATCATCAGCTTAACGCACGCTTCTTGCGGTTATCGGCTTATAGGCGGGCGCTGACTTTTTGGTCCAGTCGTTGCTGCAGGCAAATGCAAATAAAATGATTAATAAGGCCATAAATATTTTTTTCATCACTTTTATCCCTTTAAATTTTTTATCTTTGTATGAAATCGAGCTCCAAAGAGACCACTTACGACACTTAATATTAAACAACAGGCCGTTGCTGTCAATTTAAAAATCTTGAAATAATTTCAAATAATTAGTAATATATGTATTATTACTAGGGGCATAAAATATTTTAGGATACGCTGATTGATTTTAAAAACCACTGCATTTTTCATTCTATTTTTATCTTTGAGTATCCTCTTCTCAGGATGCTCGAAAAAGCCGATCTCATCAAAACCGTATAAACCGCCGCCATCCTATGATCACACTGAAAGAGGAAAAGTTAAGATATGACTTGTATCGTCCACAAATACGGTGGCT
>CALZJV010000490.1 GCA_945787595.1 uncultured Desulfobacterales bacterium | reverse complement strand
GGAAGCACGGTTTGGCATTGTGTCGGCTGTCATTGCCGCTTTTGGCCGAGTGATATCCGAAGTAGGAATCAGCATGATGCTGGGGGGCAATATCAAGGGATTCACTCGCACCATGACGACGGCTATGGCCCTGGAATACGATAAAGGGTCCTTCACCCTGGCCATTGCCCTTGGCATTGTCCTGCTGGGTTTAAGTTTCGGCATGAATTTATTGTTTCATTTTTTCCAGGGAAGAGTGCGGACCTGATGGCATATCTCGTTTCGCAACTGACAAAGGTTTACCTGGGCAAAAACGTCCTGGATATACCGAGGCTGGTAATCGAGCCAGGAAATATTTATGCCCTGCTTGGCACCAATGGCGCCGGTAAAACAACGTTGTTAAACATCCTAGGATTTCTTGAGGCTCCCACCACCGGTTCTATTCACTACCGCTCGCAACCGGTACGATACACCGAATCCGAACTTCAGCGCCTGCGCAAGGAAGTCATCATGGTTGACCAACATCCGATTCTGTTTACAACTACGGTTTATAAAAATCTGGAATTTGGATTGAGAATCAGGGGGAGATGTTGGATCTGGTAGGGATGCAGCAATTTTCCAAAGCCCGGGCCCAGCACCTTTCAGGGGGGGAAACCCAGCGGGTAGCCATTGCCAGGTCTCTGGCGCTTGAGCCCCGGGTTTTCCTCTGTGATGAACCCACTGCCAGTGTCGACATCGAGAATCAAAATATCATCATTAACATTCTAAAACAGATCAATGAGAATAAGAAAATAACTGTCCTGTTCACCACTCATGACCGTTCGCTGGCGGCCGGGCTGGCGCATCATACCCTGGTGCTGGATCACGGGCGGCTTGTGGCAAGCGCCTATGAAAATGTATTTACCGGGGTTTTAGGGCACGACAGTTCCGGAAATCTGAGTTGTGCCATCCACGATAAAATTTCGCTCCAAATTTCGCAAAAAAACCTCAACATCGGAAGAAGAAGAGTTCGTGTTGTTATCGACCCTGAAAAGATTAATCTCATGGATTCTGATGATAAAGCCTGTGAGTTAATTTCCTTCAGGGGAAGGGTGATCCAGGTGATGGCGGAAAACTCCAAAGTTCGATTGGTTGTCGATGCGGGCATCAATATTGCGCTTTTGATTCCCCAAAAAAAATACGAGCAAACCCGACCCCTGGTCGGCGAACTTGTCGGTGTTTGCATTCCGTCCGAGGCTATCCAAATTCTTAACTCCACTGCTATGAATCAGTAAATGTATCGGAATTTCTACAATTTATTGGAATCACGATGCTCTTTGCGGCCAATTTATTAGTAAGCCGCATGGAATGATGGAATAGTGGAATGTTGGAAGACTGGGTAGGAAAAGCTGAAAAACGTCTATTAAATAAAAAATATAAAATCTACATTTTTTGATGTTGCTTACGAGTCATATCTTTTCTGTTTTTGCCCTAAAAAATACCTCATTAAAATATTGAAATCAGTGCAGAATACGTGCTATGAGTCTCGTTTTTTTTAAACCCATCATTCCCCAATTTCCATCATTCCACTATTCCAATTGTAAGCGAAGCGAACTTACCTGTTGCCCTTCCTTGACGGAATTCCCATTTTAATTGTATTAACCCCAATTGGAAAAGATTCTAAAGCCCCGCTTACAGGGTGAATTTAAGGAGAGTTGCGACAATGGTTTTTCCGGTATCCGGTGTTGATGTGAACCCGTTGGTCCCTTTCGCGGTCGCTTTTATCATCTCATTTTTTACCTCAATGGGCGGTGTTTCCGGTGCGTTTTTGCTGCTCCCCTATCAGGTGAGCTTTTTAGGCTATACCGCGCCATCCGTGAGCGCAACCAATCATGTGTTTAACATTCTGGCAATTCCCAGCGGGGTTTATCGTTATGTCAGAGAGGGGCGAATGCTCTGGCCCTTGACATGGGCGGTTATCATCGGAACATTACCCGGTGTGTTTATCGGTGCCTGGATCCGGATCGTTTATCTGCCCCATCCCGAAAGTTTTAAACTTTTCGTGGGTTTCATTCTTTTATACATTGGCTGGCGACTGCTGCTGGATGTTTGCCGACAGAAAAGCGATAACATATCAAAAGGGTCAACGGGGCCAGCCGGGACATTTGATTCTGTACGCGTAATTTCCAGCACCTTACGAAAAGTGGAATTTGATTATGGAAGCGAAATATTCAAGTTCTCAACACCCATGGTCTATGGTATCTGCTTATTGGTAGGCATTGCCGGGGGAATCTATGGAATCGGCGGCGGATCAATTGTAGCCCCCTTTTTTGTGGCCATTATCGGTCTGCCGGTGTATGCGGTGGCCGGGGCAGCTTTGATGGGGACATTTGTAACCTCTGTGGCTGGAGTCGTTTTCTATCAGATCCTAGCTCAGTTCCACCCCCATCTGTCGGTAGTTCCGGATTGGCGTCTGGGAGCAATTTTAGGTATTGGCGGGATATTGGGAATGTATTTAGGCGCTCGCACTCAGAAATACGTGCCCTCCAAATTTATTAAAGGTATGCTGTGTGCTTGCGCACTGCTTACAGCGGGGAACTATATACTTAATTTTTTCCACTTCAGCAGGTAGGCGATCGCAATGCCTGATATAAATGCGGCAGCCAGATTGGTGGCCAGCGTAATTCCTAGAATGATTAGGCAGACAAACAGCTCTTTACGATCTTTTAAGTCCAATACCGTCAGAGCCAGTTGACTGCCGGCGAAAAGAAGAAGTACCCCTAAAACAGACAGCGGAATCAGATAGACGATTGCCAGACAGTGGCGGCCCAGAAGTATTGCCAAGGCAGTAAAGATAACACCGATCATTAAATTTGAACCGGCCGTGCGTGCGCCGAAGCGATAATGGGCGGCCAATCCGCCGGCCCCATGGCACAGTGGCATACCGCCGATGAAAGAACTAAAAATGTTGGCTACTGCCATACTGATACAGGTTGCCTTGTAAGTAATTTTTTTTGATTGCTCTCCAAAATACGCTTCGGATAAATCCGCATATGCAATCACAGCATTGCCCAGAGTCATCGGAATTTGTGGCAGCGCCAGGGCCAACAGTGCAAATGAAAAATCAGGTGTTGTCGGCCACCCATAGGGTAGAAGCCCCGGCAGGTTGATGCCGATTTTCAGATTTTCAAGGCCTTCACGGGTACCGAATGCCAGACCGAAAATCAAACCTCCGAAAACAATAATCATCGCGGCCGGCAATTTCTTATTTTCAAGAAAAAGAAGGGTCAGCGCACCACCCGCAATTCCAATGAAAATACCAATGGGTAACCATCCGATACTTTGTATTATCAGGTAGGGTTCTGTGGCCTGATTGAGAATCTGAAGCTTAGATGTTCCTATCATTAATTTGACGCCACCGGCCATCAGCAACGTTCCGGTAGACAACTGTACGCCCCTCACGACCGATTTAGGAATATATCGGCCGATCAAACCCATAATACCGGTAGCTCCGATGATTAAGAGCACCAGGCCCATCAGGAATCCTGATGCCGTGATTTGGGAGGCATTCATTCCGGTTGCAATGGCATAGGCACCGATGACTTTCATCGGTTGGACCGGAACTGTCACACCGTAATACAGCCCGGAGAAAAAGTAAAAGATTCCCACGGATAAAAACAGCCCTGCAGGACTTAACCCATTTATCAGAATTAGTCCGATAGCCAAAGGAAGCAGGGTTCCCAGGTCACCCAGCGCACCGGCGAATTCAACTCGATTGAACAGGTATTTTGATTTCATCAACTTTGTCTCCGTGCGCTGATCCGTAGCATTTTCGCTCCAACTGGTCAAAACTTTTTATTCTAATCTTGGAGGTCTGTCACTCCAAGTCGGGATTCTTTGCTTTGGTGGTTGAAATCTGGCTAAAAGTATATTATTTTGGGACATCCTTCATTTGCCAGTTTACAGTTATATTTTTTTAACCACGAAATACACGAAGCACACGAAATATTTGTAGAATTATTTTTTTAATTTTTAGTGTATTTCGTGCTTTTCGTGGTGAAATTATTTCTTTCTAACAAAAAGTGTAAACTACTTTTGGTTTGTTAATTTATATCGTACCTCGTGATAAACTATGAAAATGAAAACTATCAAAGTTGGCCGAAATGATCCCTGCCCCTGCGGCAGCGGCTTAAAGCATAAAAAATGCTGTCTGGGCAAGTCTGACACCGGGATTGAGGATCTCGAGGCGAGCTATTTTCGCAAATATAACATCCGTCTTAAGAAAGCGGCGGATATCGATGGTATCCGCATGGCCGGTCGCCTGGTGCTGGACACCCTCGATCTGGTGGAGTCTAAGATCAAGCCTGGGATAACCACGGACGACCTCAACACGCTGGCCCATGAATTTACGATTAAAAACGGCGCCACTCCCGCCCCATTAAATTATCGCGGTTTCCCCAAAAGTATTTGTGTTTCCATCAATGAGGTCATTTGCCACGGGATCCCCGGAAACCGGGTTATTAAAGACGGCGATATTGTCAATGTCGATGTCACTTCTATTTTAAACGGCTTCTATGCCGATGCGAATAAAACCTTCTTCGCCGGGAACCCCGGACCCGATGCCCGTAAGATTGTGGTCATCGCCAGGGAATGTCTCAGGAGAGGCATGGCCACGGTGAAACCCGGAAATACTATCGGGGATATCGGCTGGAACATACAAACCTATGCGGAAGCCCAGGGGTGTTCGGTTGTGCGCGAGTTTGTCGGTCACGGGGTCGGCTTCGGGTTCCATGAAGCCCCCCAGATTCCTCATTTCGGCCACAAGGGCGCCGGGATTGGCCTGATTCCCGGAATGGTTTTTACGATTGAACCGATGATCAATCTCGGCCAAAAAGACCTAAGAATCCTGGACGACAAGTGGACGGCGGTCACCAAAGACGGGCGGCTTTCGGCCCAGTTCGAGCAGACGGTTCTGGTCACCGAAAACGGCGCCGAAAGCCTGACGCCGTATGAATGAGTAGATGACAGAAGACAGATGACAGTTGACGGGTGACAGAGGACAGATGACGGATGACGGATGACAGAAGACAGAGGACGGATGACAGAGAACAGATGACAGAAGTATAAGAATGCGGCCTCCGGCCCATAGGGTCATGCGCCTACGACCCGGTGGGAATTCGGCCCGCCCTGGTGCGACTTAATGGGATTAGATTACTTTCGTCTAAATTGATCGGATTGATGTGTTGTCAAATGGATCTCCGCTTAATCGGTCTGGGCCAGGGAATGGGGAATGAGGCATGTCAAAGCACAAGCAGATAGTATGTAGAGGATAACAGGAAAATAGGTGTAGTGCAACCATTTCCAGCTGCCGCCTACAGGAAACCCAAAACCTCCAGCCTTCAACGAACACAGCCAGCGAACCGTTTAGTTCCTAACTTATTTATATAATTTCTAAAATTAGCAGCGCTAATACCAGTTTTGAATTATCCGATGTCAAATCCTGCCCTTTCCCATGAGATACCGAAATAGGCTCCTGCAAAGATACTCATCCCGGCCACATTAA
>CALZJV010000489.1:2249-13063 GCA_945787595.1 uncultured Desulfobacterales bacterium | reverse complement strand
TGTCGGGCCGAAAGAGCCGGATGGGTAGCCGGCCGGAGTCTTTGCCGGTCCGGCATAATAAATGATATGGTTTTTGAAATAATCGGGAAGGGTGTCGCCCCTATCCAGACGTTTTTTTAATTCAGCATGGGCGATGTCCCGGGCAACCACGATTTTGCCTGTCAGCAGAAGTGGGGTTGCCACCGGATGCTGGCTTAGCTGTTGTCGAATTTTCTCCATCGGACGGTCTAAGTCGATACGTACCGCCTCTTGAGCGGACACTTCAACCTCCGGCAAATACCTGGCCGGGTCGGTTTCAAGCTTTTCTAGGAAAATCCCCTCACGGGTAATTTTAGCCTTGATGTTGCGGTCTGCGCTGCAGCTGACCCCCAAACCGATTGGACAGGATGCGCCGTGGCGAGGCAAACGAATGACGCGGGTGTCGAGACAAAAATATTTCCCGCCGAATTGAGCACCGATTCCAAGATCACGGGAGATTTTAAGAATTTCGTCTTCAAGTTGCAGGTCTCGGAATGCATGACCGGATTCACTTCCTGCGGTCGGCAGATCATCCAGGTATTTGGTCGTCGCCAATTTCACGGTTTTAAGGTTAAATTCTGCCGAAGTTCCACCGATAACAAATGCCAGATGATAGGGCGGGCAGGCGGCTGTGCCCAATGTTTTCATTTTTTCTTTCATGAAGGCCTTCAAATTATCCGGTGTTAAAACGGCTTTGGTTTCCTGGTACAAAAAAGTCTTATTGGCGGAACCGCCACCTTTGGCAATAAACAAAAAGCGGTATTCGTCGCCCCCAACAGCATATAGTTCAATCTGGGCCGGCAGATTGCTGCCGGAATTTTTCTCCTCGTACATGCTCAAAGGCGCATTCTGGGAATATCGCAGGTTGCCCTTTGTATAGGCATTATAAATTCCCTTTGACAGGCTTTCTTCATCCGCAGAATCGGTCCACACCCGTTGCCCTTTTTTGCCGATGACGATGGCCGTACCGGTGTCCTGGCACATCGGGAAAACACCCTCAGCAGATATCACGGCGTTTTTAAGTAATTCCAAGGCCACATAGCGGTCATTGGCAGAGCTTTGCGGATCATTAAAAATACCGGCAAGCTGTTTCAGATGAGCGGGCCGCAGCAGGTGGGAAATTTCTTTAAATGCCTGCTCGGCCAGAAACGTCAACCCCTGGGCCGATATTTTCAGCACCTCTTGGTCGTCAAAGAAGGCGGTAGACAGATGCGCTTCGGTCAATAAGCGGTAATCGGTGGCATCCTGTCCGGCGGGAAACATATCCTGGTAAATAAAATTGGTCATACATGCCTACTCGAATGATTATAATTCTTTGTAATATTGCAGCCAGGCACCAAGCCACAAAGGTTATAATCAAAATATGGTGCCTCATTAGGTCAAATGGATTTATAACCAGATGAAGACACGTTCATTATTAATACGAGTTGTCTGGGTTTTTCAACCCGGAACGTTGAACCATGAACCGCTCAACCTAAGTGGTCCTTTTTTGTTCCTTCGTGTCTTAGTGGCTGATTTTTTATAATTAGTTTAAGAATCAGGCAGACTATCAATCGTGCTTCTAAGTGTCAAGGAATTTTGAGAATTTCAGGAGATGCGTCTATTCATGGGAGGGCAATTTGATGCAGATTAATGCTTTCAGGTGTCAGCCCAGCCGCTGTCCTGATAAGCGGCGAAACTGATGAACGTCGAACATCGAACGTCCAACATCGAACGTCGAATGAATGTATTCTGTCTATTTTAAAAAAGATTTCGCGAAGCGATTCCATCCTTCGTCATTCGATATTCTGGGGTTCGCTGTTTAATCCAGGCCATCGAAGCGACCAGTTTAATCATCAAGAGACCGTGCCATTTTGGCGTAGTTTCATATGAGAATAGAATGATGTCGCTTCGCGCCTACACATTTTATATTTTCCAGCTGAGCCGAAGGCGAATACCTTATTCTGAATTCTTGTCGGCCCTTTTCACGGCATAGCCAACTGCCTCTGACCAGGCTCTCCGAGCCGGAGGCCCAGAGGACCAGGTTTTCAATGTTAGAATAAATTCCAAATTTACAATATCCAAATCTCAAATAAGATCAAAAACCAATTGTTTGGGATTTTGAATTTCGGTCATTGTGATTTGTTTGGTATTTGTTATTTGAAATTTGAAATTTTTTAATTGCTGAAACCTGAACACCGACACCTGGAACCTTCATTTTCTGACAACATGGTGTCAGAATAAATGGACTAAGGGCCTATTTCATTCTTCCTTCGGCTTCAAATCCTCCGGCACTTCGATCATATTGATCAACAGCGGTTTCAAAAAGGACCACCGGATTCCAATTTTGTAAATCTCCTCCAGATCCCTGATCGCATCCCAGCAATTGTGACAGGGAGAGATGACCAGCTTGGCACCGGTGGCCAGAATCTGATCCCGCTTGACTTTCAGACCGATATTGCGCTGCTGGCGATACCGGCCGATACCATTTAGGCCGCCGCCGCCGCCACAGCAGAAATTATGCTCCCGGTTGGGTGTCATTTCCCTGAAATCCTCGGCAATATAACTCATGATCTCCCTGCCGACGTCGGCAAGGCCGGCGTTGCGCACATAGTTGCAGGAATCCTGATAGGTTACCGGTTCCTTGATCTTTTTGGATGGATCTATTTTCAGTTTTCCGGTTCGCAGGGCTTCCGCCACCCATTCCACGTAATGGAAACTTTCAACCGGCGTTTTGCCGGTTTTAAGACCGGCCCAATAAGGCCCTTCGATGACCGTCGCCCGGTAGGCATGCCCGCATTCGGTGACCACCATTCGTTTGGGTTTTAATCGATCCATGGCATCATAGACCGACTCGACCTGCAATTTGC
This sequence comes from uncultured Desulfobacterales bacterium, assembly GCA_945787595.1. The sequence goes on along the minus strand of CALZJV010000489.1, from coordinate 10,196 downwards.
AGGCTTCCCAGTCGCCGCCGAACATGGCCAGGCTGGTCTCCTCCCAGCCCTCACTGGGTACCGTCCAGTTTTCCCCGGCCACATGAAACAAAATCGCAGCCTCAGCGATATCTTCCGGATAATGCTTGGGTTCCCTGGCGTTGACGGTATACATAATATCGGCATTTTCGATATCAACGGGAATGGTCAATCCCGGCCAGTCTTCCTCATATTCTTCAGCCATCCACTCACAGGTATCCACCCAGTCTTCCGTGGTGATATCCATTTGGGCCCTGTATATCCGGTGCATCCCGGAACCGATTTTCATCTCCCAGGGCACAAAACCCTGGGCAAACAACAAGCCCCGCAGATAACTGAACATGACGCCGGTATCGATCCCAAATGGGCAGTACACACCGCATCTTGTGCAGCAGGTGCATTTCGCGTATGCTGTGTCCATACACTCCTGCAAAAAGGCGCTATCCACATTGCCCTTACGCTTAATAATTTTGCCCAGTGTGGATTGAATTTTGTAAGAGGGAACCTGTTTGGGGTCTTTGTTATTCGCAAGATAGTAAAAACAGCTTTCAGCACACAGGCCGCAGTGCGAACAGATTTCAAGCCAGGATTTCAGGCGTGACTTGAAGGTTTTCTGGATCGTCCCCCACAATTTTTTGCGATCCACATCGAGGTGGTTCATTTCCTCATAATATTGTTTGCCGCTTTTATCCGCCAAAAGCGCCAGCAGTTGTTCTTTTGTATTGACGTTCTTTTTATTGCAAAGAATTCCTTCCGGCATGGCTTTCTTCCTTTAATTACATGAAAAATTGTTTTATGCCTCAGTGGCAAAACTTGTTTAAATCTTCTCCTAAATCAGATATCGTTGATTGGTTGATTAGTTGATTAGTTAAGTGGTTGATTAGTTAAGTGGTTGATTAGTTAAGTGGTTGCAAAATAATTGGACACTTCATGTTTTAACAATCGTAACATTCTAAAATTATGACTATAATTTACCTAATCAACCATTCAACCAGTAAACTATTCAACTATGTCTGATATTGAATAAATTCTTCTGGTTGTAAGTTTTAGATGGCCGGAGCGAAGCGACTTCCATCATTCGTCAATATTCAATAATCAATAGTCATTAAGCGAAGCTGCCCTACCACGCTATACCCTTGCTTTTCATACCGCCTCGTTTGATTCCGTAGTCCATGCCAAGCTGTGCTCTGGAAAGAAAAAAAAGAATAAAATGGGAAAGCTTGGTGAACGGTATCGCCACCAAAACGATTTCACCGCAAATGACGTGGGCAATGATCCAGAAATTATAATTCGATGCCCCGTGAGAGGCGATAAACCCGGTAATAAAAGGGGCTACGGCAATGGCAATCATCAAGTAATCATATGCCGTCGTAATGAGTCTGACCTCCGGCAGAGCGATGCGGCGCAAAATCAAAAAAACCACGGCCACGATCACAAGGATCGTCAGGACATCCGACACTCCCTCCGGCAGGGTCCAGAGGCTGAATCCCAATCTCTCTCTCAGCAGAATATTGTGCCCCAGCAGGAATACGGGGGTGAGCAACAGGCCGATGTGCATTAAAAATACCCATAAAGTAAACCAGGAATTGTTACGGTAGCTATGGGTTGCCCAGGGAAACAACCAGAAAACAATGGAACGAACGGCACCTTTAACTCCATAAAAGGTATTGACCGAATAGGTCACACGGTCAAGTTTCCAATCGAGCCCCTTAATGTACAGCACCGTGCGGACAATCAGCCCGATAAAAAAGACGGCAAATGACAGCCAGGCCAGAGGGCCGGTAACAAATTCATACATATGTTGCTCCTTTGAATCTAAAGCCTTCCGAATAAAGTTTTTGGGCTGTGTTATCAGTCGCCACCCTTCGACAACGCACTATTTGTATGCCGTTCTCAGGGTGACTCCTTCTAGTCCGCTGAAAGAGGACTAAAAACTTTATCTGAAAGCCTATATTATATCGTCTTCCGTGCGAAAGCTACAAAATATATCCCACATTCAATTCTCACTTTTCATCATCGTCTCTGTCTGTCAGAAAACGATAGAAAAACGTTATGCCGACAAGCGCTCCTACGATTAAAATGTAGGTGATGTTTTCGGTGTGGAGCATATAATCTTGCAGGGTATGAATGGTCCCTTCCATCTTGTCACCCTATAATGTGGTTCAATGTATTTATCAAAATTGAGTCCATTAGACCTTATCATCGTTAAGTTATTTGTTATATGTTATTTGTTATTTGTTAATTGCTCGTGTGAAACTTCATCAGTTTCTTTTTCGATCAGACCGGCCGTTTTTTTGGCCGGCGGCTGGGCTGTAAAGTAAATCCCGCGTGTGCTTCATTTCTCACAGTTGGTTGGCAATCGTAAATCAAATCTCTAATGCTCATCCTCATAATCCGGATGGGCATACATAATCGGCATGCGGCTAACGACAAAGCGAAATACAACCAATCCGACGGTTACCAGGAAAACGGAAATCGCAATTTCCATCCAGTGCGGGAAATAGCGTTCGCTCGACGGCAGATGCCAGTTAAATGCAATCAGGCCAACATTCAGCCGATTGAGAATGATGCCAAGTACGGTCCAGGCAGCCGTCCATTTGATTATTTTCAGGTTCTTCTCACGCACGCCGATGGCATAGAAAAAACAAGGCAGGGCTATAAAACCCAGCAATTCCACCAGGAACCAGATGCCATAGGATGTGCCCAGCAGGTGCCAGTTGTTGCCCTCGGATATCCCGAGCACCTTGATGATGAAATAACCGGCGAGAACGAAGGAAGCGGCTTTACCGAAGCCCAAAGCAATATCATCTTTTTCTTTTAAATGGGCCTCATCCATTTTATCAGCAAAGTAGTGATGAGACAGCGTACTTTCAAAAATAACCATGGAAAGACCTGCAATGATAGCGGACACGAAGAAAAATACTGTTATATACGGTGAGTACCAGAGCGGGTGCAGCTTCGATCCGAAGATGGTGAGCAATAGCGTTAGCTTGATAATGATATTGCGCGCTTTTTTCAGACCAAGCCATTCCAGAGCCGCCGGTGAAAATTCTACAAACAAAACCGTGAGGTACAGGGCCACGCAGGCAGCCACTTCAAATAAGAGGGATGTGGTTCCCTGCTGCATGACAAAGGGGTACGGCAGGCGCCAGGGTCTGCCGACATCATAATTGAGTGCCACAACAACCATGGCGTAGCCTAAAAATCCGGTTAAGATGGCAGGTCTGACCGCGGAATGGTATTTCTTCATGCCGAAAATATAGACGGCGGCGGAAGTGACAAACCCACCGGCCGCTAGGGCGACGCCGACCAGCAGATCAAAACCGATCCAAATCCCCCAGGGGTTGTAATCGGAAAGATTGGTGACGGCGCCCAATCCTTTGGTAAATCGCAAGACCGTAACAAATAGACCAATAATAATGATGATTCCGGCAATAACATTAAATGGTGTCAAATAAGATTTGCCGGTGGTCGTGGCTTCATCAGACATCAGGAATCCTCCTTGCTCGACTTCTTGTCGGCATCCTCAGCTGCTGTATCGCCGGCGTCTTCTTCAGATGCTTTGGCCGCTTCTTCAAGGGCTTTGCTGACGGCGGATTCGATGGCCGTAGTTTTTTCCTTTTCGGCCTTTTCCATTGCTTCGGAAAGCTTGGCTTCGGCCTCGGTGCGGGCTTTTTCTAATGCAGCGGTAACAGCCTGTTCTTTCTCCTGTCTCTCAATTTTTCCTTTTCTTTGGTTAATGGCATAAATGCCGGTTAAAAGAACCGGCCAGAGTCCAACAACCATCGGCACAGCGCTTAGAGCTCCGGCAGTAAGCTTGGGTGCCGGTGTCACGCCAAGATCTTCTCTCATCCCGACGTCCTTGAAAGAAACTGCGGACAGGTAAAGCCAGCTGGTACCGCCCATTTCATTCTCACCATATATGTGATCCACGTATCGCTCCGGGAATTTGGCGATACGCTCGCGCCCGATCGTTAACAAATCCTCACGCTTTCCATATGTAAGGGCTTCGGTTGGGCAGGCCTCGACACATCCGGGCAGCAATCCCTTGGAAATTCGCGGATAACACATGGTGCATTTCATCACCCGAGGAGAAAACGCATTGTCATATTCATAGGTCGGTATTTCGAAAGGGCAGGCAATCATACAATAGCGGCAGCCCACACAAACCGATGCATCGTAAACGACTGCGCCGGTTTTAGTTTTGGTAAATGCCCGCACAAAACATGCGGAGGCACAAGCCGGTTCAAGGCAGTGGTTGCACTGGTCTTTGCGGTACAGCGGGCCTTTCTCGCTTTCGGTGTCATCATAGCGGTTGACAACCGTGTATGATTTGGCCGTGGTTCGGCGTTTGGTGTCCAGCAAGGAAAGGTCGCTAAACGGACGTTCCGGTTCCGGCAGATCATTGACACGGTTGCAGCCTTCTTCGCATTTGCGGCAGCCGATGCAGCGGGTGTTGTCAAAAAGCACAGCGTTGCTATCGGGATAACCGTCAAAATGCTTGTTGGAAGCAGCTTGTGCGGTATTGCCCAATGCGGTGCCAAAACCGGCAGCGCCCAGCCAGCCGAGAAACTTTCTCCGTGAAATTGACATAAATTTACCTCTTAACTAGTGATCGGTTCAAGGTTCACCGTTCAAGGTTACCCTGCCGTAATATCTTTAAATCGTTCTATTCTCTCTACGGTTTCCCTCCCGCCGTGACGCGGCACGGTCGCGGTAGGTTCCGGGTCACGAATCAACGTCTCAGATTGGACGTTAACCCATGAACCTTGGAACCCTGAACCTCGGAACCTCTGCAGGGTTACCCATTCATGATTTTTTTGCGTGACATGCGATACAATTGGTTGAAACCGGCTTCTTAATATCCATCGCTTTATGGCACTCCATACATTGCCTGTGATAGGCGGCCATCAATCCGGGCTTAAAAGGATCTTTTTCGTTGAAGGGCCTACCATGGCAGCTCGCACAATTGGGCGGTTTTTTCGCTGCCGGGCTGTTGTGGTGGCAACCCTGGCAAATCGTCCCTTTTTCGTAGTGAAAATAATTCGCCAGTCTGTTATTTTTGATGTTATTGAACAGTGTTTTGACAATTTTACGGTGTGGAAGCTTTACCGGTTCATATTGATTCGTCAAGGCCTCGATGACGACGGTCTCCGGAATGTCCTGGTCACCATACGTTACGGTAACGGCGTCACGGGCTTCAAGGGTTTCGGCGGCCAGCATTTTCTCCTCTGCCAGCTGAACCTCATTGGTGATCCGCGAAGTCGGAACCATATGGCAATTGACACAGGCGTCGGTACCTTGCTGGCGCTTTTTTTCAAAGGACGTGTGACAGCCGGCACAGATCTGATTATTTAGTTTGGCTTCATGACACCCCATACAGCTTTGATTCACCTTTAACCGATGCATGGACTGCTGGAGCGTCACATTATCTCCCTCTTTTAACCCTGCAAGAGAGTGACATTGCACGCAATCATCAAGCGCCGCATGGTGGCAAACCCGGCAGGAATCATTATATTTTTCATGGGCTTGATGATTGAACGGCACAAGATTCATTCGCGCCGAAGGATTCGACTTTTTATTCTTGGAAGCAGCGCTTTTAACAAACACAAAGTCGGGTTGGTCAAGCTTCATGCGCGGAACATCTTTCACCGTTTCGATCAGTTTCTGTTCGTCGGGTTCGTGGCAGCCGTTGCAGTTATAGGGTCCGGCACTTTCGTTTTTGGCAATTGTCCTGCGGTGACAATCGATACAGGCGATATGTGACGCCAGACGCATTGAAATCCGGTTGTCTTCCTTTTTTTCACCGTGGCAATAGCGACACGTGCCTTCTTTTCCCTTGGCATAGAAAAGCTTCTTGGTGTTCTCGTTAAACTCGTGATGACACGTCTCACACTTTTTGTCCTGGGCTTTTGAATGACGATAGTGCAAAGACTTATCCATGCCGATGGGACGCCAGGAAGAGATCACGGTTACCTGGTCCTGGTGGCATCCACCACACTCAAGCGGGCCGCTGGGTTCTTTGGCAGCCTTGGTTTCTTTGTGGCAGGTAATACAGTTTTCGTGGTAAATATCCAGGACTTCTTGCTTGGAGGTATTTTTAAGCCGCATATACAGGGTAGACATTCGTTCTCTATCCAGTGCCGGCTCTTTTTCGGACAAATGGCAGGCCGCACAGTCCTTATCTTTCTTTTCAAGCGCATCGGTATGCTTTTGATGAAGAAATGTCACCGAAGGTCTTTCAAGTTTGCCAAAGACATTCATGGAATCGATGTGAATGATGTCAACCCGGATTTCAGGCGTCTTTTTAGGCTGGGTTTTAACTCCAAAAACCGCGGCGCTGTTCATTAAAATTAGAACTGTCACAATCGCAACTAGAATAGCGTTCCAGCGTAAAAGTGCTCTTCCCTTCTCCATGAGTTATATCCTTACCTTTTATTACATTAACCCATTAACCGGCTTCTGGTTTTCTCCGGTGTATACGTTTCTCGTTGTTAAGGAGATCCTGGATGGTTGTGCTGTCATAAATATCAAATATCGCCTCATTAACTCGATTCCACATCGAGGCGAAAGCACAATTGCCGCTGAACGGGCAATTACTCTTGGACACACAGGCTCCGCAGTGCTCAGCGGTTATCGGTTTATCCATAAACCTGAGCACATCTCCCACACTGATTTTGTCAGCAGATCGGGTCAGAGAATATCCCCCATAAAACCCCCGTTTGGATTCCACCAGACCGCTGCCTTTGAGTTGGCCGAGGATGACCTCCAGAAAGCGTAGTGGGATGGATTGAACTTCGGCAATTTCAGAGATTTTTTTGGGGCCTTTGCCCCGGTGCTTGGCCAGTTCAAAGATAGCCCGCAGGGCATACTGATTTTTTTTTGGCGTAATCGGCATGATGCATAATCCTGACTTTTTTAGTCGGGAAACTTCTTGACTCTTTTTATCAAGATAGTTGTCGACATTTTTTGTCAAGAATAGGACCAAATGTCAATATTTTTTTTAAAATTCTTAAAATTTTTTTTCCTAATTTTTTTAGTATGTTAGAGATCTATTAGCGCTAAATTTTCATACTGAAACAGTAGGAAAATATGGCACACTGGTACCGGACAACGGTCATATAAGCGTTTAGTTATCATTACGTCAGGGCATTTTGGAAGATTTACTGAAAAAAACAAACCTGTCCGGCATGCTCAGTGGGTGAACGGTATAAAAAAAAGGCAGCGTCCCTTCGGGACTCTGCCTTTTTGAAAGCATCCGATAAAATTTGCAATTAACTTATGCTGACTTGGTGCGCACCTTCCATAGGGTCTTTAAAAGGAACTGAAATCTTGAGAACACCATCTTCATAGTGCGCTGAAGCCTCTTTAGCGTTGACCGGACAACAAAAAGCAGATGTGGTAACATAATCAAAGTCATCCCTGGGCGCTGCCAGGCTAAAACTGTCATCAAGCATTTTCAGGTTAATATCTTCTTTTTTGACGCCCGGGATGTTGATTTCAAGGTTTAGATTTTGCCTATCATCATCCACATAAGAACACACATCCGCGGCCATCTTGAATTTTTCCTCAGCCATAACCATCACCTCCCGTGAGTACTCAGGTAATATTAGTATAAAATCTAAATCATCCAAAATGGATGTTGGGTACATTTTCCAGTTCGGAATTTTTCTCCGAATATGAATTTATGGTAATACACAATGTCAAAAAGGCAAGTGCGCACAGTGGCGCTTAAAACAAAGAATCCACTCCCGTAGAACTTGCGATTGGTTTGCCACTGGAGGAGGCTTGGGTGCATCTTTAAATTCCCAAATTCCAAGCTCCAAATAACAAGTAAAGATCCGGGTCCAGAGGGCCCGGCTTTGGTCCACCCCGGCTTCCGGCTCGTAGAGCCTAAGAGCCTACAGCTCGGAGAGAGGGGTGATATGG
>CALZJV010000489.1:0-2216 GCA_945787595.1 uncultured Desulfobacterales bacterium | reverse complement strand
GACACCTGAAACCTGACACCTGAAACCTTGAACAGATTTGATCTATGGCAGAGCCGATCACCTCTGACCTGGCCCTGAGGACCAGGTTTTCGATTTTGATTAAATCTCAAATTACAATTTTCAATGACCAAAACAATGGAATCAACGTTAAGATTAAACGTCAACCCTTGAACTTTGAACCTGTGAACGCTTACTAAATAGTTTCCATCCGCAAATGGTCTTTTTGCCCAATCTCGGCGTCAATCGGCGCGTTTGTTTGTGCGACGTAGCCAGCTACGCCTCCGCACAAACGATTGATTTCCTTGATCTTGGACAAAAATCCGCATTTCTGGATTGGAAACACTAGTGAGTGCCCAATCTGATTTTAACCGATTTATGGACGGGCACTAATTAAGAATGTTGACAAGCACTGAAAAGGTTTATTATGCACAACATGTTAATGATCGAATATTGACGATTGCCCATAACAAGTTTGGGATTTTGAATTTCGATCATTGTGATTTATTTGGTATTTGTTATTTGAATTTTATAATTTCTGAAGCCTCAATTTTCTTGCAACATGTTGTCAGATGAAACGCGATAAGGGCCTAATGTCCCAACTACCAATTAAATCCCGCCTCATCGGTCAAGGGGCAGCCGCTATATACCATGCCTTTAGTGCATATCGCTCTCGGTTTAAGGAAATCACCCGGCGCGCTCCCCTAAGGTTTAAAAACCGTGACTGGCATGGCGGACGGTCCGATGCCATCCGGAGACTGGATCTATATCGTGATGCCGTGGACCGCATTGAGATCGATATACGCCGCCTTCTGGCAGATGACATACAGCAAAAAAACGTATGGGCCTTCATAAAAACGGCATACTCCGGTATGCTCATCCAGAACGATGATTGGGAACTGGCCGAAACCTTTTTTAATTCCATCACTCGCCGCATATTTGCCACGGTGGGTGTCGATGCTGAGATCGAGTTTGTTAACACCGATTTCAGCACCCCCCCCATACCGACTACTTCTAAAATTTATCACACCTTCAACGGCCGGGAGTCAGCCGCCCGCCTTATTCGCACGATTTTAGCCGATTACCCGCTGATGGCGTCTTTCAAGGATATCGAATATGACGCTCGACAAGTCGGCGCAAAAATTGAAATTCATTTACAAAAAATAGGGGCATTCGGTAAAATCGACGGCATCGATATGGTCCGAAGCGTTTTCTACCGGGGTATGGGTGCTTATCTGATTGGCCGCATTTTTTGCGATTCGACCCTCGTTCCCCTGGCGATTGCCCTTCTGAATAAAACCGATGGCATCGTTGTCGATGGTGTTCTGTTAGATACGGACGATGTCAGTATATTGTTTAGTTTTACTCGCTCGTACTTCCATGTCGAAGTTGAAAGGCCTTACGATCTTATCCATTTTCTCAAAACCATTTTGCCGCACAAGCGCATCGCTGAATTGTATATCTCAACGGGCTTTAACAAACATGGCAAAACAGAGTTGTACCGGGAGAAGAATTTCAAAAATTTCTGGGACTACGCACCTCCCTGCGTGATGTGTTTTGTGAGCACCACAGCGATCTGTTCGAGGTCAGTTTCTGGCAACAGGCTCAGCAGATGATACAGGCGGGAAAGCTGCCCCATATTTATCCCTATGCCCGCAACTGTCGGTTAAAACGGAAATGAAGGTTTGACTCGGAAGAAAATCGGTCTTAAATTGAAAAAAATCCAAAGAAAGGATTGAGGAAAATGACAACAACTATTCAGGATAAAGCCATCGAAATTTGTGAAAGACTCTCATGCCATGAGATCGTGGATGACGATGCTGCATGCCTGCAACAAGAGTGGGACTGCGATCCTCGCTGGCAAGGGATTCAGCGGCCTTACACGCCTGAAGAAGTCCTCAAACTGCGAGGTACATTGAAACTGGAACACACATTCGCGCAAGTCGGTGCACAGCGCCTATGGTATTTGCTGCAAACAGAAGATTACATTGCGGCACTGGGGGCGATGACCGGCAATCAAGCCGTCCAGCAGAGCCTAAAGCTCGGAGAGAGGGTAGAGCCTAAAGCTCGGAGAGGCCGGAGGCCGAATTTATACAACTGTCATCTGTACTCTGTCATCTGTCATCTGGTCCATGCCTTCTGTTTAGAAAGGAGAAAAAAGCTATCATGAATCTCGCTGTGCCCAAAGAAGTTCATCCGGGGGAAGTCCGGGTGGCCAT
>CALZJV010000488.1 GCA_945787595.1 uncultured Desulfobacterales bacterium | reverse complement strand
GGTCAGGGACAAGGTGGATCAGGCCAAAAACGATTTGCCGGCCGATCTTGCCGATGATCCGACCATTGCGGAAGTCAATTTTTCAGATATGCCGGTCATTCGGGTGGTCTTGTCGGGACCTTTCAGCCTGCGCCGGCTGCAGAATCTGGCCGAGGATTTACAGGACCAGATTGAATCCATCAGCGGTGTGCTGGAAGCCCGCATCAGCGGTGGTCTGGAACGCGAAATCCATGTGGAATTCGACCTGGATCGGGTGGGCGCCTACAATGTGCCGTTTTCCAGTATTATCAATTCCGTGACGCGCAGCAATGTTAATATGCCCGGCGGCAGTATGGACATCGGAGAAGCCAAGTACCTGGTGCGAGTGCCGGAGGACTTCAAGCACCCGTCGGAAATCTATTCTATTGTAGCTTTTGTGCGGGACGGCAAACCGGTGTACCTGCGAGATGTCGCTACGATCCAGGATTCCTTCAAGGACCCCTTAACCCGCAGCCGGATCAACGAGGAAAAAAGCGTCACGATTGCGGTATCCAAGCGCAGCGGTGAAAACATCGTGCGGGTGACCGATGACGTCAAAAAGATTGTCGACGAGATGCGGCCGCAGCTGCCGCAAACATTGCAAATAGACCTGACTGCCGATATGTCCAATGACGTGCGGCTCATGGTGGCCGATCTGGAAAACAATATTATTTCCGGACTGATTCTGGTGCTGTGTGTCATTTTTATTTTCATCGGGGGTCAATCGGCTATTTTTGTAGCCCTGGCAATTCCCTACTCCATGTTTATCACCTTTGCTCTTTTGACCGGTTTTGATGTGACGATGAACATGGTGGTGCTTTTTTCGCTGATTCTGGCGCTGGGCATGCTGGTGGACAACGGCATCGTGATTGTGGAAAATATTTACCGCCACATGCAGCAGGGCAAAACACGACAGGATGCCGCCCGGATCGGAGCCGATCAGGTCGCCTGGCCGGTGATCACTTCGACGTTGACCACCCTGGGCGCCTTTTCTCCTATGATGTTCTGGCCGGGCATCATGGGCGAATTCATGGGCTATCTGCCGATGACCCTGATCATGGCCTTGAGCGCATCTTTGTTTGTGGCCCTGATCATCAACCCTGTGCTTTCTGCCCGTTACCAGAAAGTCAAGCCGGTCAAATCAAAAGGCAATCCGCACCCCAAAGAACCGATCTTAAAGCGGTTTTATCTGTTTCTCCTAAAATGGTGCCTGCGCCATCGGTGGGTGGTGGTGCCGTCCAGTTTCGTGATGCTCGTCGCTGCCATAACGGCGTTTAGCATGTTCGGCAAAGGGACGGAATTTTTTCCGGAAACCGAACCCAAACGCGCCTATGTCAACATCAAAGCACCGGAAGGCACCAATCTCGATACTTCCGACAAGCTGGTCAGCCAGGTGGAAAAGATCTTGTCCGAATATGAAGATCTCCGTTACGTGATCTCCAACATCGGGGCCGTGGGCGGGGATCCATTCTCCCAGGGCGGCACCGGAACCCACATCAGCCGGGTGGTGCTGGACTTCAAAGACTTCCACGACCGCTCCCGACCGTCTTCTGACATCGTCAACGAAGTCCGACAACGGATTTTAAAAACCATCAGAGGGGCGGAGGTCCAGGTGGAAAAAGAGGAAGAAGGTCCGCCCACCGGGGCTCCCATAAATATCGAAATTTCCGGTGAAGATATTCTGACGCTGGGAGAACTGGCCGCAGCCGTGCGCAAAGAAATCAGAGACATTACCGGTCTGGTCGATTTAAAGGATAACTTTGTCAAAGGCAAACCGGAAATCCGGGTGAGGGTGGACAAGGAAAAGGCGGCCTTGATGGGGCTGGATACCTACACGATTGCCTACACCGTCAAGGCCGCTATCAATGGTGTCAAGGCGGGCGTTTACCGCGAAGGCAAGGATGAGTATGATATTATCGCCAGACTGCCGCAACGAGATCGACGCTCTATCGAAAACCTCAAACGCATCACGGTGTCCGGGCCCCGGGGAGAACCCATCCCCCTGACTAGTCTGGCGGAAATCTCCTTGGGCAGCGGCATCGGCGCCATCATGCGGCTGGACCAGAAACGGGTGGTCACCATATCCGGCGATGTGTCCGGCCGCCTGGCCAATGATGTCATCAAAGATATTGATGCGCGGCTCCAAAAAAATATGGACTGGCCGCGGGGCTATGCCTATCGTTTTAGCGGCGAGCAGGAGGAACAGGCCAAAGCCCAGGCTTTTCTCAGCAAAGCGTTTTTTGCTTGTATTGCCATTATACTGCTGATTCTGATGACCCAGTTTAACTCGTTTATCACACCCTTTATCATTATTACCTCGGTGATTCTCTCGTTGGTCGGTGTCTTTATCGGCCTGCTGATTACCGGAACTGCCTTTGGGATCATTATGACCGGTATCGGCGTCATCAGCCTGGCCGGCGTGGTGGTCAACAACGCCATCGTGCTGATTGACTATTACAACCAGCTTTTGGCCAAAGGACTCAAATCCTTTGATGCGCTGATTCGTGCCGGATCGGTCCGCTTTCGTCCGGTGATGCTGACGGCCATCACCACGATCTTGGGGCTTTTGCCCATGGCAACCGGCGTCAGCTTTGATTTCCGTAAACTGGCCTGGGATATCGGCGGTGAATCTTCCCAGTGGTGGGGACCCATGGCCGTGGCGGTTATCTTCGGGCTGGGCTTTGCCACTCTGCTGACCTTAATTGTCGTGCCAGTTCTCTGTTCCCTGGTCGACAGTATGAAAAACCGCAAAAAACAATCTAATGCTTGACAAAATTCGATTCAAATATGTATATAGGAAGTATACATTATTATGGAGGCTATCATGAAAGCCACGATAGTTGATTTAAGATATAAAATGAACGACATACTTAAAGCACTTGACAGAAATGAGGCAGTAACAGTGCTGTATCATGGCAAAACGAAAGCGATTATCTTACCGGCAAAAGGCCAAGTATTAAAAAAAATCAAAGATCATCCTTTTTTCGGCATGTCGGTAAAGGATTCGCAAAAGCCGGTATTGGATGAGCTCAATGATTTAAGGAAGCCAAGATATAATGATATTTGATACAGATATTTTCATTTGGGTACAGCGTGGGAGTGAAAAAGCTGCAAGGCTTATGCAGAAAATTGAAGACAAATTTCTATCTGTTCAAACCTACATGGAACTTTTGCAGTGTGCCCGAAACAAAACGCAACATAAATACGTAAAAGATTTTATTAGCTCATTTAATTTTATGGTCTTGCCCCTCACAGAAAATATTGGACATAGAGCATCAATTTATATTGAAGAATATACCTTATCTTCGGGTCTAAGGTCTGGTGATGCGATAATTGCGGCTACGGCTGTGGAAAATAATATGGCCCTTGTTTCCAGCAACGCAAAGCACTTTAAAGTGATTAAAGACTTGGAATTAAAAGTCTTCAAACCTTGATCGGTCCACCCTGTTCGTAAGATTTAAAAATTTTCTTCAACATTTTGATTGATATTGTGAGCGGTATCACCGGTTATAACCTTTGAACCTTGAACCCAGAACTTGGAACCACTCGGTTTAGGAATACCTTTGTGGCTTAGTGCCTTCGTGGCTGAACTATTACGAAACGTCATTCCTTCAAAGGACTTGCTAGATGAAGCTGCTGGTGTTCAGCGACTTGCATAATGATCTTCGTACCGCCTCAAAGCTGGTAGAATTATCCAATAGCGTCGATGTGGTTGTGGGTGCCGGTGATTTTTGTGTGGCTCGCCGGGGATTGAAAAAAATTATCAAACCACTAGCGGCGATAATCAAACCAACGGTATTGGTTCCCGGAAATAGTGAATCCAACGAAGAGCTGTTGCAGGCCTGCCGATCGTGGAAAAGTGCCCGCGTGCTGCACGGCAGTCAGCTAACCATCGATGAGATCACATTTTTCGGTATCGGAGGCGGTATACCCGTCACACCCTTTGGATCGTGGAGCTATGATTTTTCCGAAGACGAGGCCTACGATTTATTGCGCGATTGCCCATCTGGCGGTGTGCTGGTCAGCCACTCACCCCCTGCGGGTGTGCTGGACGTGTCTTCCGATGGCAAAAGTTTGGGAAGTCAGGCAGTTCGAGAAACCATCCTTATTAAAGAGCCGAACCTGGTCGTCTGCGGACACATCCATGGCAGCGCCGCTCAAATCGATCGTATCGGTGAAACCACCGTGATCAATGCCGGTCCTCAGGGAATTATCTGGGAGCTGTAGTATTCGGGAAAAAAATTTGCGTTTTACATATGTTACACCTACAGTTGCCCCGGCGCTGAGATTCATTTTATAAAACTGGTTCTTTGGCTATGTTATCGGTAGATCCCTTCGACCATATATCGCCAAGCAAGACTTACGCGGAACTCTCCTTCAAACCCTGCCAATATCAATATCTGAAAATGTCTAAAACAGCTCCATCTGAATGTGGAAAATCTCATCCTAGCAGCGTTGGGATATCTCAGATCCCAAACCCTTTTTGGCTTGTCAATTTATAAAATGAATTGGGCTAACTATATAAATATATGATATCATTAAATAAATATTGACAGACAAAAAATCAATCGGTAATGTGCTAAACAAAAATGTGATCAAGAAGAATGAGGTAATTAAGAAAATTTTGTTTTAAAAGGGGTTTAAGGTAATGAGAGAGAGTACGCTTTGAGAACTGATAAAAAAGGGATCTGACTGCTATCAGATCCCTTATGAAAATACGCGTCGGAAGGGCCTTCCCAACGCACCACACACTCCACTATTATAAGGACTAACATCATGCTGTCAATACCCTTCCAAGGCGCTTGGAGGGGTGTTTTTATTCCCTCTAGTAACATAGATTAACTCACCGGGCGAATACCTCGGAAAACTTGATAATGTATCGATATAAACCCTCTCACCAAAGAAAAAAATGAGATCGGGTTCCCGCTGGAAGCTATCAAATTATAATGGTCACGCATGGTTTAATTTCCGAGACATGGGAGGTTGGGAAATGTTGAAAAATAATGCCCGAATTAAAGTTGCAACTTAGCTATTGACTTTTCTATCGGTGGTGTTGATCTTGACAACGGTTGTATTTGCAGCTGGCGGCGGGCTTTTTCAGGTTACGGTAGAAAAGGATCCCCTAAATCCGATAGCGGGGATAACCGTTTATTTATTCGATGAAAATGGAACCTATCTGGGGCTTCACCAGGTAAGCGACTCAACCGGTACAGTCGGCTTCAATCTTGCGGAGGGAACGTACAAGGTGCGAGCCGACTATCTTGGATACCAGTTCTGGAGCGATAATACCCTGATGACTGCCGATACGGCTATATCCCTCACGATCCCCCATCAGGACGTCACCATCACGGTGGAAGGCGATTACCTGGGAACAGAACCCATTGAGGGCGTGCCGGTGTATTTGTTTACTGCTGCCGGCGCCTACATGAACCAAAACCAGGCCACGGATGTCAACGGGCAGGTGGTATTCAATCTACCCGAGCAGCCGTATAAAGTGCGGGCCGATTATATGGCCCGGCAATACTGGTCCAATCAGTTTACCTGGCAAGATACGGTGGTGACGGTCCCCATGGCCGAAGCCGAGATTCTGGTAACCGGAAGCGGATTGCCCCTGGATGGCGTCAATGTGTATGTGTTTACAGCGTCGGACACCTATCTGGGTTTAACGGACGCCACCGATACAAGCGGCAGGGTAACCTTTCGGCTGGCCGGCGGCAACTATAAATTCCGTGCGGATTATCAAAGCAGCCAGTACTGGAGTGCCGCAGAGACGCTGACCGCCGGCCAGGTCAACCCGGTGGGCATTTCCACCGGCGGCGGTGTTTTTTCCTTTACAGTGTTTAAGGGAATTAGCGACCCTCTGGTAGGCGTCAATTGTTATGTCTTCTACGAGACCGGCACTTACCTGGGTATGACTGCGGTGACCAGCAGTGAAGGATTGGTCACCTTTAACCTGGCAGACGGCAGCTACAAACTTAGGGTGGATTATCTGGGTTATCAGTTTTGGAGCCAGGTTTATACGCTGCCTGATACGTTGTCCGCATCTTTGACGATTCCCCATCAGGACGTCACCATCACCGTGGAAGGCGATTACCCGGCAACCGAACCCATCGCGGGCGTGCCGGTGTATCTGTTTACTGCCGCCGGTGCTTACATGAGTCAAAACCAGACGACCGCTGCCAACGGCCAGGTGGTATTCAATCTACCCGAGCAACCCTATAAAGTGCGGGCCGATTATATGGCCCAACAATACTGGTCAAACGAGTTCACCTGGCAGGATACGGTAGTGACGGTATCCATGGCCGAAGCCGAAATCCAGGTAACCGGTGGCGGGTTGCCGCTGGAGGGCGTCAATGTATATGTGTTTGCCGCCACGGGCACTTATTTAGGTTTAACGGACACCACTGATGCCAACGGCAAGGTAACCTTTCGGCTGGCCGGCGGCAATTATAAGTTCCGCGCAGACTATCAAAGCAGCCAGTACTGGAGTGCCGAAGAAACGCTGACCGCCGGTCAGGTGAACCCGGTGAGCATTTCCACCGGCGGCGGTGAATTTTCCTTTACGGTGTTTAAGGGAGTAAACGACCATCTGGTAGGCGTCAATTGTTATGTCTTCAATGAAGCCGGCACCTACCTGGGTAGGACCGACGTCACAAGCAGTGAAGGATTGGTTACCTTTAATCTGGCAGACGGCAGCTACAAGTTTCGGGTGGATTACCTGGGTTATCAGTTCTGGAGCCCTGTTTACATAGTGCCCGGTACTTTGTCCGAAACATTGACCATCCCTCACCAGGACGTCACCATCTCCGTGGAAGGCGATTACCCGGGAATAGAACCCATCGAAGGTGTGCCGGTGTATCTGTTTACTGCCGCCGGCGCTTACATGAATCAAAACCAGACGACCGCTGCCGGCGGCCAGGTGGTATTCAATTTACCTGAGCAGCCTTATAAGGTTCGGGTAGATCATCTGGCTCAGCAGTTTTGGTCCGGCGAGTTCACCTGGCAGAATACTTCGGTCCCCATAAATAGGGGTCTGGCCAGAATCCATGTAACGCGCTCCGGCAGTGATGTGGCCGGTGCAAAGGTTTATCTGTTCACTGAAAACGATGCGTATCTCGGATGGTTCGAGACCACGGATGAATCGGGCAACGCCGAATTTCTTCTTCCGGACCGCTCTTTTAAATTCCGCGCTGATGAGGGTCCCGATCAAAAATGGAGCCCGGTGATCGATATCACGGCAGGGGTAATAAACAATGTTGAAATCGATCTTGCCCCGCTCACTTTGACAATAACCGCCGACCCCGAGTCCATACCGGCAGGTTCATCCTCAACCCTGAGCTGGACTTCAACAGGCGCCGACACCTGCGCGATTGAACCGGATATCGGTACAGTTGATGTAAACGGTTCCATTTTGGTCACACCGACTGTGACAACTACTTACACCATTACTGCGACCGGAACCGGAGGGACGGCTACCGATGCGGTCCAGGTCAGTGTCGTTGCCTTCCAAGATATTGATTATGGATTCAGTTACAATGAACAACAGGGCGGCGGTGGCCTGGTGGGTGAGAGCGTTCGTATTTTAAATGGAAATGCCATAGAATCCCGATCGGACTTGAGTTTTCCCACACCCAATAACCTGGGGCTTTCTTTTGGAGCAGCATACAACAGCAGATTTAATTTTTCAGGTGCCCTCGGCTTCGGGTGGACCCATACGTTTTCCGCTTTGCTGGATACCGAGGTTGGCGGTTTAGCCGGCTCCTTTATCCGGATAGTCGATGAAACCGGCCGGGGCCATTATTTTAACGAGGCCGCCGCAGGCGTATTTGAAGGGTTTTTTA
>CALZJV010000487.1 GCA_945787595.1 uncultured Desulfobacterales bacterium | reverse complement strand
AGGATAGATGGTGCGCAAGGACCCGGCCTTCGCCCTGTTTCGGTTATACAGCCGGATAGGAACGCTTACACTTTTCGCCAACCCGATGAGTAAGGATCGGGTGAGATGGCCTGCGCCAAATATTGCGATATCCATAACTTCTCCATTTACTTTCAGGCCTAACATCGCCTGTAATTGTACACACCATTTTGTTTGCTTATGTAGATGAATAACCCAGACCGAAGAATCGACTTTGGCACCCAACCGGAAACCGGAAACAACCATACTGCCAATCTCCCTTCTGGTTTCAAGACGCGGTGCATTTCTGGCAAAAGCCGATTCAAGGGCAACGCAGGCCATGGAAGCACACCAAACAACAGGGCCGTATCAATGCTTGCGGCACCCAATCCCGTATTCAGGGCATTGCGTTTGACCACGCGGACATTTTTTAAATCAGCGGACTGTACTTTTTTTGATACCTCTTTGATAAAACCTGATAAAGCATCCATAGCTACCAGGCAACCTTCATCGCCAAGGAGCTGTGCTGCCGGAATAGTAAAAAAACCTGTACCACACCCCACTTCCAAAACGGTCTGCCTGGGCTGAATATCAGCACCTCGCAGGGTTTTCATAGGGTTAAAGAGCCAGCGTCGCGCCCTACTCCCCATCATCACTCCGGCTGGTTTGAACAGCCAATTCAGAATCTTTGAATTTCCCAAGTCTTCTGTATTCAATTAACCTCTCTTTAGCCAAATGGAGTTTGAATCTGAAGTACTGTCACGTCCGACTGTTCAACTTCCCGGATAACCTGGGCAAAAAGCGTCAGTTTTTGGGATCATAGTGAATCCGCTAGAGGTTAGGCTTTGATTCATGGGTCTTCTCCGATCCGGTTTTCGGGTAGTTGTTTGAAGCCAAGGCTAACAGCCTCAGACACGTCCGAAATTGCGATCTCGTAAACATTTATCTGGCCGGTCGGAGCGCCGCAAAGGGCAATTCCCTCCCTGCCGTCATATCCTTTTCGCATGGAAAAAACCTTGATATCTGCAGACTTTAATTCTTGCACCATGGAACCTAAGGCCACCCCTTGGGACTTATCACACTGAATCGTGCCGTCAGGCTTAAAAACGAAGCGAGTACTCGCTGTAGAATTACCACCGGCAGAAACCACTGCAGCATAGCTGAGGAATACTAAAAAAGTTAACAGTTTAAAATTTACAGTCTTCATATGTGTCGGTCCTAACGCGAAGCTGAGAGACCGGGAAAAAATACCTGAAAATCTATCAATGCGCTAATGAAGGTTCCCCACAGCAGAGCTGACGGGGTATCGGGCTATAGGAATAATGTCTATTATAGCGCAGCAAGCTGCGGGGAATTAGACCCTAAAAAATTGTCTGTGTCTGTCCGTGTGGGTCTGTGGCTAAATAAAAATTAAAGTGCCTTTCAGAAACGGTACGACGTTTCCCGATCCCTCTCAAGCATGATGTATAGCAATCTCTTTTAATTCTGACATCCTAAACAAGGGATTCAATAATAATCCATTTTCATTAAGATAAACCCGCAGATTCTCCCCGTCAGATTCACTGAATGGTTGGGAGTTGCATCCTCATTTCGTGACGGAATACGGTAAAACCAAGCTTTTTGTATAGCCCTTTAGCCTTTTTGTTTTTAACAAGAATGTTAAGGTCTGTCTCGTGGCACCCTTTCTCCGCAGCCCAACGCAATGCTGCTCTGATAAGGTTTGTAGCAATACCGCAGTTTCTTTTTTCAGGGTTCACATAAATACCGCTGATGTGAAAAGACTTTTTCGGCTCAAAGACCTCATAAAGCATATCCACTCTCCCCTCCAAGAAACCAACATGGCCGTCAGGGTTTTCGGCCATCAGATAAAGTCGGTCTGAATTTTTAATGGCTGGTAAAACGATATTCCTAAAAGAAATCCAGAAAACTTCATTTTGACTTAATGGATGTCCCCCCATGTCAGACATTTCCGTTAACATCATACGGATAAAAGACACTATCACTTCACAATCATCGATCTGGGCTTTTCTGATGAATATGTCTGACAATCGTCGATACCTCCCAACGCCGCTGGTGAGCAGCGGCCCGAATTCATACTAAACTTGGGTGGCCTTTACGATAACCTTCTACCGCAGTAGGTTTTTGCACCGTCTGATCATTAGTTGGGCGGCATTGACCTTGAATTCTATCTACCGCTACGAATGTCTTTCAGCGAAATGCGCTCCAGGAACCGGCGTGTACGCTCTTTCTTGGGATTGGAAAACAGTTCCTCGGGTGGAGCCGTTTCCACCCACACGCCTTCGTCCAAAAGAATAACCCGGTCGGCTACATGACGAGCTAAATACGGCTCGTTGGTAACAGTGATCATAGCTATCCCTTCATTGGCCAGTCGAGCCATCACATCTACCAACTCACTGACTAAGCTCGGATCAAGGGCCGAGGTTGGGTCATCGAACAGCATAATCCGGGGCTCCATGCACAGGGAGCGAGCGATAGCCACCTGTTGCTGCTCTCCAGCCGCCAGCCAGGATGGGTAATCATCACGCTTCGCCAACAGACCCATTCCGTCCAGTAGCTCCTCCGCTTTGGCGATGGCTTGCTCTTTGGGCACCTCTTTGACCGTGACAGCACCCGCAATAATGTTGTCCAGGACAGTCATATGCTGGAAAAGGTTGAATTCTTGAAAAATCATCGCTGCTTTTCGGCGGATTTTGCGAATGCGCTTGTTCCGCTGACCTGTTGATTCCTCGGCGTTGATTTCCACACCGTCAATTTCGATAGTTCCCGCCGATGGCTCCTCCAGAAAATTAAGGCAGCGCAAGAAGGTACTCTTCCCCCCACCCGAAGGTCCCATGATAACTACCCCCTCGCTGGGCCTTACATCCAAGTCGACCCCTTTGATGATGTGTATCGGGCCGAAATATTTATGCAAGCCACGCACTTTAAGGATTGGTTTCTCGCCGCTTTCTATTCCGGTCATCGATCTACCTCCTTTCAGTGAAGGTCATATGGTTATTCAATGTGGCGATCAGTTGCCGCCTAAGGCGCAAGTCAGGGGCAGCCAGGCTTTCCTCTGACTATTAAAAAAAACATAAATTTTCAATTTATCAACACGCTTCCGCATTGGCACGGCCCTAGCTGTCACCTCAACTGGTTTGGTCTGGGCCCTATAAGCGATTATGCGGCTAACTCTCCCTCAATGCCCAGTGCCATGGCTCATATGCAATACCATATTTATTACCTTTAGGGTATGACAACCTAAACGAAAATAAATGGGCATTTCCTTGTAACCATTTAAATGCATCTGTTTCATCAAACTCTTCCGTAAGAGGCTTGCACCCATGGGTTGTTAAATCGAGCGCACGACCGGAATGATGCTCGCTATAACCAGGTGCTGCGCAAACCTTTAATATTTCTTCTATTCGACCGCCATTATCTATCTTCCTTTGAATTATCTCTTTTTGTCTATCCACGGACCTAAATGCTGAGACTATATTTAAGAGAACACCTTCGTTTTCTGCCTGGGTTTTCATTTGAGACCAAGGCTCGGCAATAATCATAGCCGCTCTTTGTGGCCTGCCATATATATCATTTTCAATTTTGATTAAGTCAATTTCTTCATATTGTAGAGTGAGGCCATATTCATTTTGGTAGTCCTCAGGGACGCCAAGATCTCTATGTATTAATTTTATAAGATTTTTAAATTCGTTAAACAGCATGATTTGGCCCGTCCATCTTCATGCAATTTTTATCCATTTTTGCCCAAATGTATTTGACAAACTCGACTATAGTGTGTATTAATACACATATGAATAGCCGGGCGATTATCAAAATGCTCGAAAAGGATGGCTGGTATAAAGCCGATCAATCCGGTTCACACATTCAGTTCCGGCACCCATCAAAAAAAGGGCGGGTTACAGTTCCACATCCCAAAAAAGATCTACCAATTGGCACACTTAAGAGCATTGAGCGCCAATCAGGAA
The DNA here is from genome assembly GCA_945787595.1 of uncultured Desulfobacterales bacterium. The sequence goes on along the minus strand of CALZJV010000487.1, from coordinate 1,021 downwards.
TTAAGTTCAAATAGGTGATCTAAATGGCTAATTATATTGCTGTCGTTCATAAAGATCCGAAGAGTGATTTCGGCGTATCCTTTCCTGATTTTCCGGGTTGTATAACCGCCGGTAGCACAATCGATGAGGCCAAGGATATGGCTCACGATGCTCTTTCTCTGCATATTAAGGGTATGTTAGAAGACGGTGACAATATTCCAGCTCCTGCAAAGCTTGAAGACATCATGGATGATCCTGACTTTTCGGATGCCGCGGCAATTCTAGTAGTATCCGTATCTGAAGCAAAACCTCGTTCCGTACGCGTAAATATCACTGTGCCGGAAGATATGCTTCGTAAAATCGATAGTGTTGCTAAAAAAAGAGGTATGTCACGATCATCCTTTTTGGTTCATGCCGCTCAAAATGCTATAACCTCGAGTCAGACCAGCCACTCGATATAGTATTCCCTTGCCTTTTCGGAGCCATCTCAGCACTTCTTTGTCATATCGTTCTTCATCTTTGGATCGATCACCAATTATTTCATTTGCATTATCCCTGATTAACAATAAACTTGGCACGAACTTCCGAGAGCTCAGTTATCGACAAGTTGGCAGGCATTGGACCACCTTGAAGAACATCACGCCAGGGAAGAAATACACCGGGAATATTCTCTTTATTTCTTTCTTTTATCTTTTAAATAAATTGCCTTTGAGGGCCCATCGCCAACAGCTCTTTCTTCAATGTGGAATAGCTTTGTTGCTGATGCAAGTTCCCCTAACTTTTTGTAACCATAGTTTCGCGGATCGAACTCTGGTGCCTGCTTGGCAATGTTACTCCCCACGGATGCAAGATGAGCCCAGCCAGAATCATCAGAAGATGCCTCAACAGCGTTTCTTAATAAATTAACGAGTTTCGTGTCTTTCTTAAGTTCGCTGGTTGTCTCGCGTCTTATTTTCTCACTATAATCATCTTTGGAGCGCAGCACTTCAGTGAAAATAAACTTATCACAGGCAGAAACGAATGCTTTAGGGGTTTTTCTCTC
>CALZJV010000486.1 GCA_945787595.1 uncultured Desulfobacterales bacterium | reverse complement strand
AACACGCTGTCGGATCTGGGCAAATTCCTCTTCCAGTGTTTTCAGCTCGGACTGCAGCCGGTCAAGCGTTTGTGCCGTCTGGGTCCCGTCAGCGGTGAGTTGTTCCAGGTCCTTGCCAAGCTTGATGTTGAAACCGTATTGTTCTTTTAGGACCGGCGGTAGATCCGGCACTGAACTCTTGGCGATTTCGGCGTCCCTCCGCGCCTGGATCGCCTCCTGCTGCCTGCGTTGTCGTGCGATCGCCTGCCAGGCCTGGGCCCGGTTTTCGCGCTGAGACACTTCAAATTTGGCCAAATCCCGTTCAGCCGTCAGCAGCGACACAGAAACTCCCTGATTTAAAAGTTGGTGTTCAATTGACTTAATTTGAGCCTTGAGCATCGCATGTTCAGCCAGCAGTGCGGTCCTGCGGGCCTCAGCCAGCAGGCGGGGCTCATCGGAAGCCGGGCTGTCGGCTCTGAGCGCCTGGCGCACCTCTTGCAAACGGCGCATGGCGTCGGTACTCTCCTTTTTCAATTGCATTGGCCGGGCTTTGAGCGCCACGATCTGATCTTGCAAGTTATTGAAAGCGTCTTGAACCGCTGCCAGAGATGCTCTTTCTTCACGCCTACGCTGTTCCAGTTCTGCGCTTGTCATCCGTGAGGCCTCAGTACTATCAATAATTTGATCGGGGGCCGCTATTTCCCGGCTGAGCTCAGTCTTTATTTCTTCGATCCTGGCCGGCGCAGTCTTTAATTTTTCATTAAATTTCTGTATATCCGCGTTGAGACGTACCGTCTCTTGCAAAAAGCGAATGCCCCGATCCAGGAAACTCAAAACGTTTTTCTTATCCGACTCATTTAAATCCATCGCGGCTTCGGCTTCGGCACGGGAAGTCTTAAGTTGATCAAGCGTCGGCAACGGGAACACGGTTTCTTCGACTTCCGTCGGTTGGGTTTCTTGCGAAGGTGATGTTTGTTGGGCTAGGACGGTGGACCAACCCATCAGAACGATAGCGGCTCCCAACACAACTTTCTTCATACTTTTTGACATGATGTCTTCAGCCATTTCTGCATTCTCCCTTATATGATTCCAATCGCAGCGAATCACCATAAGCGTTAACTTGAAAGTATAGGAATTTCCATTTTGGGGACACGGATGAACACGGATTACCAGGAAATTAAAGGCTACAAAAAACCAAATATCTGTGGAGATCTGTGAAAATCTGTGTACTAATTTAACTTGACCTTTTTTGCGCTTTATTAGAATCTAAACGAAATTCCGGCTGTCGTGGTGAACGTGTTGCGTTCGGTGTCGTCTGGCGAACGATTGTTGTAAGTATTAAAAACTGCGATTTTAAAATCCAGCCAGTCGATGATCGGCATGGTCCAGTCGGCGAAAGTGCGGATCAGGTAGTTGCCCTGCCAGTCGGATACTTCCGGCAGGTACTCGGCACCCAATCTGAATTTCGAGCCGTAAGGCAGGTCCGCCTCCAGGTCCCCGCCAAAGAGGATCGTGAAATAGTCTTCGACATCACCGCCAAAGTAACGCTGGTAAACATAGCCCGGGGCGCTGCGGCCTGAAATCATCAGTTTTTCGCGATCGACGAAACGGTAACCGACGCCCACAACCGGATCGGTTCGCAGTCTCAAATCCTGGATTTGGTCGTATACGGCTGTGAGCTGGCCGAAGGCGAAGGTACGGTCCGACAGGTCGCGGTCTAAGCGTGCGCGCCCGAAGAGACGATTTTCATCGGTAACACGACTTTCACTGGACTCTTTGGATGTTTTGAAAAAATAGTAGGCGCCGAAGAAAAAATCCAACGGTTTTTTCTTGCGCCGGAGTTCAAGCGCCGTTGACAAAGAGGTCGTGTCCGTGGTGGCATCGGTAAAACCAAATGCCAGATCAAAGTTCGCGGTCCAATAACGGTAGCGCACACGCAGCCTGTCCAGTCGGGACGTTTCGTACTGCTGGCGGGTAATCAAGTGTAAAATCTGTCCTACGGGGATGTGGACGGCAGTCTCGAAACTTTCGCCGACAAGCAGCCGGCCGTCCTCCAGGCCCCAGATTCGTCCAACAACGGTGTCCGCCTCTGCCTGCAGAATGAAAAATTCCTTGTCCGATCGGATTCCTTTGACATCCGCCCAGGGAATGACGATTGTCCCTTTGCCGTAGATGGTCTCAAACTCGACGCCTTCGGCGGTGACCCCCACCACCGAGCCTTGTAACCCTTGATCCTTTGTAAACACCTCTGCTGCCGAAGCATCCGGGACCGGCAAGACGCCCGCAGCCAAAAAAGTAGCCAGAATTGTCCATTTCAGCACAGATAAATTTCGCAATATTATATAAATGATGGAATACTTTTCTATATTTTTTTCAGCCACCGATTCATCTCTTTTTGATAAAAAATTATATTCATTCTTCGAGCCTTCAAGTCTTCGTGGCTGAACCATAGAATCCTTTTTTTCAAAAATCCTTAATTTTCTATATCTGATGACCATTCGATTCAGCCTGAATTCTATTGTTTTTTAGTACCCTCTTCCGCCTGGGTCACTGCAATGGCAGCGGCAGCACCGGTCTTCTCTATCATTTTTTTATCAGATGTATCGGTTGTCATTGCGCCTTCATCCTGTTCCTCACTTGACTCTTTTTCAGTGTCCGGGGGGATGTAAACGGTTACGTTGCGATGGGCAAACTCGATGCCTTCTTCTGCAAAGGCTTCCTGCATCAACCGGTAGACTTCCTTTCGAATCACAAACTGTTGTCCCGGAGCGGTTTTATACTTAACCCGCATGATCATAGCAGAGTCATCCATTTGTCTGACACCCTGGGATTTTATCTTATCGAGCAGCTTGGGACCGAGTTCTTCATTTTGCATAATGGGCTCATATACTTTCTTTTTAATAATTTTTCTGATCTTTTCTACATCGGTGTCATAACGGACACGGAAATCGAGTTTTGTGATAATGTAGTCCCGGCTCATATTGGTAACAATTCCGATATCTCCGAATGGAATCGTGTTCACCATACCCCTTGGATGCCGCAGTCTTAACGAGCGCAGCGAGATGTGGTCCACCATTCCTTTTGTGCCGGCTGTTTCGATGTAATCACCGACACGAAAGGCGTCGTCCAGTAAAAAAAACAAGCCGGCAATAATGTCCTTAACCAGGGTTTGAGCACCGAAACCAATGGCCAAACCGATGACACCGGCTCCAGCGATCAGGGGGCCGATATTCACCCCAATAGAAGAGAGCATGATCAAGGTCGCCATTACAATGAGAACGGCTAAAATGAATTTACGCAGCAGCAGCAAAAGGGTACCGACACGCGAACCGCCGGCGCCTCCTTCTTCCATATCCTCATCGGTCTCAGGCATCTCCTCGGCCAGTTTGCGTTGAATGGCAGCGCTGATCACCTCCCACGTGGCATAGCAGATTAAGACGGCAATCAGTATCTTAAAAGCCGTCCGTACCACGGCTTGGCCGAAGTGAATATCGATTCCCCATGCCTCTAAAAGATAAAAGAATATGAAAGCCGCCAATGCGATACGCAGGCTGCTTCCAATGATGCGATTCAAACGACGCACATCTATATGTTTTTTAATAATCGGCTCTTCGGTTTCAGCGCTTAATGGTGTGCTTTCCGTATCTTCTTTAGCAGGATCGGAATCCGCCTGGGAGATGGCTTTTTCTCCGGAATCTTCAGCTGCAGAACCAGTATTATCTGAAGCTTCCGAGGCCGGAGTAGTTCGCACATCTCCAGGTTTGGCTGCAATTCCAAATACCACCCGCAATACTTCCCGCAGCACCCAGTCAAGCAGGAAATACAGCGGAATTACTAGAAGGGTTTGGATGCTGGGTGCGCCGGGTCGAACACCTGCCAGCAGCAGGTTGAAGGCCGAAAAAAACCATAACAAAAGCAATGCAGATATTGCCAGACGGTGCCAGATTCTAACCATCAAAGCCCGCAAACCGGTCTCGGGAAGATTTTTTCCCAAAACCAACTTAACCTGCTCGCGTTTTTGAACAATCATGGTGATGATCATCGAAACAATCACCAGCTCCACCATGGCTACCATCACAAGATGGTTTGCTTCACTCTCGCCTGCTACTCGGAAGATTCCGCATGTTAAAAATCCAAAGCTGCCAACCACTGCAATGGCTATGATCCATCGATAGAGATACTTAGCGGTCTCATCATCCATCGGGAGAAAGCGAAGTGCCGGAACTTTCGGTGCCAGGAAAAAACGAGACACAAGCTGGACTCCCATGACAATTAAAAAAGCGGCCAGGTAGGTTGCCACCAGCACACTTTGAGGACCGCTGCGCTTTATGAAAATGAAAAATATCGTCAGAGCGGCAATAGCAAAGATTAACATGGAAATGAAATCCAACAGTGATCCCAGAGTTAGACCCCCAATTTTTGCTTTCCAGTCGGCGGATGTTGCGTTTTCAATACGGCGGTAAAAGGCCGCAATATAGCGCTTAAATAACCATAGAATAACAAGACTGGCTCCCAATAACCCGATGACACTTATAATGGTTTTAAATGGATCAGGTTTCTCTTGACTTTCACCTTTACTGAGCAATTGGTACAGATGAGGCAAGTCTTCGGGATCTGCTCCCACACCGGATTTAAGAAGGTAGATGCGCCACTGGATAATATTGCTAAGGTATCGGATTTTCTTAATTAAGCCGGCAAGGCCCCCGACTTTTTCTTCCTCTCCAGCCGTTGTATCCTGCTGCGGTTGTCTGGTCAACGCTTCAATCAGGTGCCGGACCTGTTCATCGCTAAGTGTAACGACGATGGTTTCTGTCGGTTCGCTGGCGATGCGATCCGATATAGCGTTTTCTTTATTAACCTCTCTGTCTGGGCGCGTTTCATTCCCAGTGCCTAAAATTACAAGCTTCGAACCAGCGGCAAAGGCCGGTTGGGTCTGCAGGAATAAACTCAAGAGAACTAAGCTGAGCTCAAGAGAACTAAGCTGAGCAAGCCCTTGAATTCAAATATGCAGCGAATCATTGGTGATCTCCTTTAATTGGTGCTGATAACTCTAGTACGAATGCGAATTAGAATCGAAACGAAAGTCCTGCCGTCGTCGTGAACGTATTGCGATCGGTGTCATCCTGCGGACGATTGTTGTATGTGTTTAACACTGCAATTTTGAAATCCAGCCAGCCGATTATCGGCATGGTCCAGTCGGCGAAAGTCCGAATCAGGTAGTTGCTCTGCCAATCGGAAACTTCCGGCAGGTACTCGGCACCCCATTTAAACTTCGAACCGTAGGGCAACTCCGCCTCCAGGCTCCCGCCAAAAAGAATGGTGAAATAGTTATCTGTATCACCTCCAAAATAGCGCTGGTAAACATAGCCTGGGCCGCTGCGGCCTGAAATCATCAGTTCAGATCTCCTTACAGATTTGGGATTAGTGTAACATCTTTAGGCAGGTTAATTATGGCAGCCCCGGTGCTCAACGTAGAATTCATGAAGTGCATCCAGGGGCTGCCGAAGGCATAGACATCGGTAAATTTTGAAGCAGGTTATGAAAATTATAGGAGAACCTCTGGTAATCAAGGGTACGCAAACCTGCCGATCTCCTTATTTCATGCCGCCAATTGCTATTTCCACCCGCCGGTTCTTTTTGCGCCCTTCAGCAGTGTCGTTGCTAGCGACCGGGTTGGCAGGACCATACCAGAATAAAATGATGCGATCAGGATCGATTCGGCTTTGCTCCAGGATAAAGTTCTTTACATTTAGCGACCGCACCCTCGAAAGCTTCAGATTGTACTCTTCAGCGCCGGCGTTGTCGGTGAATCCGGCAAGGACGGCAAAAGCATCGGGGTTATTCTGAAGGAAGTCAGCAACCATTTTCAATCTGTCATGACTATCGAGGGGAACATCGACCCCATCAAATTCGAACTGGACATTTTCGGTTTTGACACCGACGATTTTGGACTCGGTAACGGTTACAACCGCAACCTTGGAGTCGATCACATACAGCGGTCCGAGACC
>CALZJV010000485.1 GCA_945787595.1 uncultured Desulfobacterales bacterium | reverse complement strand
CACTCAAAATTCATCATCATCTCCATTTTACCGATTTCGTACTGCTAGTCATTTCCTAACCCCGATTAGCCGGAAAAATGATCCCAGCGGTGCAGCTAGGACGCTGACTATTTAGTAACGCATATTATTGGTGTCAGGTGTCAGGTTTCGGGTGTCAGGAAGGCGAGTCGCTAAATCCTGAAACCTGAACACCGAAACCTTATGTTTCTGACAACATATGGTTAAACAAAACCCCCTAATGGCCTAACCGATTTTAGGCATCAGCGCCCAGATAATCACCCATGATCCGACAGCCGGATCTTTGCTCAAACACACAATGCCGCTGTTTTGAAATTTGAAAACCGGCTTGTCTATCGACCCGGTCACCAGATAGGAGGCCATACGTTCCATAAAGGGCAGATGACCGACCAGCATGGTATTTTCATCAGGATCAATTGAGGCGGCAAATGCGACGACATCGTCCAGGGGCTTTAATCCGTCGACTTCTACAATGCCGCCAGCAGGGTTCAAGGCGGATGCAAAAATTTCAGCTGTTTTGTGCGCCCTTGTTTTGACGCTGTGTTTGATGAGTGAAACTTTTACGCCGTAATTTGCGGCCACCTCGGCGATGCGTTGGGTTTCAGCAACACCTTTTTCGGCAAGACCCTGGTCGGGATCGATGTCCTTTGGCAGGCTTCTGCCGTGTTGAACCAGATACAGTGCCATGGTGCGAATCCTCCTTGTAAATTCTATCCAATGATATAAAATAGGTTAAGGGGTTCAGACAGGATTAACTGGATGGACAGGATATAACCATACTAAACAAAAAAATCCTGTTAATCCTGTAAATCCTGTCTAAATGAATGAAGTTTCATAAGAGGGTTCAAGGAGTTCAAGGTTCAAGGGTTGCAGCCGATGGATACTGCTCCCAATAGTAATCAAAGTCTGGAATACCTCGTTATACTCCATTTGGTGAGACGGATTTATAACCAGATGAAGGCCAGACCCCTTGATATGAGCTGTCTGGGTCTTATAACCCGGAACGTTGAACCCGACTCGGCTGAGCTCGTCGCAGGCTGAACCGCCCAACCTAAGTTGAGTAGATATGTCAATGGTTTCAAAACATCAACATATTTTTTTTGCAAAAAAAAATATACGGAGACATTCATGCGGATCGTAACCAGACCGGATTTTGACGGAGTTGTTTGTGCCGTCCTGCTGATCGATGCCCTCGGCATCAAGGAGCCAGTGAGATGGGTTGAACCCAGTGACCTGCAACGGGGCCTGGTAGAAATCGGCACAGGAGATATCATCGCCAACCTGCCTTACCATGATAAATGCACCCTCTGGTTTGATCATCACTGTACCAATCAGGTCGACCATCCCTTCCAGGGGGCATTTAAGATAGCGCCGTCGGCGGCCGGAATTATTTTTGAGCATTACAAGGATCGATTTAAACGCGACTATAGCGAACTGGTAACAGCCGTAGATAAAATCGATTCGGCCGACCTGACACGGGATGAAGTTTGCCATCCCGAAAAACATGATTTTGTGCTGCTATCCATGACAATCTTCGACGAAGATTCTCCCAATGAATCCTACTGGAATAGATTGGTGCATCTTCTCGGAAAACATGATCTTGGGCAAATTCTGGAAGATCCGGAGGTGAAACGGCGCTGTCAAGATGTCGTCAATCAAAATGAGCAGTATGCGGTTCATTTAAAGGCGAACACGCGCCTGGAACAGCACGTTGCGATTACTGATTTTCGCCATTTGGCAAAAACCCCTACCGGAAATCGATTTCTTGTGTATGCGCTGTTTCCAGAGTCATTTGTCCATGTGAGAATTCGTTACGAAGACAAGAAAAAAGAGATCATCGCCGTCAGTGTGGGGCATAGCATTTTTAATCCCCATTGCAAGGTGAATGCCGGCTTGCTGCTTGCAGACTTTGAAGGCGGAGGGCATTGCGGGGCAGCAGCTACCCGTTTTCACGCGAGTAAAGCTGAAGAATTCATTCCGCAAATCATCGATGCGCTGCTGAAAAATGAAGATAATGAAAATTGATGAATTCTATGCCCCGAATTTGGTGGACTTCCTAGCGGTGATGACTTGCCAATATGTCAGTATTAACAATAATTCAAATATGTTAGAAGTTGTCAAAACCTCTTAGGTGATCGATTAGGGACTGGCCTCATACAATATATTATGGGTCTCCAGAATTGAAAAATAGGATTTTTATTAGTATCAGTATCCTGAATAGGATGGTCTGAGATTACTACTTCTCCAATTCCTCTATAACTGCCAACCCTATCTTTTCTAACGTAACCGGCTTTTTTATGTATCGGCCCGCACCCATTTTTTGGACTTCCTTCACCTCATCTGTTTCAGCGTACCCACTAGCAATGATAGCCTTTTGGTTAGGATGAATCTCTATTATCCTCGCGTATGTCTCACGACCATTTATGCCCGGATCCATTATCATGTCAAGCAATAATAAATCTACAGTATTTTCTTTCAAATACTCAACGGCCTCCTCTCCACTGCAAACAGATTTAGTTTTATAGCCAAGTGTATCCAGCATCTTACAGGATATCTCTCTTTGGCTTTTTACATCATCAACAACCAGAATCGTCTCTCCGTTTCCTTTGTAATCTTTGATGGGTATGGACAAATCTTTACCCGATATTTCATCTCTTGTTATTGGAAAGTACAACTCAAATGTTGTGCCGTTCTCATCACTTGTCACATCTATGTAGCCTTTGTGATCTTGTACAGTATTCCATACCACGGCCAGACCTAAACCAGTACCGCTTCTGCCCATTACCTTCTTCGTATAGAACGGCTCAAATATCCTCTCAAAATCATCAGATGATATTCCTGAACCATTGTCGGATACAGACAGAATAGCATATTCACCTATGTTTACATCATCATACCCCCTCAAAGGTCTGTCTACATAACGGTTCAGGGTCGATATGGTGACATTGCCGCTACCCTCAATGGCTTCCGAGGCGTTTGACACCAGGTTCATCACCAACTTTCTGATATGAACATGAGAACCGCCTATGTTTAACAAGTCCGTATCAAGGTTGGTCTTGACCGTAACTGTAGGATGAAAGTGTTCAAGTTTTTTAAATTCTGGTGAATTCAAATAGTCACTGACTATGTCATTTAGGTTCAGCGGCTCTTTTGTGGTAGCCACGCCTCTTGCCATGGTTAACAGATCTTGGACAATGGCGGCCGCCATGTGTCCGGACTCCTGCATTGTCTCAATGGGCTTCCTGAGCTTGCTGTCTTTAGGTAAATCCATCAAAATTAATTCTGGATAACTGACAATCCCTGAAAGGACGTTATTCAAGTCATGGGCGACACCACCTGCTAATAGCCCCAGGGATTCCATCTTCTTTGATCTGGCAAGCTTTACCTCACTTTCCCTTAGTGTCTTTTCCGCCTGAATGCGCTCGGTGATGTCATGGGCCATAAGAAGTAAGCGTCCAGATGAGAACGGGACAAGATAACAATCAAGCCGAACACTCTGTCCGAAGGTTGAGCCACCGATTATATCATGCCGTTTGCTTACATTTTCTTTTATCGCTCGCTTTGCTTTATTCAATATACCAGATAGCTTCCATGATTCAATGTTGTTATAATTCTGTTGAAGGACTTGCGACTTGGTAGCTCCGATCATCTGTGCAATCGAATCATTGGCTACAAAACATTGTCCAGTCTCATCATAAATTGATATTCCCACTGGTGAGGTCTCAAGCACAGAACGCATTATTTCCTCACTCTCCTGTAGAGCCTGCACCGATCGCTTTAGTTTGGTGATGTCCGTTGCGATTCCTTCAATAACAACCTCACCGTTCTCTTTTTTTCTGCCTATTGACCGATCGAGAAACCAGAGCCAATTCCCTTTCGTATCTTTGATTCGATATTCAATTTCAAAGGGTTTTCCGTACTGAAAATCTTTTATAACCGCATCTACGCGATGAATATCTTCCGGATGAATGGAATCATGCCACAGCTGTGGATTTTGAAGAAGGTGCGATTCGGAATGCCCAAGAACGGATTGGACATTCGGGCCATAATAGATCCCACCCCTGATCGTTGAATACGAATAGATTAAACCAGGAAGGCCCTCAACCAGCGTGCGATACTTTTCTTCATTTTCCCGCAGCACCTCCTCGACCTGCTTGTACTCGGTGATATCTTCGCCAATGGACTGGTAGCCGACGGCCTTTCCCTGGGCATTGAACAGTGCACGGTTGGTCCAGCGTTGCCAGCGGACATCACCGGTTGGCGCGATCACGGTGTGTTCATGCGACTGCGTCGGCGACTCGACGGTCAGCGCGTGGATGTTGTCCATCACTGCTTGCTGATCGACTTCGGGTATCAACGACAGGAAATTCGAACCTATCAACGTTTCGGATGTTTTATCAAAGTATTCACAGTAGGTCCTGTTCACAAAAGTGATTTCGCCGCTGGGCAGAAAGCTGCAGATCAACACCGGCATGTCTTCAACCACCGAGCGATATCGGTCTTCGCTCTCCTGCAACGCCTTCTGAGAGCTTTTAAGTTCGAATTCAGTTTTCTCTAATTCCTGAATCCGTTGTTTCATTTCTTCATAGGTTGGTTTTTCAGACATGATAATTACCTACTTCCTCTCGATCCATATGCGTTGGGAGTGATTACCTTCATTAAGCAGGAAATTCTTAATATTTCAGGATATTGAATCTCTTCCTATAGAGCCGGATGAATCAGGCGCCCCCCCAAGGGTGGCTGCATCGGCATAGATTTCTTGTGATCTCTCCTGCTTGCCTGCAAAACTCGCCAAACAATGCCCTTTTCTTCTGTATTTCGGAACAAGTACCACATGGTATAGCAGATAGCAACACCTCAGCCCTGAGCGCTGTAGATGATGATATCACAAATTTTAATGGCCATTGACACATTCGGATCAAAGGGATTTGTTTTGATAGCCAGAGAAAACAGATAGGGATAGTCTTTCCGCAAATGTCCCCCGCAGGCTACCTAATTGTCTTGGCATTTGGAAAGGTCCATCCTTTAAATAAGCATAGGCCAGATATTCGTGGACACCATGGATTTCGTCCCTGTAACGCTCTTGGAGAGCATAAACTGTTTTAGGGTATTTTGATTGGGCACCAACGAAAGACGTTGAGATGAAAAAGAGAAGGATAAGAAGAGGTAGGAAGATCTTCTGGTTAGGCCATCTCTTTGCTTCTCTGATTATCCTTTCCTGATTCAAGAGGACTGGAATCATGGTTTTATCCTCCTTTGTTTGATTCGTTATCATCCCCAGGCTTCCATATTTGCCCTGAGAGCAGCCATCAAACCCCAAACTATCCGTGAACCCTTAGCCAAAGGCGAAATAAGGCATTGGACAAACCTCTTCTGTTCAGCTATTGGGATGAGAAAGCAGTTATCTAACCCATATTAGCAGATCCATGAGTCAACTCAATCTTCTTTTCCCACCTCTTCTACGAATGTTGCTGCGGCGTTTAATTCTAACTGTATTAAACAGTTTCGGCGTACTCCAAAAATGACGATTTGCGATTGAAGTAAACACCTATGTTCCAATATCTCCCGTCATCCCTTCCATCAAATCTCTATCGAGTGGGCGGTTCCCAGGCACGATACGGGCGGGGTATTTTAATTGTTGGAGACTTAACTTGCCAAAATCTGCAATCAAAGCAAATTGGTGATTTCATAGAATAGCGTTTTATCAATTGTTGCGGTTTTCGAAACTGGCAAAAAAGATCGATGACACCTCAGATCAATAAGGAGCGGCAGCAGGTTTATAACCCA
>CALZJV010000484.1 GCA_945787595.1 uncultured Desulfobacterales bacterium | reverse complement strand
TTCGGCATAGCGGTCATCGCCTTGCTGATGGTGGCCATGGGACTGGCTACAGCCCAGGCAGCCCTAAGGGTGGCCTATTTTACGGCAGCGATTACTTTTTTGAGTGGAATCGTCGGAACCGCACATCACTATTACTGGTATGGCGGCGCTTCTTTTTGGGTGGGATGGGGTGCCATATTCTCTTCGATGGAGCCTGTACCTTTAATAACCTTGGTGGTTCGCGGGTTGATGGAGTACCGCGATATCCGTAAAGAAGGCCGGGAGTTCAGCTACAAATGGCCGATGTATTTTCTGGTGGCCGCCTCTTTCTGGAATTTTCTGGGTGCCGGTATCTTTGGCTTCCTGATCAATCTTCCCATTATTAATTTCTATGAACACGGGACCTACCTGACCATGCACCACGGCCACACGGCCATGTTCGGTACTTACGGCATGCTTTCCGTCGCCTTGCTGCTGTTTTCATGGCGTGGCCTGGTCGACAAGGCTCACTGGAAGGACGGCCTCCTGAAACTGTCGTTTTGGGGGCTCAACGGCGGGCTGTTTGTCATGGCTTTTGTCACCCTGCTGCCGGTGGGGGCCATGCAGGCATGGATCTCTTTTAAAGAGGGCTACTGGGTAGCGCGGAGTGCGGATTTCTTCGAAAAAGGGGCAGTTGTCTGGCTCGGAACCTTTCGCGCCGTGCCTGACATTATCATTATCGTTTTAGGGGTTCTGCCGCTGGCTTATTTTCTCATCACTACGTATCCTCACTTGAAAGCAGTAGAGATCAAAGATGGGGAATCGGTGTGGGAACGGCTGGGGCTTGAGCTATAGGCTATAACCAACCCTTAACTGCAGGGTCTGTAAAGATCCTGCAGTGAATCATTGAATTTCGTCACACAACTTTTGAATCATATCTACTGCTCTGCGCCCAACAAACCAGATCAGGGACCGGCTACCGTTTCGGACCGGGGAAGTAAGGGTCTGCTGTTCATAAAATGCAGATTTTAGGTGTGCTAAAAATTTTAGAATAAACTGTTGGGTGCGTCGGGATTCGGCCTGAAACCCATTTTTTACCGATTGGATAAAGGATTGCAGCCTAAGCAATTCCCCCTGGTTTTCCGGTGACATGCCGATTGCGGCTTTTATGAAAGAATGTCCTTGATCGAAATATCTCAATAGGGCCCGAATGCCACGAGAACCATGACGTAGGGTCAGTAGAAATCGATCATCCTCAACGGGACCCTCCCGCTCCGGATAAGTTCTGCTTTTAAGCGGAAATATCTTCGTCTGCATTGCCGCCATTTTTCGGATCATTTCATTTTCAATGCCATTGACGGTATTATGTCTGGCTTGAAACACTTTGATCCAGGTTAAAAAATTTTCGAAGACAGAAATTTCTTCCAGACCATCGGGCGGGCATCTCAGGTTTTTCCAGAACATCGCTTCATAACCGCTGACTAAAATTTCCTTTACCTTGTCTTTCGGATGGATTTCGGCAGCGAACTTCAGCGTAAAATTAGCTGCAAAGTGAATGATAATCCGAATAAAGATTCGGGAACAGGCTGCATTGGTTTCTCTGTTAATATATCTTAAATAAGCCGGTAAATAGCGGCAGTGATTTTTTTTAAGGTGGTGATAAACACGGGGCAGGATTATCCAGGATGTGGCTATTTCATCCAGCAAGCCCATCAGGCTTTCAAGTTGTACCTGATCTTTTGCAGCCTGCAAATAATTTTGGGGTGGTGTAACGGCCAGCCACGAGTCCGTATAATCCTGCCTAGTTGAATTTAACAAGATACCGTCACGGATCTCATTGATTTCTTTAATCAGATTCGGCTGACACCAAAGTTTCGTTTGGCTGATCGGCCCCGCTAATTCCCAGGCTGGCGCGGCCAGCATAAAAAGAGCCCTTGTGAGGCAATCATCGAATCCGATACGGTTAAACGTGGGAAGGATGCAATCTTCAAGATACCGCCGAAACCACCCTGAAGACATCTTTGTTTCTACTGTTTGAATCGCTGTGAGATACTTTTTTCTGGCTGCTGCCTCAAGCGAGTAAATTTGCTCATCGAATCCCCCTTTAAACCCAGCGTTTGTTTGGGCACCGGTTTCATTGCCGGCAATAAATTGTCGATCAGCGGTTGCGCCTAAATTTATGGTCTTGGGATAGGGGGGATAGCTATTATGGGTCCGGCTTTTTTGTGGCCGTTTTGACAGATACTCAGTCGAATTAAGATATATTAGATTACGATTGAGTCCGCTGCTGTATTTCCTGGGTCTCATAAGTTTACCCCTTTGGATCTGCATATTATAGCGAACAGCAGTGCATGATATCGGCCATCTCTGTTGTGATAAGATGCCACAGTGTGGCAGATACCATAGACCTTTTCAAATGAAATTAAATTGATCTAAGTCAATTGTCTAAAATGTTACGATGTGGTATAAATACGGTTTAAAATAGGGTTATCCCAATCAAAAAGATTAATACCTCCGGCTGTACAAGCTGCTAAGCCAGCGTCTAAATAGCCATAACCCAAATAGCCGCTGTCGATGCTCCTTTTGAGCGTGCAGCTCACGTGAAGTCCAATTAGATCGTGGCTGACTCGGCCTGACACAAACAAAGCGCCAGAGTGAGAACCATGGATAGAGATCCTGATAAAAGTAGCCCCCATAAAAGAAGACTTAATTGCTGGGAATTCATGATGTGCGGACGGGAGCAGGGGGGAAAGAACATCGCCGAATATGGTGTTTGCCCGGCTGCCGCCGACCAGACATTTGACGGAATTAACTCCGGTAAATGCGGGGGCAGAATCTGCTGGGCAGTTGCAGGAACATTCTGCGGCGGATGCCCGCAAGGGTCGTTTGTCGAAAAACGGTCCTCCTGTTTAAACTGCGACTTTTATCAAATGGTTCAGAATGAAGAGGGGATGACAAACCGGCAGACTAAATTCCTGCAATTTATTGTCCGTGAGGATCGCAGCCCTTTCTTTGATAAAATGACCTACCGGCATATCAAAGCAGGCGAGCGCTTCGTGGTCCAGGGTGCGGTTGAAGACACGGCGTATATCATCCAGCGCGGGTCGTGTCTGGTAATCGTTGAAAAGGATGGGGAACTGCACCCGGTGGATCACTACGGGGAAGGGGACATGGTCGGTGGGCTGGGGATATTGACCGGAGAACCTCGGCGTGCACATGTTGAAGCGGAAACGGAGATGGACCTCTGGGTTATGACCCAAAACCAGTTCGATGAAATGACCGAAAAAGACCCCGCCCTGTTGGAATTCATCACCGAGCTGGTAGCAGACCGGTTAGATAGCCGGAGGCCTACGGCCTATCGGGCCATCGGGAAATATGTAGCTACCGACATCATCGGCAGCGGCGCTTTCAGTATTGTCTATAAGGGCAGGCACACAGGCCTGAACATGCCGGTGGCTATAAAAATGATGCGACATGACATGGCGTTGTGCCCGGATTTTTTAGACAGCTTTTGCAATGAAGCGAAAACCATAGCCGGTCTTACACATGACCACATTGTCAGAGTTTATGATTTCGAAGAGCGTTACCGAACGCTGTTTATCATCATGGAGTATTTGAAAGGGGACTCGCTTAAAGATATGATCTGTCATCTGAGGGCCATTCCGCCGAAGTTAACCGTCAATTTTCTGATTCAGATCTGTTCTGCTCTCACCTATGCCCATCAGCACGGTATTATCCACCGCGATCTCAACCCGTCCAATATCATTGTTCAGCCCAACGATCAGGTAAAAATTCTCGACTTTGGTCTGGCATGTCTAGCAGGCACGGAGGATTTTTCGAACACGGGGACGGCTTACTATATGGCCCCGGAACAAATCGACGGCCGGCCTGTGGATCAGAGAACCGATATATACGCATTGGGCATCACCGCTTTTGAAATGGTAACCGGCAGGCGTCCATTCCCGGAGGACAATGCCAAAGCATTGCTCGATATGCACCTGACCCGGGATGTAACAGATCCGGAGCATATAATTCCGGATATACCGGATGAACTTCGAGAGTTCATTTTAAAATCTGCCCGTTGCGATCCCGACCAGCGCTACCAGGATATGGATCAGGCCATGGCGGTACTCAGGCCGCTTGCTCAGGATAAGAGACTGCCAGGAAACGGTTTAACGATTGAGAAGAAAAAAAGCGCCTTACTTTTATTGACCTATACGAATGAACATCAACCGGCGCTCAAACGGTTGCTGGATGTGTTCAAGGCAAATGCTCAGGAACTGGGAGTAGATGTAAAAATGACCGATAATCAGGATTATAAGGGCCTCGAAAATAAATAAATCCAAAGTCTTGCTTAAAATGAAGAAAAAAACCAATTGTTGGGAATATATGAAATGCGGCAGGCACCCAGGCGGCGACAAGGTTGATAAACTGGGCCTTTGCCCTGCAGCAATAGACTCCATCTACGATGGTTTCAACCAGGGGGACTCCGCTGGAAGAGCCTGCTGGATTGTTTCCGGAACCTTTTGCCATGGGAAAATCCAGGGTTCGTTTGTCGA
The DNA here is from genome assembly GCA_945787595.1 of uncultured Desulfobacterales bacterium. The sequence continues at coordinate 8,490 of CALZJV010000484.1, read as the reverse complement.
CAAACAGGATTCGTGCAAAAATTGTGCTTTCTATAAAAAAATCCACGCGGAAGAAGGTATTACAAAGTTGACTTTGGGAAACAATAAATTTTTTGGAATCACCCATATCGGGTTAGTTAGAAAGTCTAACGAAGATCGGTATTTAATAAAGAAGCTGAAAGACAACTCCGTTCTGGTCGTTGTGGCTGATGGTCTGGGAGGTGAAGTCGCCGGCGATTACGCCGCTGAAATACTGAGGGGAAAACTTGCAGGCCTGAATCATATATCGAGAAATAACGAACAACCGGAGCTGGATCAGCTGGCCAGAGCAATAGATCGTACCATTTACACTGAGAGCCAAGAAAAAAATAGCGCCTTGGAAGGTATGGGCAGTACGCTGGTCGGTGTCCTGTTGCGACTGAAGATCAAACGCTGGCGCGATTTCTCCTGGAAGAGGGTGAGATCACCGCAGAGCAGCTGCCGACTCACTACTCAAGGCATGCAATGGATCAATGCGTGGGGTGCGGTTATGTCGAGCCGGAAACAGGCCGCTTGAAATTGATCGCCGGAGACTTGTTGGTGCTAACTACGGACGGCCTTCACGGGGAAATCCCTGGGAATACCCTCAATTCAATACTCAACGCCAATACTAGCCTGGAGATCAAAGCGCGAGCGCTTGTGAAAGCGGCGCTTGACGCCGGCGGGAAGGACAACATAACGGTAGTTATGGCGCAAGGATAGCCGGTGTTGAAACCCAGAATTCAGAAGCCAGAAGTCAGGAGTCAGAATAGAATGATGTCGCTTCGCGCCGACACTATTTATATTTTCCGGCTGAGCCGAAGGCGAATACCTTATTTTGAATTCTGTCTCCTGAATACTGTATTCCTGTCGGCCATTTTCACGGCATAGCCAACTGCCTCTGACCTGGCTCTCCGAGCCGTAGGGTCTACGAGCCGGAGGCCCAAAGGACCAAATTTTCAACGATCATATATAAGGATGTCATACATTGAAAAAAGAAGCTCTCAACACCGCTTTGGGATCTTGTCCTGTGAATATGTCGGATGAAGATATATTGGATGCGATGAAATCCATTCCCGGTTACCTTGACATCACACCCGGCGATTTTAGGGAGATATTCAGTTATGCATATCGTTATGCCGTCGACCGGATTGCACAGTCCCTGCTGGCCAAAGATGTCATGACAGCGAAAGTGATATCCGTTACCCCGACTACTTCGCTAAAAGAAACAGCGTTGGCAATGGCGACTCACGGCATATCCGGAATTCCTGTCATTAACGAGCGAGAAGCGGTTGTTGGGGTTATATCCGAAAAAGATTTTCTATTTCATATGGTAGAAAAAAAGACGCATTCAATCATGCATGTTATTGCCCAATGTTTGTCAACCAAGGGGTGCATTGCCCTTCCAATGCGTACCGGTCACGCAAAAGACATTATGACATCTCCGGCCCAGACTGTCTCTGAATCCACTCCCATATTTGAAATAGCTTCTATTTTCGCAGAAAAAGACATTAATCGGGTGCCGGTACTTGATGAGAATGGTCATCTGGCGGGAATTGTTGCGAGAGCCGATATCTTCCGAACAACCTGCCTGCTGTAGTTGCAACCGGCTATCATATCCATGGTCTTCCAGATAGAATTTTTGGCTGCTTTTTCAGTCGCCTCCCTTCGACAACTTACTAATTGTACACCTTACTCAGGGGGGCACCTTCTAGTCCGCTGAAAGAGGACCAAAAAAATTATCTGAAACCTTATAATGTAGATACAAGGAATGCCGAATGGATTATTTCAACAAAATGAAAGGGACAACCAAAAGTCCTCCAGCCGTCGGTGTGTCCGAGATTTTTTGGTCGTGGGTGGGATCATTTCTAGGTATAGCAGCCGTTGCTTATATAAATTCTACTATCCTAGATAAAACCGATCTTGTCATGATCATTGGCTCCTTTGGTGCTTCGGCGGTATTGATTTACGGGGCGATTCGAAGTCCTCTGGCGCAGCCGAGAAACCTAATCGGGGGTCATGTGATTTCAGCGGTTATCGGTGTTACCTTCTACAAACTGCTTCCTGCCCACTTATGGCTGGCATCCCCACTAGCAGTCGCCACTTCCATAGGAGTCATGCATGCCACCAAAACCCTCCATCCACCGGGCGGCGCTACCGCTTTGATTGCCGTTATCGGCAGTCAGAGAATTCACGATCTTGGATACTTTTATGCGCTTATCCCCGCTGGTGTTGGACCGGTCATCATGCTGATTGTGGCACTGTTGGTAAACAACATCCCCAAAAATCGCCGATACCCTGAGTTCTGGTTATAGAAGAATACTGTCAGAGCTTTATTAAGTTAACCCTAACGTTGCAAAAGCCGGAGGGCTTCAGAGCTCCTTCTTGTCCCGTCGTAGCTCGAAGAGCGAAGTCGGATGAATTCACAAAGGTGGATATCCAGAAAATTGTGCAAATACTAGAATATCGGATATTATAGCGGACCATTAACTACTCTTTGCCATGTTGTTTATGCAACATTGGGGTTAAGACCAGAACGAGTTGAAATAATTGGTTGGTTCGAGAGTGCTTGAATGCACCACAGGCGCGTAAACCTCCCTAAGTAATTTGTTTTTTACTCGCCTATCGAGAGTACCTGCTCTTGGCGGGTTTCGACTTCCTGTTGCCAAATTAAGTCTGCTGTTTTTCCAATTTATCCATAACCCACCCCATCTTCGATTCTAAGGACCAGAAAATAATCCACGCCAATGTCTTGGAGCTGTTGTCGAAATTACAGTGACGATTAAGCATGCATTGACTAATCTTTAAACATGTGCCATGTAATTTCTGTATTTTAATTTATAAATCAAATTAATTGTTATAAATTGCAGCCAGGGGAAACGTCACCCAAGACCTAATTTTCTATTCATCGCCCCTTAAGCACCATAACCATCAGAAAAAGGAGGTTCCAGAATGAAAAGGTTTTTAAAAAGTTTAGGCTATACGTTTATCGCCGTCGCCGTTCTGACTGTCGTGAGCGGCCCTGCTAGCGCGAAATCGCTGACCATCGGTGTGAGTTGGTCAAACTTCCAGGAGGAGCGTTGGAAAACGGACGAGGCTGCTATGAAAGGACAGCTGGAGAAGCTGGGCGCCAAATATATCAGTGCCGATGCACAGGCCGATTCCAGCAAGCAGATTTCCGACGTTGAAAACTTAATCGCCCGGGGCTGCGATGCTCTGATTATCCTGGCCTACGACGCAGATGCCATCTCTCCGGCCATCTCTAGGGCCAAGGCCGAAGGCATACCGGTCGTTGGTTACGATCGTCTGATCGAAGATCCATATGCATTTTATCTGACTTTCGATAACAAGGAAGTCGGCCGGATGCAGGCGCGCGCGGTTTTCAAAGTCAAGCCCGAGGGCAACTACGTTTTTATCAAAGGGTCCTCCACCGACCCAAATGCTGATTTTTTACATGAGGGGCAGCTTGAGGTGTTGAAAGAAGCCATGGATGCCGGCAAAATCAAAAATGTCGGTGAGCAGTACACCGATGGTTGGAAGCCCGAGGTCGCCCAAAAGAACATGGAGCAGATCCTGACCGCCAACAACAACAAAGTTGATGCGGTGGTGGCTTCCAACGACGGTACCGCCGGAGGGGTTGTGGCGGCGCTTACTGCTCAAGGTATGGAAGGCATCACGCCGGTATCCGGCCAGGACGGCGACCACGCCGCGCTGAACCGCGTTGCCAGAGGCACCCAGACCGTGTCTGTTTGGAAAGACGCTCGTGCACTGGGCAAAGCCGCAGCCAATATCGCCGTGTCCCTGGCCAAAGGCGAAAAGATCGACAATGCGATCAAGTGGGCCGGCGGTCCCAAAGCTGTTAAGATGGATGCGATTCTACTAAAGCCGGTTCCCATTACCTGGGATAATCTGAACATTGTGGTCGACGCCGGCTGGGTGAAAAGCCAGGTGGTTTGCCAGGGTGTAGTGGGCGCCAAGGCACCTGCCGCATGTAAATAGTCATCTCTTTTTGGAGGGCGTTCCATATCGATTGTGGAATACCCTCTTTCCTTTTTTTTACACAAGAAGCACAAAAATAACTTTTTAGGACCTAAGCTGTTTCCGAGACTGCGCTCGAAAAAAGTGGCCCCTTTGGGACAGCCAACACGTTGGTAATTTAATATCGTAAAGATCCGGGTCCAGAGGGCCCGGCTTTGGTCCACCCCTGAGGGGTGATATGGGTGATTACATTTAAACCTGACACCTGAAACCTTGAACAGATTTGATCTATGGCAGAGCCGATCACCTCTGACCTGGCCCTGAGGACCAGGTTTTCGATTTTGAATAAAATAAAGCTTCATTTTCTGACAACAGGTTTTAGATCAAACCCGTCAAGGATCTCAATGTCTAACCAGACGCAACCGGCAGCAGTAAAAGAAAGGGTACTATCGCGATTCCTCCGACAAGTCGACATCGATAATCGAATGCTGGCCATGATCATCGCCCTGCTTGTGATATGGGTGACACTGAATATCATGACCGACGGCATCTTTTTCACTGCCAGGAACATGTACAATTTGGCGGTGCAGTCGAGTGTCGTGGGGATTATGGCGACGGGAATGGTCCTTGTGATTGTCAGCCGAAACATCGATTTATCTGTTGGATCGCTGCTTGGATTCACAGGGATGGTGATTGCCTATCTGCAAGTTCACGTATTTCCCCTTGGTGCCGTCTGGAACTGGCCCCTAACGATCCTTTGCGGACTGGCCCTTGGCGGGATTGTGGGGTTGTGGCAAGGCTGGTGGATTTCATACCGTGGGATTCCTTCATTTGTGACCACCTTGGCAGGGCTGTTGATGTTTCGCGGCGCAGCATATTTGGTAACCGACGGCCGCACCGTGGCCCCCATGGACAAGACCTATCAAATCCTGGGGGGCGGCATCGACGGCTCCATTGGGGCGACATGGAGTTGGATATTGGCCGCTGTGGCCATCGCATGGATGCTGATCAACACCATAACGGTCCGCAGAAGCTGCCTCAAATATGGGTTCAAAGTCAAACCGCTTTGGGTCCAGCTGCTTTTCCTGTCCTTCGGTACGGCCCTGGTATGCGGGTTTGTTCTGGTAATGAACGCATATTACAAACCCAGGACGGAGATTCCGCGCGGCATACCCGTACCGGTACTGATCATGATCTGTGTGGTGGTGGGCATGAGTCTTCTGGCCAGAATTACCCGGTTTGGCCGCTATGTGTTCGCCATCGGGGGCAATCCTGAAGCGGCTGAACTAGCGGGTATCGCTGTTAAAAAAATCACAACCCTCGTATTTATGGTCATGGGCATACTTTGCGCTGTTGCCGCCGTGATTACCACGGCGCGGTTGAACGCCGGAGCGAATTCCATGGGTATGCTGGCCGAGCTCAACGTCATTGCCGCCGCCGTTATCGGCGGAACTTCGCTGGCTGGCGGTCAAGGCACCATCACCGGCGCTATTTTAGGCGCAGTAATCATGCAAAGTCTGGATAGCGGGATGGTTCTTTTGGGTATTTCCAGCGCCATGCGCCAATTGGTTATCGGCGCTGTTCTAATCCTCGCCGTATGGTTTGACGTGGTTTACAACAAAAATAGGCCTTAGGGAGAATCGGCATGAACCAAACACCTCTAGTTGAGATGATTAATATCCACAAGCGATTTGGCGGTGTTCATGCCGTTGACGGGGTGAGCATCGATCTCTACCCCGGTGAGGTCGCCGGTGTTCTGGGTCACAATGGTGCAGGAAAAACCGTATTGATGAAGGCGCTTTCCGGAGCCATTCCTTGCGACGAGGGAGAGATTCGCATCAATGGTGAAAAAGTGCCCATCGAGTCTCCTCGCGATGCACGCAAATACGGCATTGAAACCATTTACCAGACCCTGGCGCTGGCCGACAATCTGGATGCGCCCAGAAATCTGTTCTTGGGTCGCGAAATTATGACCAAATATGGCGCACTCAACGATCGTGCCATGGAAAATGAGGCCCGCAAGGTCATTGCCCGGCTGAATCCGAATTTTAAAAACGTCACCGATGCGGTTAAAAATATGTCCGGCGGTCAACGGCAATCCGTCGCTATCGCCAGAGCGATATACTTCAACGCCAAAATTCTAATTATGGACGAACCCACCGCGGCGCTCGGCCCTCAAGAAACAGCCATGGTCTCTGAGTTGATTAAACAGCTCAAAAGCGAGGGCATCGGTATTTTTCTGATCAGCCATGATCTGCATGATGTATTCGACCTGTCGGACCGTGTGTCGGTCATTAAGAACGGCAAGTTGATTGGAACCCGGCGGACCAAAGACGTCACCAAAGACGAGGTCCTGGGCATGATTATCATGGGCAAGCTTCCGGAAGGAGGTTGACCGGAATTGGGATTAGATTTCAGGGGGATAAACGAATATCGAATATCGGTGTAATGTCTGGTTTTTATGAACGACGAACAAACAGATGGTTTAGTTTTTTCCTCCTTTCCCTAAACCATCATCTTGCCTTACCTCCCCAAAGGGTGGCTCTTCGTGTTCCGAGCCACCCTTCCTGGTAATGCAACCGAGAGACAGGCGGGGCTATATTTATCAATCTGCCTCCCTCTCGTTAAAGGGTTGTGCCTGTAAGGCCACCCTTTTGATTTTCATTGCTCATTTAGCTGTAAGCCTGCGACCATACAAACTGAACTCTCCAGTGGGCTACCTATTGGGCACTTCTCCTTCAAATTAAGCCAAATTTCCTATAAATTACGGCCTCGTAATCCATGGTTGATAAATGGCCTTAACTCCTTTAAATAAGGCGATTGCACGAAAATTGGACCATCAAGATGCTAAATACGGTTTGCTGAATGGTATTTTCGCTTTTTTTCAAGAAAACTATCTGATAAGAATATCAAAGAAGATCCTCGTTAAAGACACAGCGTTGCAATGAACAAAATTACATTTTTATTCTGTATCCAAAACCTGGTCCTTTGGGCCTCCGGCTCGGAGAGCCAGGTCAGAGATAATGGGCTCTGCCTTGAAAATAATTCAAAGTGTCGAGTGAACTAAAGTTATAAGTGATCTAAAGCCCGCCCTGGTGCGACTCGTAGATGTGCATTCTATTTCTCATGTGTCATTGCAGACCTAACTTATGAGTATACCGTACTGGTGATCGGCCTGGGCCAGGGTTAATGTATCGCTTCGCTCTGTCGTTTATAGAAAAAGATAGAATTCCTTAACTTTAGGCACTTTAGCTCATTTTAGGTCACTTTAGGCACTTAGCTGTCATAAAACCAACACTCCCTTTCAGGGAGGAACCCGTGCCGGGCCCTCTGGACCCGGGTATCTACTCTAAGGAGGACGATATGGCCGTTCAGGTAATAATTAGACGGACATTCAATGATGAAGAAAAGGCCCGCAAACTGGCCCCTTGCATTGTCCAGTTAAGGTCCCGGGCTTCCGTTCAGCCGGGCTATATCTCCGGCGAAACATTAAGGTGTCTCGATTGTGCTGGTGAATATCTGGTGATCAGCACCTGGAATTCGATCGAAGATTGGAACAATTGGCTAAACAGTGAGGAAAGAAAAAAGATCCAGAGCCAGGTGGATGCCTTGCTAGGCGAAACAACGGAATACCGCATATACGAGTCTTTGGTCGGCGGCATCATCCCTAAATTCGATGCAAAATGAAGATAAAAAACCCCGCACCTTGACACCCGCGGCCACCCTTATCCTCACCCGCCAGCTCGCTGGCGAACTGCAGATCTATCTCATCCGGCGGAGCCTTAAAAGCGGTTTTATGGCCGGAAATTATGTCTTTCCGGGCGGCAGGGTGGATCCGAAAGACCGAAATTTTGAGTTTTGGCAAACGCGAGCGGATCTGGACCCCAATGAAATAATGCAGAAGCTGGGCGGAGACCTCACCGCCGCAGAGGTTTTGGCTTACGGGGTGGCCGCTATTCGCGAGACACTTGAAGAAGCAGGGGTTTTTCTGGCCTATCGGTATGAATCGACCCCGGATGATTTGGAGCATATTTGCCAATTGCGGTTGACCGCCGGTCTTCCCCCCGCATGGTTCCAGAAGCTTTCAGTTTCCGAAAATTGGACATTAAGATTATCATCCCTCTTCCGGTGGTCCCATTGGATTACTCCCGAGGGGATGAAACGGCGCTATGATACCCGGTTCTTTGTGGCTGCCATGCCTAGCGGACAAGTCTGCCGCCCCGATGACCGGGAGGCGACGCACGGGCTCTGGATCAGCCCCGAAAAGGGCCTGGCAGGCAACCTGGCCGGGGAAATTCCTTTAAGTCCTCCGACGCTGATTACGCTGCATGAACTCCTCCAATACAAGAACCTGCAGGATTTGGCAGAAGATACGGGAAGTCGTCCCTGGGGCGAGGCCCTCCTTCCCCGGCTGATTCCTTTAGACAAAGGGGCCGTAATTGTGGAACCATGGGATCCCTTATACAGTCACGAAAAAATTGAATTTGATCCCGTTAGGTTGCACAAAGCCATACT
>CALZJV010000483.1 GCA_945787595.1 uncultured Desulfobacterales bacterium | reverse complement strand
CGGCCAAATGGGCCGAGCTCGACGAAACCCGTCAAATGTTTTTTTTTCAGGCCATCCGCCTTAACTTACTGAAAAGGCTCCGGAATGCGTGGACGCAAGCCGCAAGCTGTCGAAGTAAAACTGCCCAAAGGCAAGCCCGGCCGCCGGCCGGTCCAGGTGGCGCCGACGGTCGGGAATGCGACTTGGCGGAGGGCGGCACCCTGTCTAAGTTCATTTCGACTACGAGAGGCAGAAACGTCCGGTCATGGCAAAAACCGGAAGTGCCACCACTGCCCGGCGACTTCCGTTATCGGGCGCTTCGCAGACATCCCTTCGCCGAAGTCCGCTTTTTCGCGGTTTAGGTCCGGTCCCGGGGGCTAAACTGACATTGGCGCGACAACCGACGAGGTCTCGTGTTAACTCTGAACGAACACTTCCCCGATGGCACGCGGCCGAGATCAAAATTGCCAATTCGCTTCAATCTCTATTTCGGTTTAGACTGGCGCCAAGGTGCCTCACCGCGCAAAGTAGGAGGATTGAGATGAGCTTTCGGATCGCCGTCGTGCAACCTCTGGCGCATCGGCCTGGTGACGACGAGGCCAATGTTGCCGACGCGCTGCACTTTATCGCTCGCGCCGCCGACGAGGGTGCGCATTTCGTCTGCTTCCCGGAAACCTATCCAGGCCCTTGGCGCATGCCAGCGGCCTACGACCCGACGCCCCGACTGGCCGGCGCGGCAGCCAAGCATGGCATCCACGTCGTGTTCGGCACGATCGAGCCGATCGACGAAAGCGCCGCCACCGCCCACAACCTGATCGTGATGGCTTATCCTGATGGCCGCGAACCAGCGCGGTATCGGCGCACCCATCCGAACGGGCCGTGGAACTACACGGGAGGCACGAGCTGGGAGTTCCAGTACGTGTGTGGCAACGAGTTCCCGGTCTTCGACACGGACTTCGGCAAGGTAGGATTGGCGATGTGCAGCGAGGTCTATATGCCGGAAGTGGCCCGCGCGCTGGCACTGCGGGGCGCCGAATTGATATTCATGCCCGCGGGAATGAACAAGAAGCGGTTGTGGGCCACCTGGCGCACCCTGATCTGGGCGCGAGCGATTGAGAATCTGGCGATCGTGGTGACGACGCAGAATTTGTTCACGGCTGAAGAGGTGCTCGAGGTCAGCCTCGAGCGCGTGCGCCATCTGCGCTCGACCCAGGACACGGTCAGTGCCTCCGCCAGCAACGCGACCAAGGCGGGGCTGCTCGGACCGCAGTGGCAGCGTCCCGAGCTTTACGACAGCTTCTATCCGCAGCCGCGGCGCGAAGCGGCGGAATAGTCGCTCCCGCCGTCGCCAACCGGTTCAATCTAGCCTCATCACGCTCTAGCCGACATTCCAGCGCCAATGTCCGTTTTCTGGGGATTTTGGTCCGTTCCTCAAGGCTAAACGGACATCAGCGATTGTGCCGTTTAGGGCCGCTTTTGACCCGAAGGCGACATGTGCGGCCTTGTCAGGCTCGCGCTTGGCCAGCCCCGGGTGAAAATCGCCTCAGCCCACATCCCACACCGGCCGGCGCACCTCTGGATCGACGATGCGAATGTTCTTGTCGCGCAGGGCGCCGATCCGGTCCATTTCCTCCTCGCTGAGCGCGAAATCAAACAGAGCGATATCCTCCTCGATTTCACCGAACTCGAGCGCGCGCGGTACGACCGCGATGTGTGGCTGCTGGATCAGCCAGCGCAGCGCAATCTGGGCGCTCGTCCGGCTATGGGCCGCCGCGATCTCGCCAATCACGGGGTCGTCTAGAAGCTTGCCGCGGGCCAGCGGAACGTGGCAGGTGACGAGAAGCCCATGGCGAGCGCAAGCGGCCAGAAGCTTATCCTGGCGGATATAGGCGTGATACTCGATCTGGTTGGTGACCAGCGGCTCGGGACAAACCTTAACGGCCTCTTCAAGCAGTGCCACGGTGAAGTTAGACACCCCGATATGGCGCGTCAGTCCCTCGCGTTTGGCCCTGGCGAGCGCGCCCAGCGTTTCGTCAAGCGGCACGCGCGGCTGCGGCCAGTGGATCAAGAGTAGATCGACATAGTCGAGACCCAGGGTCTTGAGACTGGTGTCGAGGGAGCGGGCGAAATCGGCCTCACGCGCATTTTCCTCTGTAACCTTGGTGGTGACGAATAACTCCTCTCGGACGATTCGCGAGGCGCGGATGCCCTCACCAACCCATTGTTCGGAACCGTATTTGCGCGCCGTGTCGATGTGGCGATAGCCACAATCGATTGCATGGGCGACCAGCTCCGCCGCGCGGTCCGGCTCAGGAAAAAGCATCGTGCCATAGCCGACAACAGGCATCTCAACGCCATGGGCGGAGATCGTGGGAGCTTTTGCTGGTTGCATCGAGATCCTCGCGTAAGTGTGCCGGGCCGGGCGGCCGGCATTCCCCCTTTAGCTTTGCTCCGGTGATGCTACGGGTGCCGAAGACACGTCTCAAGCCGTTTCTCGCCCGCAGGTGCTGTCTCAGGGTGTGGCCCACGCGGCGCCAATGCGTGGGGGTGAGATCAATACCGAAGGCGCGTGGGCAAAGCCGGGCTTTCACCCAAAGGCATATCCCCATAAGTGCGGCGCCTGCATGTCTGTTTCTCGACTAAACGGACAGTCGAGCACGTAGGTCCGCTCTTCCCTCAGGTGCGGACATTTAGCCGGCAACTTCGGCTATTGGGGGTGAAGCGGACGTGCCTGACAAGGTGCGGTTAGGACTGCTCTAGGCGCTGGGATTCGGCGATCTAGTCGGGAGGTCAATCTGCGTCGATAGCGAGTAATTCTTCAATGCTAACCTAGCTATCTACATTCGCACCGAGACTGATAATTGTTTGATCGCGCATTTTTTTGATTTGATCGAAATCGAGATCCAATGAATCGGCAACCTTGTTTATGACTTTTAACTCTTCTGGATGCACGACGCCATCTGCCGCCAAAACCTTAAAGCATAGCTCTACAGTTTCGTATTTTGTTGCTTGTTCAGCAATTTCGTTGAGCTCTCTCGTAAGTTCGCCAAGCCTTAACTCACCATTTTTTGCCAATGAATGCGCATCCTTCATCGCGCCATTGTATAAGGCTTTTAAGTGTTCGCGTTTTTCGTCAGCGTAAGGAGAAATTGATTTAAGAATCCATTCTTTAAGCGTTTTGCCCTCACTGTTATCCAGCGTGCCGTCTGCCATTGCGACCGCCATGCCAATTCTTACAGACAATTCTCGCGCGCGATCTCGATGTTCGACAGCCTCTTCGTATCCTTTTTCAACAAACGTAAACGCAAATCTCAATACAGCCTGCCATAATATGCCTGCATTGTCCGGATCGTTGGAGCCACGCCTGATTACCGGCATATTATCCATATCGATCAAACGAAGTATTGCAAATAGTCGCCTTGCTCCTCCGACTGGCGGCTGTAGAATATTGGGAATAATTCTGCCGGTTTGCGTCCAGTGACCAAAGCCCTGTCCAGGCGACACCTCCTGACCTACTTTTATGGAATATTGATATACGGTACTGTCCGGCTCCTGGTACATCTCAATCGGTGATAATACCGGCGCCAATTCACCACTACTCTCGTCAAAAATCGAAGTGACAAATGCGACTTGGCGGATCGTATTTACGGGGAAGAGCCCCTTCACTTCGATTGCTTTGACAGGCGCGCGTAGGTAGTCTCCCAGTGTTGTATCAACAATCCTGGCTTCCAAAGGCCCCATACCTCTGAACGCCAGTCTCATGTTTTCGGAGAAAGTCCCTTCGCCTTTAGCAGACTTTTCAGAAGCTCCGGTTATCCGACGCGCGACGGCAGAAAAAATTATAAAAATAATCCACGCGGCAATTCCTAAAATAATAAATCCCAGAATTAATTCCATCTCATTCAACCATGAATTTGTCTGTTTCGTCGGAGCCTTCTGTATTGGACGCTGTCATAAATAAATCCACCTTCGACTGTCTTCCCGTGTTTGTGTCCTGCTCCACCTGATTGGTCCGGTTTGAATATTAAATCATGGCTGGCCTTTCTTGCAACGAGACGAAAATTTCGGGCGCGGGCAGTCGGTATTGTGAGCCAGATTTTCCGCAAGCACATGTCTGTTACTGGCACATAACGGACATCAGCCCCATGGATGGTGACTTCCGCTTTCGGGGGTTTAACGGACATCAGAATTGTTGTTCGCGACGTCCGCTAATGACCCAGAGCGGACCTAAGCCAACTGCCACGGACGAGCGTCGAAACCCCCATGGAGTTGAGGGCAACTCCCCATAATTGACTTGTATCAATGACGAGTTTGCGACCCCGTGATACCGGAGGTTCATCCTTTAATCGGTGGCCCCTGCGGCCCACGAAGCGGCCGAGCCAGCGGACGCGATGGAGGAACCTATGCATACAATCTTGAAGTCGGTCACTCTCGTGGTCATAGCTGCCTCTCTCGTATATCCAGCCGCCTCAAACCCTGCACTGGCGCTTGATTTCTCCGTCAGGACAGTCGTGCTCGCGGCTCAGGACGGGACCGGAGACCCGGCACCTGACACCGGAACAACGTTTTGCTGTTTCCCGAGGAGTGAAGTCGAAAGAATACCCAAACTCAACAACGTCGGCGCGACGACATTCATGGGATTTCTCCAAGGTGTGTCCGGTTCTACCGATGAAGTCATTTACAAGGAAGACCAAGGCTTGACCCTGGTGGTGCGCGATGGAGATCCGGCACCTGGCACCAACGCGATCTTCAGTTCCGGGATTGTGTTCAACTCGCGCGACCTGGGCTTCAACAATTCAGGAAATGTAGCGTTCAACGCCAAACTCCTTGGCGAGGGAATTCTGAACGACCAAGGCGTCTGGAAGGAGGTCTCCGGTCTTTCCCTGGTGGCAAGGAAACTGGACGAAGCGCCGGGAACAAGCGGCGCTCAGTTCTCGGGAATCGTGACCTTTGGCGACCCCCTGATTAGCGATGCCGGGAACGTCGCGTTCGCGGCGTTTCTCGACGGGCCCTTTGTCGATGCAACCAATAATTCGGGTATCTGGAAAGAGGCCGGCGATTTGAACTTGCTGGTTCGGGAAGGCGACAATGCTCCGGGTGTCGATAGCGCGGTGTTCGGGATTGATCCTCCATTCACCAGCACGTTCTTCATCGGCTCGATCAACAAGCACGACCGAACGGCCTTCAGAGCTTACATAAACGGCCCATCTATCAGTTCGCTTACTGATGGTGTCTGGAAGGAAAGCCCGGGAAAGGGTCTGGTTTTGGTTGCCTTGGAGGGCGACGCGGCGCCTGGCACCGGCGGTGTGCTGTTCTCCGGATTCGGCGCTCCGCAACTCAATGACGCCGGCAAAGTGGCCTTCACCGGTTTCGCGCCGTTCTTCTCGGGTATCTGGAAGGAATCCTCGTCCCTGCATGTTGTCGTGAAACAAGGGGACCCGGCACCGGGCTTTCCCGGCGCGAGTTTCTTCTCATTCCGGAACGTCGAGTTAAACAACAAGGGCCTTACGGCGTTTCTGGTGACGACCACCTTTGGCCCCGGCCTGAGCGTATGGACCGAGAATTTCTTCGGCGGTCCGAGCTTCGTGGTCGGTCTCGGAGATACGCTCGAAGTGCTACCCGGTGATTTCCGAACGATCGGACCTCGTCACCGGCTGCCTCTTTCTCTTGGCGGTTTCAACAACTTGGGTCAAGTTGGATTTCGAGCGGGTTTTACCGACTTCAATTCTGGCGGATTGTTCGTAGCGACTCCCGACGTGGACGACCTACTCGATCGGCTCGTGAACGGATTGATCGGCCTCAGCCTGAGCCCTGGCGTGGAGAAGAAGCTTCTCGGTTTTTTGCAGGACCCGCTGGACCTGGAAGGTTTCGTGGACGCAACGGAAAAGTGGCGGGGACATCAGGTCGAGCCTGACGACGCGGACCGGCTTATCGATGCAGTCGAGCAAATAGATGGGCTATTGAATCTCTGACCTGTGGCGGCCATCATGCGGGCAAGTCGTACTTGTCTGGGTGGTGAACGGGGTGGACAAGTGACGGGTTCCCTTTAGGGGAGCTCTGTCCTTCTCCGACCAATACCGGACCACTGGCCACCGAGATCTTGTCCGGACTGGCCCACAATGTTCGGCAATTAGCACCCAGGCCGTCGGAGCGTCCGCTTTTGATGCTGTGGACGGCTCCTCCACGGGCATCTCGATGTGCCACATTGCAGCTGATGTTGTGGCGCACCGTATGTCCGCTGGTGGCACAAAGCGGAAGTGCCACCAGCGTC
>CALZJV010000482.1 GCA_945787595.1 uncultured Desulfobacterales bacterium | reverse complement strand
TGTAAACTTAGGTCTCCAACAATTGAAATACCCCGCCAGTATCCCGCCAAAACCCCGCTCAATAAAAAAACATACCTCGCTTACCCCGCAATTTTAAAAAAAAGTACCTCGCCGGTTTTTATAAAAAACATACCTCGCCACATCTAGTGCTGCAAATTTTTCCATCCCACACGCTCTGAGATGTCCATCTCTCAACTATTTTTATACTGGCAGACATGGGCAGTCCAGTTTCCTCATTTTAAAAAAATGGCTGAAATGAGTGCAGTCAAATAAAAAAAATGTTTCATATATTCTATGGGTTATGGCAGTTAGAGACATGGCATATTATAAGTTCTTGAAAATATTTATAATTGTGATATTATCACAGCGAATATGAGGTACATGTATGAGCCGTATGAATTTTGAGCAAGCATATTCTGAACAAAATACTTTGAGGGGTGTTGGACCCCATATGGATCTTACCATACTAGTACTATGAAAGAATTATAGGAGTACTAGTAGGTCAGATGGATATACCAGTTCGCTTATACTCACATAATTATGTCTCCAATGAAACTGTAACATGTTGTTTTCATATAAGATATTCACTTCCAGACTCATCAGCGATATACCCAATTAAAACAGATAGATAAGTCCATTGAGGACATAAGTAAACGTATACCCTCACGCAATAAATCGTGATTGCTGTGATAAAAATCATCAATCAGGCGCGCAAAAGCATTGGGATACTCCAATTATATCCCAACCGGTAGGGGTGAATCCGACATTTTGATTTCACCCTTTATGGATTTAAATCGGCCCGAATCCTATATCTGAATCCCGCCTCAAAATCCGGCCATAAACTGCGCTTAAAATTCAAGCCGCCCAGCAAAAATTGTGATTTATTGCAAAAATGGACGGACCGGTTGTGTGTTACCAGAACAAATACACAATAATATCAGCGTACTCGACAGGTTCGATTCAGGCACGAAATCCAAAATTGACCTTTATGTGGGTTAGCCAGGGGAAATATATACTCCCCTTAGAATTTAGATTTGTCCAGCAAATCTAAAATATCACGATGCAATTTTTTGGTGGATTTGAAAGTGCAATCCACACACAGCGAAAAGTTTTGTTCTTTTACAGTCTTAGATTCAAAAAAAATTGCGGCAAAATTATTGATTCGGCTTCCATTGCTCCCCAACCTATCCATGACACAAATGAACTGCCCTGAGGCAAATCGTGGAGTATCATTCCACTGATTTTGTCGATTTTACCGCAGCAAGCTGTGGAGAATTAGACCCAAAAAAAAATAAAATACTGAGTCAGAAATTTTTCGCAAACCTATCCCTCCAAGCTAAAATCGATATAAAATCCAGAAATTTAGCTTGACATGAACTACCACATTGTGTTATTAGTGGGCATCATTTCTAATTTGAACAGGAATCACCTATCCCTCTGACCCTATCCTCTGAATTGAAACGATCATACCTGCTCGAATAGAACCTGGTTTTCCGTAAACTTTAACCAAGCTAAGGAGGTGAGAGGATGGCTGGTGAAAAAACATTCCCATCCCAACAAGAAGGACGCTTTTATCTCACAGAGGGCGGTATCGAAACTGAAATAATGTACAAGTACGGTTTTGAACTACCCCAGTTTGCCGTGTTCCCATTGCTTGATAATCCAGATGCCGTATCAACGATGAGAGGGATGTATCGAAGTTACCTGGATGTTGCTGCAAAACACGGAATGTGTGCTCTCATGGGAGGCCTTGACTATCGAGCAAGCCCGGATTGGGGTGAGCTGCTAGGTTATTCCCCGGATGGTTTGGCCGAAGCAAATCATCAATCGATAGCATTTTTAAGAGAGATAGCAGAGGAATACGCTTCAGATATTCCTGAAATTTTAATCCAGGGTCTAATTGGACCCCGAGGTGATGCTTATGACCGGAATGAAACCATCACTGAGAACGAAGCAGAGGACTATCATTCCGTCCAACTCGAAACATTAAAAGAAGCGGATGTTGATTTAGCGCTAGCAGCTACATTTAACAATATTCCAGAGTCCATCGGTGTCGCTAGAGCAGCAGCCAAAATAGGAGTCCCACTTGGTATATCACTATCTTTAGACAGCACCTCAAAACTTAATTCAGGGCCAAGCTTAGCAGAGGCAATTACTACCATTGAAGCTGAAACAAATCAGTCTCCGGAGTTTTATTCGATTAATTGTTCCCATCCGGTGGAGTATGAACCAGCAATTGAGCAAGGTGACTGGATCAACCGAGTAAGGGGAGTTCGACCAAATGCTTCAAAAATGGAAAAGATTGCACTCTGCCAAATTGGGCATCTCGAAGATGGTGATCCAGTAGAACTTGGAAAACTCTGTGGAGACCTTGCGAGGCGCTACCCTCACATGGATATCTGGGGCGGTTGCTGTGGCACCTGGAATGTCCATCTAGACGAGATAGCAAAAAACGTTTTGGCAGCGTGAGTAAAGAACTATAGCCATCTCGACGTTCAGTAATGCCGCCTAGCAAGCGCAGTCAGTAGGACAAATAAATAGCTACGCTTGCGGTTTGCCGCTGGTGCGGGCTGTTTCATATATCTCAATTGTATTTTTAGTTTGGATTAATTTGCCCGAAAACATGCTTAATATCATATTATCAGGGCAAAATGACTTGATGATCCATGGTTACGCGGTGGCATTAGAATGCGGGAAACGGCCAGAATTTGGGCTGGAAATCGCATCCCGCCACAAATAGACTGTTCCATCATAGCAGGACGTGCGTGACAATCGATAAATTAATAGGGCCATGAGCAAACGCCAAAAGATCGCGGACCCGCATCACCATATTTGGGATCTCAAAGTGATTCACTATCCTTGGATAGTGGATCACCCTCGTCACCCCAGGAGTTACCAGCTTTCTGATTATTGGAATGACGCTCGGGATTTTGACCTTGTAAAGTCAGTCCATGTCGAAGCACTTCCCGATCCTGCTGAAGCCGTAGCAGAAACTGCGTGGGTACAGGCGTTCGCCGATAATCCCGATAACAGGGGATTCCCGCACGGCATCGTAGCATTTGCGGATCTAATGGCCGACAGTTTCGCAGATACAGTCGCTGCGCACTCTCGGTACTCAAACGTCCGAGGAATCCGCCAAGTCCTTAGCTGGGTAGCCGAGCCATACATGCGTGAATATAAATGGCGTGAGAATTTCAGACATTTAGGGGACCTTGGGCTCTCGTTCGACATGCAGATCAACCCTACACAAATGGAGGATGCTGCGCATTTGGCGAACGACTACCCGAATGTCCAGATTCTGTTAAACCACACCGGCTGGCCCGACATGACGAATGATCGAGGGTTTGACGAGTGGCGGTTGGGTATGAATGCTCTAGCTGCTTGCGAAAACGTTTCAGTCAAGATATCTGGCTTTGGCATGTTCGATCCTGAATGGACTGAGGAACGTATTCGACCGTTTGTCTGTGAAACGATCGAGTTGTTCAGTCCATCGCGCTGCATGTTCGCAAGCAATTTCCCGGTTGACCGTGCATATCGCAGCTTCTTCGACATATGGACCGCTTTTTTCCGGATAACAGATGAATTTTCGGAAACTGAGAGGTCAAGATTGTTTCATGACAATGCGGTAACTCTTTATCGCATATGACCTTTGCCAAGACACTTTGAGACTCCAGCGCGAACCTGGGAGATCGCTGGGCGAATGTCCATAGTGGGTGGAAAGTAGAGATGCCATAAGACGCCAAGCAGTCATACCGCATAACAAGGGGGTCAAGCAGACCCGCGACGACGCGGGCCATTTACCCTTCCCGTTAAGATTTCAGATAACAGAGTTGGAATTATCAGGGTCTACCAAAATTTGTGATATCATCAGTCCCGGTTCTTAAGGCAACGGTCTAGAAATCTAAAGGAAAGTAAAAAATGAGATTTGACGAAACAAGAAAGATAGTAGAGTTTCCGGATTCACTTAATTTCTCTCGTCATGCAAACCCTGCAAGATATAGTGGTCCAGATAACCCACTTTCTAAGAAATATCCTAGTGTTACTGAAAAAGGAGTAAAACAAGCTCATATGACTGTAAGAGAAGAATTGATTCCTGCATTGGAAGCAGCACCACCAAATACTGTCTTATTCATCCTTGCAAAATCAGATCAAACAAGAACGGGACATACTGCGGATGCATATGGTGATGAATTTGATAGAATTGCGCAAAGTAGAGATGATTTGTTTGTTTTGACTAAAACAAAGTTATCTGTACAAAGAGGAAATACTATAAGAACTATTAAGGAGATAATTAAAGAAAATCCTGATAAGAAGATAGTCCTCGTATACCCTTTGTTGGTAAAACAGCTTTCCTATGCTTTCGAAGGTAGATGGACAATTGATTGCAATAAAGCAAGTTATTTTGAAGAATTACTTAAAAAATATGGAGGGGATTATGGTGCTTCCCTCCATGATTGGATAGAAACTCAAGGGAAACTTGTTCTTGAAGATGGAACAACTCTTACCGGACCTTTGCCTGAAAAGACCGCCAGAGAATACTTAGAAGGTATTATGAGAGTTTATCATTTTGTCAAAAAACAAGTTCCAAATAGACCTATTAGAATTCATGGAGTTGGTCATCAACTGGATTTAGACGCTGTTGTTACATTTCTTGCTGCGGGAATAGTAGATACTCTTTCTTTTATACAAGTAACAGGAGGGACTGCCATTAATGAAAGTGAGTTAATAACAGACATCACATTATCTTCAAATGGAAGAATAACAGTTAAATATAGAGGTAAAGAATTTAAGCTTAGAGGTTAGTAAATTGAAATA
Source organism: uncultured Desulfobacterales bacterium (assembly GCA_945787595.1). The sequence goes on along the minus strand of CALZJV010000482.1, from coordinate 852 downwards.
GAAAGAATATCAAATCGTAATTGGATGAAATTCAATTTTCATTTTATATCGATGGTATTCCTGTTTGAGAATCAACGGGTGAATTATTAGAGGCCATAAAAACTTGTGATATCCAAGATCACTGATCGGAAAACTGAATTGTGGTTTTACTGCTATATATCTAAAATGATTACCGTGTTTTAAATTTAAAGATACTCAAATGATATCTTGACCGGGGCAAGTCAAAAAGACATTGCCCCGGTTTGATTTTAGCCGTAAAGGTTCTCAATCCATTTCAAAGCTTCTGTATCGCTGATCTTTCCTAGGTATCTTTGAGTGGTCGAAAGATGGACGTGCCGGAGCAGTATCTTCGAAATTATCTCAATCGGCGTACCTGCGCGAGAAGCATAGGTTGCACAAAAACGCCTGAGATCATGCGGCCGCAGTTTAACACCCACCATTTTTCCCGCCTTACTGACCATCACCCGAGCTGCATTATAGGTGATTGGAAAGATTCGTTGCTCTGGTTCAATGCCTTTTTCTTTGATGTAATCCTTTAAGCGGTCAGCCACTTTTTGAGGAATAAATACCACCTCAGATTGCTTACCGCTTTTCGGATCAGGCAATGTAATTTTACGGTCCTGAACATCAATGGGTCTGATTTTGAGAACTTCGCCGACGCGCATGCCGCCACGGGCCATCAACTCAAGCATGATACGATTGCGTGGATTGGTCGTTTTGAAAATGATTTCATCGATCTGCTCTTTTTCGAAGATAGGCCATGGGGGTGCTTTGCGGTCTTTGAATATTTTTCTCAAAATGGGTGTGTCACACGGGTTTTGGAAGTTGGGATCGATAGAGTTTTTGATGTAA